>NZ_CP011883.2:605109-907663 GCF_000340435.2 Mycobacterium haemophilum DSM 44634
TCATTCCGCTGCACACCAATCGGGGTCGGGTAGCAACACGTCGGAGAGCCGGTCACCGGGCCGACGGGTCTCGTCAACATCCCTCACTACTCTCTGATCCGCGCGGCCGCGCCTCAGCTGAGCAGATCGCGGCAGTCGTCCGCGAAATCGATGAACATCGGCGTGCTGCGGGCGCGACCAGCTTGTCGGGGACAACCACTGAAGCACCACTTAGTGAACTTGCCCAGCGTGTTGCCGCCGTTGCCGGGTTCCTTCGGCAGCGGTTGACCGGCGACTACACGGTCGACGAGTTTGGGTTCGATCCGCACTTCAACAATGCGATCGTTCGGCCTTTGCTCCGGTTTTTCTTCAAGTCATGGTTCCGGGTCGAAGTTAGCGGTATCGAGAATTTGCCGAGCACCGGCGGGGCGCTGGTGGTGGCCAATCATGCCGGTGTGCTGCCGTTCGATGGATTGATGCTGTCGGTGGCGGTGCACGACGAGCACCCAGCGCAACGGGACTTGCGGCTGCTGGCAGCCGACATGGTGTTCGACTTGCCAGTGGTTGGCGAAGCCGCCCGCAAGGCGGGGCACACCATGGCCTGCACGGCGGACGCGCACCGGTTGCTCGCCTCGGGTGAGCTCACTGCCGTGTTCCCGGAGGGCTACAAGGGTCTGGGCAAGCGCTTCGAGGACCGGTATCGGTTGCAGAGGTTCGGCCGCGGCGGCTTCGTCACGGCGGCGCTACGCACCAAGGCGCCGATCGTGCCGTGCTCGATCGTCGGCTCGGAAGAGATCTACCCGATGCTGGCTGATGTCAAGCTGCTGGCCCGGCTGTTCGGCGTGCCGTATTTCCCGATCACGCCGCTGTTCCCGCTGGCTGGGCCTGCGGGTCTGGTGCCGTTGCCGTCGAAATGGCGTATCGCGTTCGGTGAGCCGATTTACACCACCGACTATGCCGCCACGGACGCCGAGGACCCGATGGTCACCTTTGAGCTGACCGATCAGGTCCGTGAGACGATCCAGCAGACGCTGTATCGGTTGCTTGCCGGGCGCCGCAACATCTTCTTTGGCTGAGCCCGAACACCGGCTACTTGACCAAAGTGAACTGGCAGACGTCGGTGTACTGGTCGCGGAACAGGTTCGAGCAGCCCGTCAGGTAATGCATGTAGGTGTCGTAGACCTGTTGGCCCTGCAGTGCGATGGCCTCGTCCTGGTGTGCTTCCAGCGCTGCGGCCCAGGCGTTCAGCGTCGGGACGTAGTGGGACCCGATCCGGTGGTACCGCTCGACGGTGAAACCGGCGTTGGATGAATAGTGGTCGACCTGCGGGATCTGCGGCAGCCGACCGCCAGGAAAGATCTCGGTCAAAATGAACTTGATGAAGCGCAGCAGGCTCATCGGCGCCGTCAAACCCAACTCCTTAGCTTCCTTGGCATCCGGCACGATGATCGTGTGCAGCAGCATCCTGCCGTCGTCGGGCAGCACGTTGTAGCACATCTTGAAGAAGCTGTCGTAGCGCTCGAACCCGGCGTCTCCCGCGCCGTCGGCAAAATGCTCGAAAGCGCCGAGTGAGACGATGCGATCGACCGGTTCGTCGAATTGCTCCCAGCCCTGCAGCCGCACGTCCTTGGTGCGGTTCTTCCGGGTGTTGGCCATCTCGGCGAACTTCAGTTTGTTGTGAGCGAGCTGATTCTCGCTCAGCGTCAAGCCGATCACATTAACGTCATACTTTTCGATCGCATGCCGCATGGTCGATCCCCAGCCGCAGCCAATGTCGAGCAGCGTCATACCGGGTTCTAGCCCAAGCTTGCCCAGGGCGAGGTCACGCTTGGCGCGCTGGGCCTCTTCCAGCGTCATGTCGGGGCGCTCGAAGTATGCGCAGCTGTAGGTCATCGACGGATCGAGCCACAGCTTGAAGAATTCATTTGATCGGTCGTAATGCGACTGGACGGCTTCGACCGGTGGTTTCAGCTGGGTGCGCCGGGTTTCGGCCGGATGGCTCTGTGACGGAACCATGGTTCGCCTTTCATATCGACGCGATTGCGGCCACGGTTTCTTCAGCGTCAGCGTCCTGATGTGCGGCTTCGCCCAGCATGGTGACAATGCTGGTGACAACCGGCTTGCCCTCCGCATCGGTGACTTCGCTGCGGATTTCTGCGATCACAGTGCCGTGGGACTCGATCACCGAGTCGAGATAGGTGTCGAAGTAGAGCTTATCCTGCGCCAGAATCGGGCGGTAGAAGCGGAATTTCTGGTCGCGATGGAACACCCGGGCGATATTGATCGGGATGTTGAATTTGGTGAAGATCTCGAGCTGCACGCGTCGCCCAGCGATCGCCAGGAAGGTCAGCGGGGCCACTAGTGCAGGGTATCCGGCCTCGACGGCTGCAGCCTCGTTGTAGTGGGTTGGGTGGTCGTCTTTAACCGCGATCGCGAACTCACGGATTTTCTCGCGTCCGACTTGGAAGTGATCCAGCTGTCGGTAATGCTTGCCGATGAGTCCTTCGGCCTCTAGGGGAACTGTCATGACGCTGCGCTCTCCGCTCAACTATGGGCTCAACGGCGCAGCTTATCAGCGTGATTGGCGACGCGACCCTTGGGTTCGATGCGGTCGGTGCGCCTCTCGTGCGATTACTCGCGCTCGCGGCGACGCGACACGTGGTTTGATGCGGTCGGTGCGCCTCTCGTGCGATTACTCGCGCTCGCGGCGACGCGACACGGCTGCCGCCAACGCGCCGCCCGCGGCGCCCAACGCCAAGGCCGACGGCACCCCGATCCGAGCGGCCTTGCGAGCGGTTCGAAAGTCGCGGATCTCCCAGCCCCGTTCACGGGCCAGACTGCGCAACCGGGCGTCCGGGTTGATGGCAACCGCCGTGCCCACCAACGACAGCATGGGCACGTCGTTGTAGCTGTCGGAATAGGCGGTGCAGCGTTTCAGATTGAGGCCCTCCCGGATCGCCAGCGACCGGACCGCGTGCGCTTTCCCGGCTCCATGCAGGATCTCGCCGACCAGTCTGCCGGTGAATACCCCGGCTACCGACTCGGCGACCGTTCCCAGTGCGCCGGTCAGACCGAGTCGACGTGCGATGGTGGTAGCGAGTTCGTATGGCGTGGCAGTGATCAGCCACACCTGCTGGCCGGCATCAAGGTGCATCTGGGTGAGCTCGCGGGTGCCAGCCCAGATTTTGTCGGCGATGATCTCGTCGTAGATCTCCTCGCCCAGAGTGACTAGCTCCTCGACCGATCGTCCCTCGATGAACGCGAGTGCTTTGCGCCTGCCGGCGGCCACGTCCTCGCTATTTTCTCTGCCGAGCAACTGAAACTTAGCTTGGGCGTAGATGAATCCGAGTACATCGCGATAGGTGAAATAGTCGCGAGCGGCCAGCCCGCGACCGAAATGCACCGCCGACGAGCCCTGCACCAGCGTGTTGTCGACGTCGAAGAATGCCGCCGCGGTCAGGTCAATCGGCGGTTGCGGGCCGACCCCGGCGTCGGCCACTGCGGTGTGCATGTCGTTAAGCGACCGGTTGGCGCTCGCGTTGTCGGCTAGGGAATCCAGCTCAATGCGACCGTTATGTGCGTTGCCCAGGTCAGGGGAAGCCATCGCGAAACCCTCCTAAATCGCTGCGCTTGCCCGGTGGCCGGTTCGGTGGCCGACATCAACCCTATCTGGCAAATGTGTTGCGGAGGTTTACGCATCTAGCCGGTGAGTCAGCGTCGCGATGTTAACTGCGAATCGCGGAGGCCACGCCCAGCGGTCCATCGGCTCACGACCACATCGCCAAATTCGTTGACATGGCGTCAGTGTAGTTGTGGTGCGCGGTCGCACCGGCGGCTTCCAACTGCGCTAACGCGTTGCGCATCAGCGTCTCGCCGCGGGCCCAGTGCCGGCGCACCTCGGCATGTGCCGCCGCACCTTGTCCCGACCACATTGCACGCAGATTGGTTACCAGAGAGTCGATTTCGGCGAGCATGCTTCCTGCCTAGCGCCGAAACTCGGCCATCTGTTGGCTTGGGCTACAGCCGTGTCAACATCGACAGGCCCACCGGGCCACAATTCACTGTGGGTTCACTCGCAGAGCCTCTCGACCACGGCTGCCACACTGGTGGCCATGACCGAGGCGCCAAGTCGGCCGCAGGTTGAGCTGCTAACCCGCGACGGGTGCACCATCTGCGGGCGAGTACACGCCCAGCTGACTGAACTGGCTGGTGAGCTGGGCTTCGATCTGACGGTGACGGATGTCGACGCCGCGGCGCTGGCGGGCAACCCTGGGCTGCGGGTGGCCTTCGGCGACCGTCTGCCGGTGATCCTGCTCGACGGCCGCGAGCACAGCTACTGGGAGGTCGACGAGGCCCGGCTCCGCGCGGATCTGACCCGCTGACGATATTTGGTAGCCCACTTGATCAACGTCTACCGTAGACACCAGTCCGCTTACTGGATGAAAGCAAGGGAGCTGGCCAGGTGATGCTGCCGTGAGCATCCTGCTCTTCGGGGTTTCGCACCGCAGTGCGCCGGTCTCGGTCTTAGAACAACTCAGCCTGGACGAACCCGATCAGATCAAGATCGTCGACCGAGTGCTGCAGTCCCCGCTGGTGACCGAGGCGATGGTGCTGTCGACCTGTAACCGGGTTGAGGTCTACGCCGTGGTGGACGCGTTCCACGCCGGTTTGTCAGTGATCGGGCAGGTGCTGTCGGAATACTCCGCGATGTCGATCGGCGACCTGACCAAATACGCCTACGTCCGCTACAGCGAGGCTGCCGTCGAGCACCTGTTCGCGGTCACCAGCGGCCTGGATTCAGCGGTGGTCGGCGAGCAGCAGGTGCTGGGTCAGGTGCGCCGCGCATATGCCGCCGCTGAGGCTAATCGCGCGGTCGGCCGGGTGTTGCACGAGGTGGCCCAACGAGCGTTGTCGGTGGGTAAGCGGGTGCATTCCGAAACCGCCATTGACGCTGCCGGGGCCTCGGTGGTGTCGGTCGCCCTTGGCATGGCCGAACGCACGCTGGGCGGGCTGGCGGGCCGGACCGCGGTAGTGATCGGCGCTGGCGCGATGGGTGCACTCTCGTCGTCGCACCTGACGCAGGCCAACATCGGGCGCATCAAGGTACTCAACCGGTCGTTGTCTCGAGCGCGGCGGCTGGCCGACAAGATCGGTGAATCGGGCGTGCCGGCGGAGGCACGGACCCTTGATCAGCTGGCCGAGGCACTGGCGAACGCTGACCTAGTGGTCAGCTGTACGGGGGCGGTGAGCCCCGTGGTTTCGTTGGCCGACGTGCACCATGCGCTGGCCGCCATGCGCCGTGACGAAACGACCCAGCCGTTGGTGATATGCGATTTGGGCATGCCGCGCGACGTGGATCCGGCGGTGGCCAAACTGCCCGGCGTTTGGGTCGTCGATGTGGACGGTGTGCAGCGTGAACCGTCGGCTCACGCCACTGCCGCCGACGTCGATGCCGCGCGCCGCATTGTGGCGGCCGAAGTGGCCACATATCTGGCCGGGCAGCGGATGGCCGAGGTAACCCCGACGGTGACGGCGTTGCGTCAGCGAGCCGCCGATGTGGTCGAGGCGGAGTTGCTGCGCCTAGACCACCGGCTGCCTGGGCTGGACAGCGGCCAGCGTGAGGAGGTGGCACGCACCGTGCGACGGGTGGTGGACAAGCTGCTGCATGCGCCTACCGTGCGGATCAAGCAGCTCGCCAGTGCCCCCGGCGGTGACAGCTACGCCGAGGCGCTGCGCGAGCTTTTCGAGCTTGACCAGACCGCCGTTGATGCGGTCGCCACCGCAGGTGAATTACCAGTGGTAGCAAGCGGATTCGACGACGCCATTAGGCACGGCACAAGTGCTGCGCAGGGCAGCTCCAAACATCCCACCGAGTAGTTGATTGGCCCACGTGATCCGGATAGGCACTCGGGGCAGCCTGCTAGCCACCACCCAGGCTGCGCTCGTTAGAGACGCTCTCATCGCCAACAGGCATCCCGCGGAGTTGGTGATCATCAGCACCGCGGGCGATCAATCGTCTGCGCCTATCGAAAGTCTGGGTGTGGGCGTCTTCACCACCGCATTGCGTGAGGCGATCGAAGAAGGCCGTGTCGATGCTGCGGTGCACTCGCACAAGGATTTGCCAACCGCCGACGACCCGCGGTTCACGGTGGCGGCGATACCGCCACGAAACGACCCCCGCGACGCCGTGATAGCCCGCGACGGGCTGGTGCTTGCGGAATTGCCGGCCGGATCACTGGTGGGCACGTCCTCGCCGCGGCGGGCAGCACAGCTTAGGGCATTGGGTCTCGGTTTGGAAATCCGCCCCCTACGAGGCAACCTAGATACCAGGTTGAACAGGGTAAGCAGTGGTGATCTTGACGCCATCGTGGTGGCCCGGGCCGGGTTGGCCCGGCTGGGACGCCTCGATGAAGTCACCGAGACGCTAGATCCGGTGCAGATGGTGCCCGCACCGGCTCAAGGTGCGCTCGCGGTCGAATGCCGTGCTGGTGACAGCCGGTTGGCGGCAGTGCTGGCGGAGTTGGACGACGCCGACACGCGTGCGGCGGTCACTGCGGAGCGAGCCCTGCTCGCCGAACTGGAGGCCGGCTGCTCCGCACCGGTGGGCGCGATCGCTGAGGTGGTCGAGTCCAGCGATGAGGAAGGCCGCGTCTTCGAAGAGTTGTCGCTGCGCGGCTGCGTGGCGGCGCTGGACGGATCCGACGTGATCCGCGCGTCCGGCATCGGCACGTCCGGTCGGGCAAGCGAGCTTGGGCTCGCGGTCGCCGCCGAGCTGTTCGAGCTCGGTGCCCGGGAGCTGATGTGGGGAGCGCGGCCAGACCGGGCGCGAGGAAGTTGAACGAGAGTGGTGGGAGCGACAATGACGACGCGAGGGCGCAAGCCGAGACCGGGCCGCATCACCTTTGTGGGCGCCGGTCCAGGCGCCCCGGGATTACTGACTACCCAGGCTGCCGCGGTGCTGGCAAACGCCGCACTGGTTTTCATCGACCCCGATGTACCTGAGCCGGTGTTGGCGCTGATTGGCAAGGACCTGCCACCGGTCTCTGGCCCGGCACCCGCCGGTCCGGCTGCGGCCGCTGGCGGCGCTGCCGAGGGTGCTCCCGATGGGGATCACAACCACGCCGCACCGGCGGTCATGTCCGGTGGCGCCGACATCCGTCCTGCGCTGGGTGATCCCACCGAGGTCGCCAAGATGCTGACCGCCGAGGCTCGTTCGGGTGCCGACGTGGTGCGGCTGGTGGCGGGTGATCCGTTGACGGTGGACGCGGTCATCACCGAGGTGAACGCCGTGGCACGCACCCACCTACACATCGAGATTGTGCCTGGCTTGGCCGCCAGCAGCGCTGTCCCGACCTATGCCGGGCTGCCGCTGGGTTCGTCGCACACGGTGGCTGATGTGCGTGACCCACATGTGGATTGGGACGCGTTGGCCGCGGCTCCCGGGCCGCTGATTCTGCAAGCCACCGCATCACATCTGGCCGACGCGGCGCGCACCCTGATCGACCACGGGCTGGCCGAGGCCACACCCTGCGTGGTGACTGCGCAGGGCACGACCTGCCAGCAACGTTCTGTCGAAACCACGCTGGCGGGATTGGCTGACCCGGCCGTCCTGAGCGGCGCCTTGCAGGATCAGGGGGCCAAGCTGTCCCCGTCCGGGGGGGACCCGCTGACCGGGCCGCTGGTGGTGACCATCGGCAAGACGGTGACCAGCCGGGCGAAGCTGAACTGGTGGGAGAGCCGCGCACTCTACGGTTGGACCGTGTTGGTGCCGCGCACCAAGGACCAGGCCGGCGAGATGAGCGAGCGGCTGACGTCGTACGGCGCGTTGCCGGTTGAGGTGCCGACCATCGCCGTCGAGCCGCCGCGCAGTCCCGCTCAGATGGAGCGCGCCGTTAAGGGGCTGGTCGACGGTCGTTTCCAATGGGTGGTGTTCACCTCCACCAATGCGGTGCGCGCGGTGTGGGAGAAGTTTGGCGAGTTCGGTCTGGATGCCCGAGCCTTCTCCGGGGTGAAGATCGCCTGCGTCGGCGAGGCGACCGCCGACCGGGTCCGTGCCTTCGGGATCAGCCCGGAGCTGGTGCCGGCCGGGGAACAGTCGTCGCTGGGTCTGCTGGACGAATTCCCGCCTTATGACAGCGTTTTCGATCCGGTGAACCGTGTTTTGCTGCCGCGCGCTGACATCGCCACCGAAACGCTTGCCGAGGGACTGCGCGAGCGTGGCTGGGAGATCGAGGATGTCACCGCTTATCGGACGGTGCGGGCCGCACCCCCGCCGGCGGCCACCCGGGAAATGATCAAGACGGGCGGCTTCGACGCCGTGTGCTTCACCTCCAGCTCCACGGTGCGCAACTTGGTCGGTATTGCCGGCAAACCGCACGCGCGGACCATCATCGCCTGCATCGGGCCCAAGACCGCCGAGACCGCCGCCGAGTTTGGCTTGCGGGTGGATGTCCAGCCCGAAACCGCCGCGGTTGGTCCGTTAGTTGACGCCCTGGCCGAACATGCCGCTCGGCTGCGCGCCGAGGGCGCGCTGCCCCCACCGCGCAAGAAGAGCCGCAGGCGCTAGTGGCGATCGCCAGCGCGGCGGAGCCGGGCGCAGCGGGTCGGCACTCATCGAACCTAGTGGCTGCCCACTGGCCGAGCGCGCGTGTCTGCACGGCGACACGCCGTCGGGGCTGGCATTTTGCGGACGCTCGCGGCCAGCATGGGTAGCTACCCGCGGCACCGGCCGCGTCGGCTTCGATCAACCCCCGCGATGCGCCGCCTGGTGGCGCAGACCTCGCTGGAGCCAAGGCATTTAGTGCTGCCGATGTTCGTCGCCGACGGTATCGACGAGCCGCGGCCGATTGCTTCCATGCCGGGCGTTGTGCAGCACACCCGGGATTCGTTGCGCCGCGCCGCCGACGAGGCCGTCGCCGCCGGGGTGGGTGGACTGAACCTGTTCGGCGTACCCCGCGACCAGGATAAGGACGCAACCGGCTCGATCGGGGTAGATCCCGACGGCATCCTCAATGTCGCTCTTCGCGACCTGGTCAAGGATCTCGGCGATGCCACCGTATTGATGGCCGATACCTGCCTGGACGAGTTTACCGACCACGGGCACTGCGGCGTCCTCGACGAGCGGGGCCGAGTGGATAACGACGCCACCGTGGCACGATACGTGGAACTGGCTGTGGCGCAAGCGGAATCCGGTGCTCACATGGTTGGGCCGAGCGGGATGATGGACGGCCAAGTAGGCGCGATCCGCGACGGACTGGACAGCGCCGGATACACCGATGTAGCGATCCTGGCTTACGCCGCGAAGTTTGCCTCGGCGTTCTATGGACCGTTCCGCGAGGCGGTGAGCTGTAGCCTGTCCGGCGACCGGCGCACCTACCAGCAGGAGCCAGGCAATGCCCGCGAGGCGTTGCGCGAAATCGAGCTGGATCTCGACGAGGGCGCAGACATCATCATGATCAAACCCGCGTTGGGGTACCTGGACGTCGTCGCCGCTGCGGCCGCCGTTTCGCCGGTGCCGGTGGCCGCCTATCAAGTCTCGGGGGAATACGCGATGATTTGCGCTGCGGCCGCAAACAACTGGATTGACGAACGTGCCGCTGCGCTGGAGTCGTTGACGAGTATCCGGCGCGCCGGGGCAGATATCGTGCTCACCTACTGGGCTGCTGATGTGGCGGGTTGGCTGTCGTGATGACGTCAACGACGGAGGCCAACCGCAAGCCGTTGTTTTATGAGCCCGGCGCCAGCTGGATTTGGCTGCTATCGGGACCGGCGGCAGCGACGGCCATGATCTTGATTGAAATCTGGAGCGGCGCAGCGGTGCAGCCGGTGGTCCCGTTGATCTTTCTGGTGCTGGTGTCTGGGTTTGTCGGCATCCAGGTGAAGGCGGCGCGGATCCATTCCTCGGTCGAACTGACCGACCATGTCCTGCGTCAGGGCACCGAGACGATCCTCGTTGCCGAAATCGTGAAGATCTACCCGGAAGCCGAGAATTCACCGGCGTCCGACCAGGAGCTGCAGCCGTGGCAGTCGGCGCGGGCGCTTGGCGAATTGGTCGGGGTGCCGCGCGGCCGCGTCGGCATCGGTCTGAAGCTCAGCGGGGGCCGCACCGCGCAGGCCTGGGCGCGTCGTCATCGTCACCTTCGGGCGGTGCTGACTCCGCTGGTCCAGGAGCGTGTGGATGTCACCGACGTCGATGGTGACGACAACAACGGGTCACCGCGGTGATCGGTCGTTATCGAGGGGTGATCGAACTCGGTCTGGCCTTTCTCATCTTCGTGGGCGCTGAGGTGAGCTGGTTGCGCTCGCGTTACACGGTTGCCGTCGCGCCCGTTGCCGATGGGCAACCGATCACAATGTCGGTGGTGTATGACCCTCAGCAGCTGCTGCTGACCTTGTTGTTGGGAACGCTCGCCGGGATCCTGGCGGTAGTCGGGGCGACCCGGCTTCTTCGTGCCCGAATGCTCTCCAAACGTGAGGTGAAAAGCTAAGCGGCACAATTCCTTTAGTCTTGTGCATGCCGCTCGTAGGCCCAGCGCTCCAGCCGCTCCTGCAGCAGTACCAGGCCAAGCCCAGCCAATGGCGTGACCGCCGAAAGGCAGACCAGCAGCGCCAACATCTCAAACCTCCCAAAACCTTTCAGTGATAAGACGAGTGGCTTGGGCAAGAAGTTCACCGCGCGGCTGGCAAAGTTCGCGTACGGCTAGGATGACATCCAGTCCAGCTCGCCGGGTAGCTGCTCTCGCCAATACGAAATGTCGTGCCCGCCCGGGGAGAAGCTTCCCGCCGGTGGCGTTTTCAGTTGGTTGACGAATTGGCGGGTGGCGAAATAGAAGCGGTCGCTGGTGCCGCAGTCCACCCGCAGGGGGATCGACGACAGCGCCGGCAGGCCCACCACGCTGTGTTGCACCCAATCGTCGTAGCTGTCAAACGCGCCGGGGGTGCTGCCGGTGAATGAAGTGAACAACGCCGGGCTGATCGCGCAAATCCCGGCGGTCCGCGACGGCCCCAGCCGGGCACCCAGCAGCAGCGCCCCGTATCCGCCCATTGACCAGCCCAGGAAGCCGACCCGGGAAGTGTCCATGCCCATTGAGGACAGCATCGGCAGGAGCTCGTCGAGCACCATTGCGCCGGAGTCCACGCCGGACGCACGTCGGTGCCAGTAGGTATCACCACCATCGACGCCGACCACGGCGAATGGCGGTCGGCCCGCCTTGATCAGTTGGGCGAGCGTGCCCTCCACGCCGGCGTCGAGCATCATGTCCGCGTTGCTGCCCTTGCCGTGCAACGCAATCACCGGACGCAGCACCCCGGTCTTGCCCGGCGGCAAAGCGACAACCCAATTGGTCTTGACGCCGCCGCGAGCCGCTGAGATGAACGAGCCGGTCAGCCTGGTGGGTAGGGCGTTACCCGCCGTCACGGGCTCAAACGGGGCGGGAGCCAGGGGTTGCGGCGCCGCTTGCGGTTCGAGCGGATCCAGGATGGCGCCCAACGCCCACACGCCAGCGGCCGCAGCGCTAGCGCCGGCGCCCATGCGTAATACCGCGCGGCGGTTCAGGTCAGGCACGGCCGTCATAATGCCGCGACGGCCGAGCCTTGTCGGCCGAGCCACGCCGCACCCGAGGACAATGTGATCTACCTGGCACCGCAGGGTCTGCAGAGGCAGTGATCCGCAGTTCGACACCTGATCGGCGGCCAGCCGATGGTTCACATGTCGTTAACTCAATGGACACCTTTTAGGCCGCCTAAGGCCTGGTATAGGGTCTGCGACATGTCATCGCAGCCCAACGGTCACCTGAATTCGCGGTCCCGCAACACGCCCCGCCCGACGGGTGTGCGTTTCCTGGCTGCGGCCGCGGTGGTTGTTCTTGTCGCGGCGTGCTCGCACGGGTCCAAGGCCCCGAGCGCGGGACCGGTCACGGCGACACCGATCCACCATCTCGTGGTTATCTTCCAAGAGAACATCTCCTTTGACCACTACTTCGGAACCTATCCTCATGCCGCCAACACCGATGGTCAGCCATTCACGGCCAAACCCGGCACCCCTGCGGTCAATGGTCTGACCCCAGACTTGTTGACGCACAACCCGAACTCGGCGCAGCCGATACGTCTGGGTGGACTGGGTCAGCAGCTGACCTGCGATCAGCGTCACGAATACCAAACCGAGCAGTTGTCCTCCAATGGCGGTGCGATGGACCGGTTCGTCGAACACGACGAGGGTGCCCCCTGCGTACCGCCGTTCTTCAGCACTCCCGGCCTGGTGATGTCCTACTACGACGGCAACTCGGTGACCGCGCTGTGGAATTACGCCCAGCGGTACTCGATGAGCGACAACTTCCACGGCACCATCTTCGGCCCTTCTACGCCTGGTCATATCAACCTGGTGTCGGGTCAAACCCATGGAATAACAACCAAATACACGCCGGACGGGAGACCGTTCCCGCCCCGTGCGGTCATCGACGACGCCGGCAACGGACAAGGCACCCTGATCGCAGATCCGCAACCGTTAGGTGATGATTGCTCCAGCCAGGAGCAGGTTCAGTTCAGCGCCGATAACAAGAACATCGGTGACTTGCTCAACGCGAAGGGCGTCACCTGGGGCTACTTTCAAGGCGGCTTCAAACCCACTAGCCGCAAGCCTGACGGCACGGCGGTGTGCGGCGCGACGCACAACATCGGTGAGATCCTGGGCGGCACCGGCAAGACCGGAGCATTGCCGTTCGGCACCAGAACCGACTACCTGCCCCACCACGAGCCGTTTCAGTACTACCCATCCACGGCCAACCCGCATCACTTGCCGCCGAGCGCGACCGACAAGATCGGCTTCACCGATCAGGCCAACCACCAATACGATCTCTCAGACTTTTGGGCCGCCGCCGATGGGGGGCATCTGCCATCGGTGAGCATTCTGAAACCGCCGGGCTACCAAGATGCGCACGCCGGTTATTCTGATCCGCTCGACGAACAGCAGTTCCTCGTTGAAACGGTCAACCATCTGCAGAAACTCCCGGAATGGCGGGACATGGCCATTGTCATCGCCTATGACGACTCCGACGGCTGGTACGACCACCAGCCCCCGGTGATCGTATCGCCTTCCGCCACAGCCGAAGACGCTCTGGACGGCCCAGGTAAATGCGGCGATGCGGGCGGGGCACCCATCGTCTACCAAGGACGGTGCGGGTATGGCCCGCGGCTACCGCTGTTGGTGATATCACCTTATGCCAAAACAAATTTCGTGGACCACACGCTTACTGACCAAAGTTCAATCACTCGGTTCATCGAAGACAACTGGAGCACCGGCCGCATTGGCGATCACTCGTTCGACGAGCGCGCCGGTGTACTGGACGGAATGTTTGATTTCAAGGGCCCGACCCAACCGACGGTGACGCTCGACGCCCATACCGGAAACCCGCAATAGCGCTAGCGCAGCTAAACCGGCAGGATCTGATCCCGCCGGCTTCGATAGCTCTACATTGGACGCTCCCGAGTGGTGCCTCGCCCCCTAATGTGCTGTGGTTAGACACCAGCACTAGGTGGCGGGGCGCGCCAGGAGGACCCACGAAATGGCAAGCCATGGGTAGTCCATCGGAGCTGCGCCAAGGTCTGTCGCAGCGTCAGCTCAACATGATCGCCATCGGCGGCGTGATTGGCGCTGGGTTGTTTGTCGGGTCTGGCGTGGTAATCCATGCGGCCGGCCCGGCCGCGTTCCTGACCTACGCGGTGTGCGGTGTGCTGATCATTCTGGTGATGCGGATGCTCGGTGAGATGGCTGCCGCGAACCCCCGCACGGGATCGTTCGCTGACTATGCGGGACAAGCCCTCGGCGGCTGGGCCGGCTTCTCGGTTGGCTGGCTGTATTGGTATTTCTGGGTAATCGTGGTCGGATTCGAGGCCGTCGCCGGCGGGAAGGTCATCACCTACTGGTTTCATGCGCCGTTGTGGTTGCCCGCGCTGGTCCTGATGGTCATGATGACCGTGACCAACCTGTTCTCCGTCGCATCCTATGGGGAGTTCGAATTCTGGTTCGCCGGAATCAAAGTCGCTACCATTGTGGCTTTTCTGGGCGCCGGCACATTGTTCGTCCTCGGGCTGTGGCCAGATCGTCAGCTGGATTTGTCCAACCTCGGTTCGCATGGCGGATTCTTCCCGAATGGGGTGGGGGCCGTCTTTGCCGCCATCGTGGTCGCGATCTTCTCCATGGTCGGCGCGGAAATCGCTACCATCGCCGCCGCCGAAACCCCCAACTCGGAGCGCGCGGTGCAGCGCGCGACCAACACCGTGGTCGCCCGCATCGTGGTGTTCTTCGTCGGTTCGGTCTTTCTACTGGTTGTGCTGCTGCCGTGGGACTCTGTGCAGGTCGGTGCCTCGCCCTACGTGGCTGCGTTCAAGCGGATGCGCATTCCCGGTGCGGATCAAATCATGAATGCGGTGGTGCTGACCGCCGTACTGTCTTGCTTGAATTCGGGCTTATACACCGCGTCGCGCATGCTATTCGTGCTCGCCGGCCGCCGAGAGGCACCGGCTCAGCTGGTCAAGCTCAGCCGGCGCGGGGTCCCCTACGTTGCGATCTTGTGCTCGTCGGTGGTGGGTTTCGGCTGTGTCGTGATGGCCTGGCTCTCGCCCGGCACGGTGTTCGCCTTCCTGCTCGACTCGTCAGGCGCCGTCGTCCTATTCGTCTACATGTTGATTGCACTTTCCCAAATCGTTCTTCGTCGTAGGACGCCTCCGGATAAGCTTCTGGTCAAAATGTGGTTCTTCCCATGGCTTTCCATCCTTACCGTCGCCGGCATCGTGGGTGTGCTGGTACAGATGGCGTTCGACCGTGGCGCGCACACCCAACTCTGGCTCAGCCTGTTGTCGTGGGCTGTCGTGATTGCGTTGTACTTCCTCGTCAAGTGGCGGCGGGGCTCGGCCGCCCGCCAACTGCCAGCCGGTGGCAGGGCCGAGAGGCTTGCCGGTGGTCAACGAAATCGCTTTGGGCGCTGAGGTATTCGCAGCCCATCTGAGGCGTCCGGGCGGCCAAAGTCCCGCGGTATCTCACGGCCGGCGAAACTATGATCGTGCCCACGCCGTTGTTTATCGGGCACGGTATGCATCTGCGCGGTTGAACACACCAACTACGGTGACGTGCTGCACCTCGTCATCGATCCGGTACTTGTCGGCAGCGAACGCCACGGATTCGGAAAGTTGTTCGGCTAGTTTCTTTTTCGCGATCGGCGCGATTATCAGCTGGTATCGCCGGTCGGTCACGTCCTAGCTCGGCGTGCTTGCATTGCTGCGGCAAGGCTGTCCTGGTTCTCGCCTTCACCGCGGGCTACCAATTCCGACAGATGAGCCTTTGCCTCTGCTAGTGAGTTGACCTGGCGCGAAATGACGCTGATTGTCTGGTCCGAGGTAGCTGGGCCTGGTAGTGGGCAGAGCTGCGTTTACGCACCCAATCCCCTCCATGGTGGCCTGCTTCACCGCTCACTTGAGTAGTCCTTTCAAACCTGAGCAATCGTTGTGCGCATCTTTGTCGGCGGCCTTCAAGATGTCGTTGAGTTCCTGATTTTCTGTTGAGTCAATCCATTCAGACCAACAGCGCCGAACTTCTGCAGTCAAATCATGGATGTATTCATTTAGGTAGCGTCCATCGCTCAAGGTATTTTGAACCTTACCGCTCTGATCGCGCGCACTCTCTAAATGCATAACATATCGTTCAAGTGGCGCTTTAATTTTATTGCGGTAGGCGGTGGATCCGATCCTGCCCGGAACCTTGCCTATCTCGGTATCTGCATGCTCCACGAACGCATTTAATAGGTTTCGCGAATACAAGTACACTGAATCTTTGAAGTAGTTGACGATGTTGCCGAATCTGTCTGTATCGCTTGATGCGGCGTTGTCGTGAGCTTCGATGAATGCCACGATTTTATCCGCGCCAAGCAAAAGCCGTAGTTCATATCCCAGGTCCACAAGCCTGAGTGGTTGACCGCTCATTTGTCGATCCCGCCTGACTTACGCGTACCCGATGCGATGCTTGCAGGGGTAGGCCCGTTGCAGAATCTTGCCGGGGAGCGCGCCGTCTTTTTCGGTGCGGCCTGTGTGCCTACGCGAACCAGCCGGAACGGGCCATCAGGGTTAACCTTGCTGCTGCAGTCGTCGCAAATGTTCTTCCAAGACATGTGGACCGCCTTTATTAAAGCCAGTCGGGGAGCTTGCATATCTGCTGGCTCGAGCTGTCCGTAGGCTGTACAAAACAGTATATGTCTGATTTATGCTGGTATGCAATGGTTCAAAGAAGTAGCTGAAACCGTTAGCGAACGAGCGAATACGCAACCCGGTATGTCATCGCAGGCACCGCCGTCGGACCGATTAATCCAAGTCAATTTTGACCTCCATTTGTAAAGCGCCGATCCCTTGGCTGCATTTCAATGCGCCTATGCCGGGGAAGCGTAGGCGGCGTCGTCCGTCCACTCGTCGTCCGTCGGGAATGGAACCGCCCATTCCTTGAGCGTGGACGCGATGTAGGGCACGTCCAACTGCCCCTCCGCGACGTCAACGACAAGGCCGACAACTTGACTATCATCAACGTGGGAACCGATGGTGTAACCGTTGAGGTGGTAGAAGACCGCTGTTGCGGCCCACGCGGTGCGCTTGTTTCCGTCGACGAACGGATGATTTCGGGCCAAGCTGTGCAACAGAGCGGCCGCTTTCTCGTGCAGCGACGGATATGCGTCGTCGCCGAACGCAGTGGCCTGGGGCCGCAGGACCGCGGCCTCTAGGAGGCCGAAGTCCCTCAGCAGGTCAGGGCCGACGAACCGCGCGTTGAATTGCTCCACGTCGGCGGCGGTCAGCCACATTGTCATCAGAGATGTTCCAACTTCTCGAACGCGACGGCGTGCTGTTGAAGCACCCTTTCGAAGGCGCCTCGCACCATGTCGGTGCGGGCGTTGGCCTTCAGGAATTCGACCAGTGCTTGTTTGATGACCTCATTGGCGGACGTGCCGGTGACAAAGGCGTAATTCTTCAATGCGTCTGCCAGTTCTATTGGCAGACGCAGAGTCAGGCCCGTGGTCTTCGTTGTCATGACACCATGATGTCATAGTGTGCCGGCAGGTGTTCATGTGTACCTACCAGCGCAGGCTGGTCTTTTGGGCCGCCCGCCTGAGCCGACGCGTACTCGGCGTTCAGCGCATTCCGATATGCGACCCAGCGTCGGTGGTTGCGATTTTTTCGAATTTCGCAGACCATGGGTCTATGACTACCAGCACTCGTGAGAAAGGAACTGTCCTTCCGCCGGAAGACATGCGTGAGCTTCTGGATCTGTCGAAGTTCCTGGAGCGGCACACTGAACCAGCAGCATTGCTCGGACCAGACGGTGAGCAAACTCCGCTTCCGTTGGAAATCTATGACGTGCTCGTCCGTGTCGTCGCCGCGATGCGGAAGCAGCGAGGCGTCACCATCGTCCCGGTGGAGCAACTATTGACCACGCAGCAGGCTGCTGACCTGCTCGGTATCAGTCGTCCGACGCTGGTAAAGCTTATTGATGAGGGCAAGCTGAAGGATGACAAGCCCAGCGGTAGTCGCCATCGGCGTCTGCGGTTGAGTGAGGTGTTGGACTACCAGAAGCGTCGCAGTGCCGAGCGAAGCGAACTGCTTACCAAGCTTGTCACGGACGCCGAGGAAGACAGCCTTTACGAGATTCCGGCCCAACAGTTCCAAGAAGCTGTTCGTGCGGCGCGGGCAGAGCGGCGCAAAAAGGGCTGATGTCCGGTTTCCGAGTGGTGCTGGATACATGCGTGCATGGTCCCTATCGTCAAAGCGGATCTGCTGTTAACACTCGCCCGGAGGGGCGCATTCCACCCACTGTGGAGTGACGCCATCATGGCTGAGTTATCACGCGCGATGGACTACCCGACCCTGATGATCGCCATGTAGTTGCCGCGGCCGTGCGCGGAAATGCGGCGGCGATCGTCACGGATGACGATAAGCACTTTCCAGATGATGTCCTTGAGCCGTGGGGCTTCATGCCGTCACTGCAGACGAATTCCTGCTCGACGCACTCGATCTCAGCAAGAGCGGAATGCTTAGCTGCCTGATCGAAATGGTCGAGAAGCGGAACCACCCGCCAGTAAGTGTCGAAGACATCCTCGCCTCACTGCTGCGCGCAGGCGCTGGAGAGTTCGCCCGCGAAGTTCTCTCACTCCTCAATGACGATTAGGTGTTTCACGATGATGACGTTGACAATTCGTCGGCCCCCGGGCGATGAATCTCTATGCAAGAGAGGCGATGGCTGCGATGGCGAAGGTGCGCTGGTTTTTGGCGGCGCCAGAGATCGCCAACGAGTCCGGTGGGTCCAGCAGGAGGCTATAGGTTTAGCGGAGGCCGGGAATCGATATTTCCTGGTGACCGCACGACCACCTGCGCCACAAAATCTTTGCTCGCAGCGCCGACTGGGGGGATCGTGATCGAGCAGGTAACGAGTCTGCTCGTGCTCACCCAGTCTGCGTCAGCAGCACCGCCTGCTCAAACGGCAGCCTGGCGAAAAGCCACCGGCCGATGCGTACGTGCTGGGCAGCTTCGGCTTTCGTGACGACCTGGGGGTCGGTGACGCCGTAGCTTTTGCCGCTGCGGCGCATCCGCCCGCCTCCTGCGGCGGTGATGTTCTTCAACCAGTCCCGGTCGGGGCCGTAAGTCAGCAGGATTGCAAACTCAGGCTGCCCATTGACGTCGGCGCGAAACACCACCAACGGTGTGCGGTAAGCCTTGCCGGATCGCCGCCCGACGTGCTCGAGAATGCCGTGCAGGGGCAGCCAGCCAGCCCACAGCCGCTGAATGGGGTTGGTGACGTGCCGGTTAAACCGGGCGAGCCATTGGGGTAGTTGCATGCCGTTATCCAACTCGTCGGCTTGGGCCGACCTCAAGTCTTACACCCTGTAGTTCAACGAGTCGCGGAGGCTGGAACACTGGTCGTCATGGCCAGTACTGACCAGGCAACCGCACCGGCCGGCCCAGCCGTCAGCATCTCGGCGCAGCTGTTCGAGGATGCCTGCGCCGTCATTCCCGGTGGGGTGAATTCCCCGGTACGCGCCTTCTCGGCGGTCGGCGGCACCCCGCGCTTCATCACCGAAGCGCGCGGCTGCTGGCTCACCGACGCCGACGGTAACCGCTACGTCGACCTGGTCTGCTCGTGGGGGCCGATGATCCTCGGCCATGCGCATCCCGCCGTGGTCGACGCCGTCGCCACGGCCGCCGCCTCCGGGTTGTCGTTCGGGGCGCCGACGCCGGCGGAGACGCAGCTGGCCGCCGAGATCATCGGGCGGGTGGCGCCCGTCGAGCGGATACGGCTGGTGAACTCCGGCACCGAAGCCACCATGAGCGCGGTCCGGTTGGCCCGCGGATTCACCGGCCGGGCCAAGATCATCAAGTTCTCCGGCTGCTATCACGGCCATGTGGACGCGCTGCTGGCTGACGCGGGCTCTGGGGTGGCGACGCTGGGCCTGCCATCCTCGCCGGGGGTTACCGGCGCCGCCGCGGCTGACACAATTGTGTTGCCCTACAACGACATCGATGCCGTTCGGCAGACGTTCGCCCAGTTGGGGGACCAGATCGCCGGGGTGATCACCGAAGCCAGTCCCGGCAATATGGGAGTCGTCCCACCCGCACCCGGCTACAACGCGGCGCTGCGCGCGATCACGGCCGAGCACGGTGCGCTACTGATCATCGACGAGGTGATGACCGGTTTCCGGGTCAGCCGAAGTGGTTGGTACGGACTCGATCCGGTCGCCGCTGACCTGTTTACCTTCGGCAAGGTCATGAGCGGCGGAATGCCGGCCGCCGCGTTCGGCGGGCGCGCCGAGGTGATGCAGCGGCTGGCGCCGCTGGGGCCGGTGTATCAGGCCGGGACGCTGTCGGGTAACCCGGTGGCGATGGCCGCCGGATTGGCAACGTTGCGGGCCGCCGACGACGCGGTCTATGCCGCACTGGATAGCAATGCCGACCGGTTAGTTACGCTGTTGTCCGAGGCGCTCACGGATGCCGGTGTGCCACACCAGATTCCGCGGGCCGGAAATATGTTCAGCGTGTTCTTCTCCGAAACGGCGGTGACCGACTTTGCGTCTGCCCGCAACAGTCAGATCTGGCGTTATCCAGCGTTCTTTCATGCCCTGCTCGACGCGGGCGTCTACCCGCCGTGCAGTGCGTTCGAAGCGTGGTTCGTCTCGGCTGCTCTCGACGACGACGCGTTCGGCCGTATCGCTGATGCGCTGCCTGCCGCGGCCGCAGCCGCCGCCCGAAAGCGGAAGTCCTGATGGCCGAGCAAACCCGGGTTCACGTGGTGCGTCACGGCGAGGTGGACAACCCCACAGGAATCCTCTACGGCCGGCTCGCCGGATTCGGCCTGTCTGAGACGGGCAGAGCGCAAGCGGCCGCGGTCGCCGCCGCACTAGCCGATCGTGATGTCGTCGCGGTAATCGCCTCCCCGCTGCAGCGGGCGCAGGAGACCGCGGCGCCCATCGCCGAGAAACACAACCTGCCCGTGGACACCGACCCCGATCTGATCGAATCGGTCAATTTCTTCGAGGGGCGGCGCGTCGGCCCCGGAGACGGCGCTTGGCGGGACCCGCGGGTGTGGTGGCAGCTGCGTAACCCGTTCACCCCGTCGTGGGGGGAGTCCTACGTCGAGATCGCGGCCCGGATGACGACCGCGATGGAGAAGGCACGCGCCCGCGGCGCCGGCCATGAGGTGGTGTGCGTCAGCCATCAACTGCCGGTGTGGACGCTGCGGCTACACCTGACCGGCAAGCGGCTCTGGCACGATCCGCGGCGCCGAGACTGCGCGTTGGGCTCGGTGACCACCTTCGTCTACGACGGTGACCGGCTGGTCGACGTGCAGTATTCCCAGCCGGCGGGCACTTGATCGCGCCGGTGACGATGCAGAGCGAAGCGATGCGGAGGAGTGGCGCCATGATCATCTGGCGGCTGGCGATCGTCGGGGCAGTGTTGGTGACGTTGGTGACGCTGCTCGCGGGCTGTTCGGGTCGCGATGCGGTAGTCCACGGCGGCACCTTCGAATTCGTTTCGCCCGGCGGCAAGACCGACATCTTCTACGATCCGCCCGCGAGCCGCGGCCGCCCGGGGCCGCTTTCCGGGCCGGACCTGATGGATCCGGCGCGCACGCTGTCGCTGGACGCGGAACCCTTTGCGGGCCAGGTCGTCGTCATCAACGTGTGGGGCCAATGGTGCGGGCCTTGCCGGGCCGAGGTGACCCAATTGCAGCAGGTCTATGACGCCACGCGGAGATCCGGAGTGTCCTCGGTGTCTTTTCTAGGCATCGATGTCCGCGATAACAACCGCCAGGCGGCTCAGGATTTCGTCAACGACCGCCATGTCACGTTCCCGTCGATCTATGACCCGGCGATGCGGACCCTGATTGCTTTCGGCGGCAAATACCCGACCACCGTGATCCCATCCACGTTGGTGCTGGACCGTCAGCACCGGGTCGCGGCGGTATTTCTGCGGGAATTGCTCGCCGGGGATTTGCAACCCGTGGTGGCGCGGCTGGCCCAGGAAGCCGGTCAATGACCGGCTTCACCGAGATTGCCGCTGCGGGACCGCTGCTGGTGGCACTAGGGGTGTGTGTGCTGGCGGGGCTGGTGTCGTTCGCCTCGCCGTGTGTGGTGCCGCTAGTGCCTGGTTACCTGTCGTATCTGGCGGCGGTCGTCGGGGTCGACGGTGTCTCTGACGAAGAGGCGCTCCCAGGGTCGGGCGCGATCAAAGCCCCACCCGCCGCCCGGTGGCGGGTGGCGGGGTCTGCGGCGCTGTTTGTTGCCGGGTTCACCACGGTGTTCGTGCTGGACACCGTCGCCGTCCTGGGGATGACCACCATGCTGACCACCAATCAGGTGCTGCTGCAGCGGGTCGGAGGCGTGCTGACCATTGTGATGGGGCTGGTGTTCGTGGGCTTGATCCCGACCTTGCAGCGCCAAGCCCGGTTCAGTCCGCGGCAGTTGACGACGGTGGCGGGCGCGCCGGTGCTCGGCGCCGTATTCGCGCTCGGCTGGACGCCGTGCCTCGGGCCGACGTTGAGCGGAGTAATTACCGTCGCCGCGACCACCGACGGCGCCAATGTGATGCGTGGAATCGTGCTGGTGATCGCCTACTGCCTGGGCCTCGGAATCCCGTTCGTCTTGCTAGCGTTCGGTTCGGCGCGGGCGGTGGCCGGCTTGGGGTGGCTGCGACAACACAGCCGGGCCATCCAAGTCTTTGGTGGCATGCTGCTGATTGCGATCGGTGCGGCACTGATCGCCGGGGTGTGGGATGACTTCGTTTCGTGGCTGCGGGATGCCGTCGTCAGCGACGTGAGGGTGTCGATTTGACGCAGGTTCTCACGCGGCTGCTGGCCTGGGTGCGTAACATGTGGCGCGCGCTGACCTCGATGGGCACCGCGCTGGTGCTGCTGTTTTTGCTTGCGCTTGGCGCCATACCCGGTGCGCTGCTGCCGCAGCGCAGCCTCAACGCCGGCAAGGTCGACGACTACCTGGCTGCTCACTCGATAATTGGGCCGTGGCTGAACCGGTTGCAGGCCTTCGACGTGTTCTCCAGCTTCTGGTTCACCGCCATCTACGCGCTGCTGTTCGTATCCCTGGTCGGTTGCCTGACCCCGCGGATGATCGAGCATGCCCGCAGCCTGCGCGCCACGCCGGTGGCGGCCCCACGCAACCTGGCCCGGCTGCCCAAACACGCCAGCTGTGCGGCCATCGGTGATGCCGAGACCCTGGCACGCGTCATCGCCGGTCGGCTGCGCGGCTGGCGCACGGCCACCCGCACTCACGACGGCGCTGTCTCCGAAACGGTAGAGGTGTCCGCTGAGAAGGGCTACCTGCGTGAATTCGGCAACCTGGTCTTTCACTTCTCGCTGCTGGGTCTGCTGGTTGCGGTGGCCGTCGGCAAGCTGTTCGGTTACGAGGGCAATGTTGTTGTCATCGCCGACGGCGGCCCCGGTTTCTGCTCAGCATCGCCGGCCGCGTTCGACTCGTTTCGCGCCGGCAACACCGTCGACGGCACGTCGTTGCACCAGCTGTGCATTCGGGTCAACGACTTTGCGGCGCAGTACTTGCCCTCGGGACAGGCCACCTCGTTCGCCGCGGATATTGACTATCAGGATGGCCACGATCTGACGGTGAATAGTTGGCGGCCCTACCGGCTGGAGGTCAACCACCCACTGCGCATCGGCGGTGACCGGGTGTACTTGCAGGGCCACGGCTACGCGCCCACCTTCACCGTGACCTTCCCCGACGGGCAGACGCGCACGTCGACCGTGCAATGGCGACCCGACAACCCGCAGACGCTGCTGTCGTCGGGCGTGGCACGCATCGACCCGCCCGCGGGCAGCTATCCCAACGCGAGCGAGCGTCGTCAACACGAGATCGCGATCCAGGGCCTATTGGCACCGACCGAGCAGCTCGACGGCACCCTATTGTCGTCGCGTTTCCCGGCGCTGAACGCCCCTGCGGTAGCCATCGACATCTACCGCGGCGACACCGGCCTGGACAGCGGGCGCCCGCAGTCATTGTTCACCCTGGATCCCCGGCTGATCGATCAGGGCCGGCTGACCAAAGAGAAACGGGTCAATCTGCGCGCCGGTGAACAGGTCCGGCTTGACCTAGGTCCGGGGGCGGGCACCGTGGTCCGCTTTGACGGGGCCGTGCCGTTCGTCAATCTGCAGGTGTCGCATGATCCCGGCCAGGCTTGGGTGCTTGTTTTCGCCATCGCGATGATGGCCGGGCTGGTGGTGTCGCTGGTGGTGCGTCGTCGCCGGGTGTGGGTCAGGCTCACGATGGCTGGTCGCGAGGAGGCCGGTACGGTGAATGTCGAACTAGGCGGCTTGGCGCGCACCGACAATTCCGGGTGGGGCGACGAATTCGAGCGATTGACGGAGCGGCTAATGGCCGGGCTCGGCGAGCCCGTCGCGGCTGACCGGACGCCCGCAGCCATAAGGAGTTCTCAGGTGGACGTCAAATGAACACTCTGCACGTCAACATCGGCCTGGCGCGCTACTCCGACTGGGCGTTCACCTCGGCCGTGGTGGCGCTGGTGGTCGCCCTGCTGCTGCTGGCTTACGAGCTGGCGTACGTTGGCGGCCGCCGGGTAGACAACTACGCGCGGCTGTCCCCCGCAAGCGGGAGGTGCCCCCAGACCGGGGCGCAAAATAGTGTCGCCGCCGACAGCGCCACCCCCGGCATCGTGATGGACGCCCCGCAACGGCCGTTCGACGAACGTGTCGGGCGGGCCGGGTTGGCCGTGGCCTACCTCGGCATCGGTCTGCTGCTGGCGTGCATCGTGCTGCGCGGCCTGGCCACCCTGCGGGTGCCCTGGGGCAATATGTACGAATTCATCAACCTGACCTGCTTTTCCGGGCTGGTCGCCGGCGCGATCGTGCTGCGCCGCCGGCAGTATCGCCCGCTGTGGGTTTTCTTGCTGGTGCCGGTGCTGATCCTGCTCACGATTTCCGGGCGCTGGCTCTACGCCAATGCCGCACCGGTGATGCCGGCGCTGCAGTCCTACTGGCTGCCCATCCACGTGTCCGTGGTCAGCCTCGGCTCGGGGGTGTTCCTGGTCGCTGGCATCGCCAGCATCTTGTTCCTGCTGCGCACCTCGCGGCTGGCGGACCCCGACCCCGAAGACGCTGAGCGCAGTGAATACGCGCTGGCCCGACTGGTGCGGCGATTCCCCGACGCACAGACCCTGGACCGGATCGCCTATCGAACGACGATCTTTGCGTTTCCGGTGTTTGGTTTCGGGGTGATCTTCGGTGCGATCTGGGCCGAGGAAGCCTGGGGCAGGTACTGGGGTTGGGATCCCAAGGAGACGGTTTCATTTGTCGCGTGGGTGGTATACGCAGCTTATCTACACGCCAGGTCAACCGCGGGATGGCGGGACAGGAGGGCAGCGTGGATCAACGTGGTCGGGTTTGTGGCCATGGTCTTCAACCTGTTTTTCGTTAACCTGGTGACGGTAGGCCTGCATTCGTATGCGGGAGTGGGCTGACGAGTTCGTAGACGGACGGCCCCCAAGATTGCAGCAAAGGGGAAGTTCACGTGTCCGAGCATCCACCGGTGCAGACGCCCCGAACCCGTGAGCGCCGTGACGGCCTCGATAGTCCTGACAATCGGACAACACAGTTGCCGCCGCAGCCGTACTCCGGCGGCCCGCCCGGCGAATCCGGCGGCGCAGCACCGACCCGCGCCTTTGCGGGATTTCGCAGACAGCGGCTGCCCCCCGGACCTGACTCGCGGGCCGGGACACCTCCCACAGCACCCGCATCGCCGGCCCAGATGCCGTACTCGGATTCAACTTTGGTTACCGGCGTCCCGCGGGTCGACGCGGCGGAATTCAGCGGCTATTACGGTGGCGAGATTGACAGACCCGTCGGACCCGTGGCTGCCCCCTACCGCCCGGAGGTCGTGCCACACACGCCATATCCGGAATTGTCCACCCGGATGCTCATGCGACCGGTCAAACCGCCGCCGTCGGAGGGCTGGCGGCGTTTGCTCTACGTGCTGTCCGGCCAGCTGATCAATCTGGGGGAGAGCCCCAGGGCCGCCCACTACAACGACTTGGTGGCCCAGGTCAACCGGCCGGTACGGGGTTGCTACCGGATTGCGGTGCTGTCGTTGAAGGGTGGGGTCGGCAAAACCACCATCACCGCGACGCTGGGTTCGACGTTCGCCGCTATCCGAGGCGACCGGGTGGTGGCGGTAGACGCCAATCCCGATCGCGGCACCTTGAGCCAGAAGATTTCGTTGGAAACCCCGGCCACTGTGCGCCAATTGCTGCACGACGCTGGAACCATCGAGCGCTACAGCGACGTCCGCCGCTACACCTCGCGGGGCCCGAGCGGGATGGAAGTGCTGGCGTCGGAAAGCGATCCGGCGGTCTCCGACGCATTCAGCGCCGACGACTACAGCCGCATCCTGGAAATCCTGGAGCGGTTCTACGGCCTGGTGCTGACCGACTGCGGTACCGGGCTGCTGCACTCGGCGATGTCGTCGGTGTTGGCCAAAGCCGATGTTCTGGTGGTTGTCAGCTCGGGATCCATTGATGGCGCGCGCAGCGCCTCGGCGACGCTGGACTGGCTGGATGCGCATGGCCACCAGGGCCTGGTGCGCAACTCGATCGCAGTCATCAACGCCGTGCGACCGCGAACAGGCAAGGTCGACATCAATAAGGTGGTCGATCACTTCTCGCGGCGCTGCCGCGCAGTGCGGTTGGTGCCTTTCGACCCTCATCTGGAGGAAGGCGCCGAGATCAGCCTGGATCGGTTGCGGCGACAGACCCGCGAAGCGCTCACCGAGCTGGCAGCAGTTCTCGCGGACGGGTTCCCCCGTCTAGTGCGGGTCTAGGTTTGCTGGGTGAAGACCTGTCCCCCGCAAGCGGGAGGTACCCCCAGCGCCCGGCTCCGCCGCGCTTGCGATCGTCGCTGGGTTTGATGAGTGACGACCCGCTGCGCCCGGCTCCGCCGCGCTTGCGATCGTCGCTGGGTTTGATGAGTGACGACCCGCTGCGCCCGGCTCCGCCGCGCTTGCGATCGTCGCTGGGTTTGATGAGTGACGACCCGCTGCGCCCGGCTCCGCCGCGCTTGCGATCGTCACTAGCGCGGGTTGTCGTCCCGATGCCCGAGTCGCCACAAAAACTCTGGATCGTCGTCGGGTCCGATAACGCGAGTCTTCGGCCGGTTGGCCTGTGACCGCGCGGCGCGCCAGCCGATGTAAATCAGCGTCCCTAAAACCAGGACGAGGAGCAGGTAAAGCACGCGCACCTCCTTGGAGACCTCCTTGGAGCGAATATACCCGCGCCGTAGGCTCAAACCGTGTCAGAAGGGCCAAGCAGCAACAGCGCTGCAGATCACAATCGAGATCGCCTAGTCGTCGACGTCTTGCTTTACGCCGCGGCCCGGTTACTGCTGGTGATCCTACTCAGCGGTGCGATTTACGGGGTGGCGCGATTGTTGGGGGTAACCCAGCTGCCCATCGTCGTAGCCGCGTTATTCGCTCTGATCATCGCGATGCCCCTGGGCATCTGGCTGTTCAGTCCGCTGCGTCGGCGCGCCACCGCAGCGCTTGCTGTCGTTGGCGAGCGTCGGCGTTTCGAACGCGAACAGTTACGGGCTCGGCTGCGCGGTGAGTCGCTGCCCGACGAGGAGTGAGACCAGCTGCGGAGCTGAAAGCGTGGGCCAACAAGGACAATTCGCACCGTCGCAGTCGTCAGCGCACTGTTAGTGCGCCAGCGACCCCGCCAGGGCTAACGCCCCAGCCACCGCGATCGCCCACACCACCATCGCAAGCCCAGTGTCCCGCAGCACCGGGATCAAGTCGGGCCCCACCCGGCCGGAGCGCACCGGCCGCAGGGCGCGCAGAGCCAGCGGCGTGGCCACCAATCCGACGGCACACCATGGTGTCGCCACCATCAGCACCAGGGTCAGCACCCCGGCGGTGGCCAGCAGCGCCTGATACAACCGCCGCGTGCGGGCATCGCCCAGGCGCACCGCCAAGGTGAACTTGTGTGCCTGCGTGTCGGTGGGGATATCCCGCAAGTTGTTGGCCACCAGCACCGACGACGACAGCGCCCCGGTCGACATCGCCAGCACCAAGCCCACCCAGTCCACCCGCAATGCCTGGGTGTACTGGGTGCCGAGCACAGCGACCAGGCCGAAGTACACGAACACCGCGACCTCGCCAAAACCCGTATAGCCGTAAGGTTTCGAGCTACCGGTGTACAGCCAGGCCCCGGCGATGCAGGCAGCGCCGACCACGATTAGCCACGGTGCGCTGAGCAGCGCGAGCGCCAACCCGGTCACCGCGCCGACCATTAGGCCGACAATCGCGGCGGTCAGCACCGATCGCGGGGAAGCTAGCCGCGAGCCCACCAATCGCATTGGCCCGGCCCGGTGGTCGTCGGTGCCACGGATGCCGTCGGAGTAGTCATTGGCGAAGTTGACCCCGACGATCAGCGCGACAGCGACGGCCAGCGCCAGCAGCGCTTTCCACCACACGGCCGAGTGCAGCCATGCCGCAGCGCCGGTGCCCGCAACAACCGGCGCCACCGCGTTCGGCAGCGTCCGTGGCCGAGCACCCGAGATCCACTGAGCGAAACTAGCCACCCACGCATCCTGCCGGTGGCCGGCGCATGCAATCAAACGCGGGGTATGCATAACAATGGGCGAATGCTTGGAGTGATCGGCGGCAGCGGCTTCTACACCTTCTTTGGGCCCCCGTTTGGAAGCACCGTCCGCGAAGTCAACGTGGACACCCCGTATGGTCAGCCCAGCGCCCCGGTCACGGTCGGCACTATCGGGGAACACGATGTCGCGTTCTTGCCTCGACACGGGGCACACCACGAATACTCGGCGCACACCGTGCCGTATCGGGCCAACATGTGGGCGCTGCGTTCGCTTGGCGTACGGCGAGTTTTCGCGCCGTGCGTGGTCGGCAGCCTGAACCCCGAACTCGGCCCGGGTGCCGTGGTGGTACCTGACCAGCTCGTCGACCGCACCAGCGGCCGTGTCGATACCTACTTCGACTCCAGTGCTGTCCATGTCGACTTCGCCGATCCCTATTGCCCGACTCTGCGTGCCGCGGTTAGCGGCCTACCCGGCGTGGTCGACGGCGGCACCATGGTGGTGATTCAGGGCCCGCGATTTTCCACCCGCGCGGAAAGCCAGTGGTTCGCCGCCTCCGGCTTCAGCCTGGTCAACATGACCGGCTACCCCGAGGCGGTGCTCGCCCGCGAACTCGAAATATGCTATGCGGCAATCGCTTTAGTAACTGATCTGGACGCCGGTGTCGCGGTTGGCGATGGGGTGAAGGCCGTCGACCTGCTCGCCCAGCTTGACAAGAACATCGAGGTGTTCAAGAAGCTGGTAGCCGCGTCGATCGCTCGGGTCGGCGTGGACCGCAGCTGCGGGCATTGTCTGCCGCACACCGGCGTCGCATTGCCGATAGAGCTGCCATGAGGGTGCTACTGACCGGCGCGGCCGGTTTCATCGGGTCCCGGGTGGGCGCGGCGTTGCTGGCGGCGGGTCACGATGTCGTCGGCGTGGACGCGTTGCTGCCCGCCGCGCACGGACCAAACCCGGTGTTGCCGCCGGGATGCCGACGGGTCGACGTCCGCGACGTGGACGCGCTGGACCCACTATTGGCCGGTGTCGACGTGGTGTGCCACCAGGCCGCGATGGTGGGCGCCGGCGTGGACGCTGCCGACGCTCCCGCCTACGGCGGACACAACGATTTCGCCACCACGGTGCTGCTCGCGCAGATGTTCGCTGCTGGGGTGCGCCGTCTGGTGCTGGCGTCGTCGATGGTGGTGTATGGGCAGGGGCGCTATCACTGTCGGCGGCATGGGCCGGTCGATCCGTTGCCGCGGCGGCGCGCTGACCTCGACGCTGGCATCTTCGAACACCGTTGCCCGCGCGGTGGTGAGGAGTTGCAGTGGCGGCTCGTCGACGAGGATGCGGCGCTGCGGCCCCGCAGCCTGTACGCGGCCAGCAAGACCGCGCAGGAGCATTACGCGCTGGCGTGGTCGGAGTCAACGGGCGGCTCGGTGGTGGCGTTGCGCTACCACAACGTCTACGGCCCCGGCATGCCGCGCGACACCCCATACTCGGGGGTGGCGGCGATCTTCCGTTCTGCACTCGAAAAAGGCGATCCACCAAAAGTTTTCGAGGACGGCGGTCAGATGCGTGACTTCGTCCACGTCGACGACGTAGCCGCCGCGAACCTCGCAGCGGCATTATCAATAGCCGACCGCGGAGGTTTCACTGCAGTCAACGTCTGCTCTGGGCGGCCCATCTCGATCCTCGAGGTGGCCACCGCACTGTGCGACGCGCGCAGTTGCCCGAATAGCGCCGTGTCGCCGGTCGTCACCGGGCAGTACCGCAGCGGGGACGTGCGCCACATCGTCGCGGATCCCGCCCGGGCCGCCGAGGTGTTGGGCTTCCGCGCGGCCGTCGATCCGCGCCAGGGTCTGTGCGAGTTCGCGTTCGCGCCGCTGCGCTAGCCGCGCTTTAGTTCACGTCGTCCGGCGGCCGGTAGATCTTCGGCGCCTCGACATGTATCTGGCGGGTGACGGAGTCTTGATCCGGTGAGCCCCGAAAAATTCGAGGTGAGGAAGCCAGCTGCGGCATCACGGCGGTGGGTACCTGCCCTGCGTTGTCAGCGGTGTCGGGCATGCCGGTCGCGATACGAGTTGTTGGCGCAGCTGACGGCGAGACAGTGGCCGCCGGGACACGGCGCTTTGCCGCGTGGGCGGCACGGCGCCGCAGACGTCGGCCGGTGAGATGACCGGTGGTGACGGCAGCAACAAGGATGCCGAGGGCTAGCCAACACAGCACCACATCGAAGATGCTGGTGATCTGGTGGGCGAGATTGTTTCCGTAGATGGGGTTATGCCACCCGCCGCCACCTGGCGGCGCTTGGAACCGTGGCGCCAACGCGATGCCCACAACAACCCGAGAAATGCTCATGGTGACGAGCAGTCCACACAGTGACGAGATCAGCCTCGCGGAGACCGAGGTGTTGGCCAGGTTGATGCGCAGCCAGATCGCAAGGACCGCGGTGGCCAAATCGAACGCGGCCAGCGTCATGGTGTCGTAGCGCGAGAAAGGGAAATTCAAACTCACCGCGACCACGAGGTCGGTGATCCTCATCAACACCGATCCCAAGCACCACACCGCGATAAGCAATAAGCCCTTTCGGGCTGCCACCCGCCGCGGGCTCTGGTCGTCTGGTGCGGCGCCGCGGTGGCCGTACAGTGCGAAAAGCGTTGGAGGCGCGAAAATCGCCGCGGCCGCGGCCCATGCCAAATAACCCTCGTAACCGACTCCCGCCGTCGAGGTGTTTTGCGCGATACCGTGGAACGCGTCGACGTCGCGGCCGATGGGAAGGCTCCACACCAGGACCCCAGCCGCCAGCGTCGACATCCCAAGCCCGGTGGTCGCGAGTCGGGACGCCTTGGTGCTGCGAAGAATCCAGCTGGACGCGACGAGGACAGCGGCGAGCGCCACCGAGCCGTACACCACTGCTGTCGCGATAACCGCGATGTTTTGCTTGCCAAAGTCAGACGAACCGCCCGAGTGCAACGCGTACCTCACCCGCCAGCACGTGTTGAAAATGGTGCTCAGCGATGCACCGACCATCGACGCGTAGCCGATGATCTGAGCGGACCCCAGCCACCGCCGGTGCTCGTCATCGTCGGCGGCTGGGCCTCTGATGACCGGTTGCGCGCCCAACAGTGCGCCGGCGGCCCCCAGCCAGGCCCCCGGCCCGACACCACCGGGCACGTGCACGGTGCCACCGGATCGGATCGCTTCGAACGCGTCGAAGACGACGAAGCCGAGCACTAACAGCAGGTAAGGGACGTTGAGTAACAGACGAAGCCGGCCGGCCAGGGCGGGCTTGAACCGAGCTCCAGACAACCTCCATGGGCCCACATAGGTGACGGCGATAGAACCGAGGGACAGCAGGGTTACCGCCCCCAGGAGCCCAAACAACGGCACTTTGCTGGCGGGGATGCCGACACCGAAATACAGGTTCCACGGGAGGAACAGCGCAGTGACGACCAAAATAGCGGCGACCAGGTCGCGGATGCGGTTCCACCGCTGGGTTGGCTGCCCGGTCGCGTGCTGGGTCCCAGCTGGCACGTCCTGACGTGACGTCTGGTCCGGACGTGGCGACGCCTGGCGTGTCTGCACGGTGTCGGCCTGCCGCCCGATCGGACCGGTAGGCGTGTCGTCGCTGCTCTGGCTCACGATGCCCCCCGGGAATCACGGACGATTACTATTGGCGCTTGTTCGGTTGTGTGGCGAGGGACCACCCTACTCGGCTGACTGCACTGCTCGCTTGCGAACATATTCTCCGTTCGGACGCCGTGGCAGCGGCTGAGAACAGGAACTTCCGCGGAGGTAGCAGTCCCGCGGCGAACGTTCCGCCTTGGCAAACCTGGTTACGCTGCGCTCGGGGTGAACCTGGTCGCCTGAATGACTGATGCTACCGACGGTATCGCAGTGTAATGATGCCGGGACATTGCTGGTTACCGGGTGGCCAGGGCGAAGGAGAGCCGCGATGGACGTCGTTTTGGGGGTTGCGGTCGCAGGCCCGATCGCCCGATTGGCGCTTGTCGGGTCGGGTGAGGTGATTGACCAATCCACTGTTGACCTGGCTGATAACCCTGTCCAGAAGTTGACCGAGACCGTGGTCGGCACGAATCAGCTGCTGGCCGATGCCACCCATCGACTGGTGGCCACGCGGCTGTGCTGGACCGATCATCCCAAAGCTGACCAGCTGCGGCAGGCGTTGGAGGATTCCGGTGTCTGGGACGTCGCGGTCCTGTCCGAGTCGGAGGCGGCGACGGCTCTGACGCGGGGAGGGCCCGGCGCGGTGCTGCTGGTCGGTGATGAGACGGCGACGCTGTCAGTGCCGGGTCCGGTGGCCGAAGACCAGGACGCGCCACCGACCCTGCTGGCCGCCGAGCCGCTGGCGGGCGCCGATGTCAGCTCCACGTTGGACACCATGATGGCCCGGCTCAGCGACCAGCCCGGCGCTCCGACCGAGGTCTACCTGGTGGGTGCCGCTGCTGACCTCACCGCTGCTGACCTCACCGCGGTTGCTCACCAGATCGGCGACGCGTCGACCATGCGGGTAGAGGTTGCCGACGATCCCACGTTTGCGCTCGCGCGTGGCGCGGCGTTGGCCGCCGCGCCCGTGGCGTGCGGCGCGACGATGGCCCAGCCGGCGCTGGCGGCTGGACTGGCGGCTGGAGAGGAAACCACCATTGTGCCCGCGGCTGAATTCGCCGCCGCGGTCGGTGAGGAACCGCAGCTGGCGTACTCGATGGCCGGCGATGCCGAGTTGCTGCCGGCCGATATGGACGAATTTGATCGTGATTTCGGGGGATACGTCGATGCTGAAGCCGAGACCAGCGCACTGCGGTTGAGCAGACGGTCATTACTGATCAGCAACGCTGTCGTCGCATTCGCGGTCATCGGGTTCGCTTCGTTGGCTGTCGCGGTGACCATCGCCATCCGGCCGACCGCGAGTCAAGCGCCGGTGGTGGGTCACCAGAACGCGGCCCCGGGAAAGTTCATGCCCCTATTGCCGACGCAGCAGCAGGCGCCGGTGCCGCCGCCCCCGCCCGATCAGCCCAACGCTGGTTTCCAAGGCGGCACCATTCCGGCTGTCGGGGGCTCGGTTCCTCAGCCAGCAACGTCGCCCGGCGTGGGGGGAACGCCGGCTGCTCCGGTCCCGGCGCCCGGTGCTCCGCCTAACCCAAACCTTCCGCTCCCCGTCCCGGTGCCGGTGCCGGTTATCGTTCCTTTCCCAGGCTGGTGGCCGCAGCCGCCGGTGCCGACGGCCCCCAGCTACACAACGCCGACGACAACTCCGATGACGCCGGTCACGCCGACGACGCCGACGACGCCCACGACACCGGTCACGCCCACGACGCCGACGACGCCCACGACGCCGACGACGCCCACGACGCCGGTCACGCCGACGACACCGACGACACCGGCGACACCGACGACACCGACGACACCGGCGACACCGGTCACGCCGACGACACCGACGACACCGGTCACACCCACGACGCCGGTCACGCCGACGACACCGACGACACCGGCGACACCGACGACACCGACGACACCGGCGACACCGGTCACGCCGACGACACCGACGACACCGGTCACACCCACGACGCCGACGGCAGAGCCGACCACGCCGACGACCCAGGCGCCGATAGAGCCGACAACTCAGACGTCGATAGAGCCGACGACCCAGGCGTCGATAGAGCCGACGACCCAGGCGTCGTTGCCAACAAACGAAATGACTGAGGCGCCGACGCACACACAAACGCAGGAGACCGTGGCCCCGAAGCCGGAGACCCCGTCGGAGTCGCATGGCTCCGGGGGCCATGATTTCGGGTTCTAATCGAGGGTCAAGCTGCACCGGCAGAGTGGTGGCGTCGGCTGGCGCGCATCGTGGGCCTCGCGGTTCCATGGGCCACGACAGCACCGCTACATCGGCGTCGATGTGCGCTCTACCGGCGAGCACGTCGGCCCGATGCGGTGTATCCGGGCTAGGGTCGGATGCCGTGCCTGATGATGTGGTGACCGTCGTGCTGCCGTGTCTCAACGAGGAGGAGTCGCTGCCGGCGGTGCTGGCCGCGATTCCCGCTGGCTATCGGGTGCTGGTCGTGGACAATAACAGCACCGATGACACCGCCGGGGTCGCTGCTCGTCATGGCGCTCAGGTGGTTGCCGAACCGCGGCCCGGATACGGCTCGGCGGTGCACGCCGGTGTGGTCGCCGCGTCGACTCCGATCGTGGCGGTGATCGACGCCGACGGCTCGATGGATGCCGGTGACTTGCCCCGGCTCGTCGCCGCGCTCGACGAGGACACGGATCTGGTGATCGGCCGGCGGCGGCCGGTGCCCGGGCTGTATTGGCCGTGGGTCGCCCGGCTGGGCACCGTGGTGATGAGCTGGCGACTGCGCACCCGTCACCGCCTGCCGGTGCACGACATCGCACCAATGCGCGTCGCATGGCGGGAGGCGCTGCTGAATCTGGGTGTCGCCGACAGACGGTCGGGGTATCCGCTGGAACTGCTGGTTCGCGCCGCAGCTGCTGGGTGGCGGGTAGTCGAGCTCGACGTCAGCTACGGCCCCAGGACGGGCGGTAAATCCAAGGTCAGCGGTTCACTGCGGGGCAGTATTACCGCAATCGTGGACTTCTGGAAGGTGATTTCATGAGCGGCCTGCCGGTGACCCTGCTGGTGGTCGCCAAAGCGCCGGAACCCGGCCGGGTCAAGACGCGGCTGGCCGCCGCCGTCGGTGACCGGCTCGCCGCCGACATCGCCGCCGCCGCGCTGCTCGACACGTTGGACGCGGCGGCGGCCACGCCGGTCGCCGCGCGGGTGTTGGCGCTCACCGGTGACCTCGACACCGCCGCGCGTGCCGCTGAGATCCGTCAGCGGGTCGAGTCGTTCACGGTGATCGAGCAGCGCGGCGATGACTTCGCCGACCGGCTCGCCAACGCGCACATCGATTCGGCTGACCAGGCCGGTGGGCATCCGGTGCTGCAAATCGGGATGGATACTCCGCAGGTGACCGCCGAGCTGCTGGCCAATTGTGCATGCCGGCTGCTCAACACGCCAGCCGTGCTGGGGTTGGCCCATGACGGCGGTTGGTGGGTGCTCGGGGTGCAGACATCGGCGATGGCCGAATGTCTACGCGCAGTTCCGATGTCGCAGCCCGATACTGGAGAGCTCACGTTAAAGGCGTTGCATAGCAACGCTATCGATGTGACCTCGGTGGATCCTCTGGCCGATTTCGACTTCGTCGACGACATCGCCGCGGTCCGCGATGCCTGCGCACCCGCCAGTCGCTTCGCACGGGCCACCCGCGCAGCCGGACTCTGAGCAAGGTATCGAGTCACAGTCGCCTACCAGTTCGTGAAGATGATGGTGTTCAAAAGCAGGGCGCCGGCGGCATTGAGTGCCAGCCACAGTCGGTGTGAACGCGCTGGCAGCAGCGCGGGCGCCGCGGTGAGCCAGATGGTGAAAGGCAGCCAAATCCGTTCGGTTTCAGCCTTGCTCAGCATGCTCAAGTCAGCGCATAGGATGGCTGCCAGCATCGCCAGCAGCAGCACATGCAAGCTGGACCGCTGACGGATGGCGGCCAGGTTGAACACCCGGCTGACTCCCGCGACGCTGCCCAGCCCGATCGCGCACACCGCGCACGCCAGATTGGCCCACGACCAATACTGGAACGGCCGGTCCTTAGCAATCCCCTGCCAATAACGCTGTTGCACAAGGTTGTAGCCATCGAACCAGTAGAACCCCGCAACGGCAAAAGCGACTGCCACCGCCACTGCGGCCAGCACAGCCGGGCCGAGTGCCTGCAGGGCCGCCCTGAAGTTGGCCTGTGCGTGGCGGGAGCCAACCAGTACTGCCAATGCCGGAAGCCCCATCAACATGAGGCCGTAATTGAGGAAAACTCCCCAGCCGAGCAGCAGACCCGCGCCGGCTGCGGCGAGCGCGGGGAACTCCACCGTACGGTGTACCGCCAGCGCCAACAGCGCGATACCCCATGCCGCGACCCCGGCGAAGTATCCGTCCGCGGAGACCGCGACCCAGATCGCCGTGGGCGCTACCGTGACGAACGGGGCTGCCCGTCGCGCCGTAGCCTCGTCGGCCAGCGCGCGGACGGCGATCACTATGGCCGCCGCCGCGCTGGACCCGACCAGCAAGCACAGCAGCCCGGCCCAGGCACCGCCGTGCAGGCCGATCCGGTCCAGCCACACGAACGTCAGCAGCGCACCCGGCGGATGCCCCGACACATGCGTGGTCCAGGAGCTGGGCTGGAAGTCGAGGATGCGACTGGCGAACATGCGCAGCGTTGCTGGGATGTCGGTGACGCCGGGCACTTCCCACAGATACTCATCCCTGGTGGTTAACCGGCCGGCGAAGCCTCGCTGCCAGCCGTCGATCATGGCCAGCGAAAAGGCCCAGCTGCAGGCGGTGGCCCAGGTGCCCAGCGTCAGCACTCGCCACGAAAGACGTTGTGCCACGGTTGGCCCCCACGCCACGGCGGCTACCGCAATGAGAATCGCCGGCACGATTCCCCAGCAGGCATGGACGTCCCAATAGCCGAAGATCGGTGCGGCGCCGGCGTGCATGGCAAACCGCTCCAGCCCGGTGTCTCGCCGCGGATTGATGCCCCAGTGCAATCGCGGCAGCATGAACGCGGCCGCGACCAGGACGACCGCGGCTGCCACGGACAATGCCTCTCGGCGACCGATCTTCACGATCGGTCAGCCTATTGACCGGACCTGTCGAACCGGCGCACCAACGCGGTGCGGTCGACCTTTCCAATGCCACGTCGTGGTAGTGCGTCGACGATGTGCAGCTCGCGTGGTGCGGCCGCGGCGTCCAGCCTGCGGGTGACAAGGGCGCGCAGCATGTCCAGCGTCGGCGGTGCGCAACCGTCGGTCAGTACCACCGCGGCGACTACCCGCTGACCTAGGCGGTCGTCGGCAAGTCCGAAGACCGCACAGTCGCTGACCGCGGGGTGGGTGCACAGCGCGGCCTCGACCGGCCCTGGCAGCACGGTCAACCCGCCGGTGCTGATCGCGTCGTCGGCCCGACCCAGCACTGTCAGCACGCCCGCGCCATCGATAGTGCCGAGATCGTCGGTGTGGAACCAGCCCGGTTCGGCGAACGGGTCGGGCGTGACCGGATTGCGATAGCCCTTGGCCAGCGTCGCGCCACCGATCATGATGTGGCCATTGACCAGCACGCGTAGCCGCACGCCGTCCAGCGGGACACCGTCATACACGCAACCTCCCGCAGTCTCGCTCATTCCGTAGGTGCGGACCACCACGATGCCGGCCGCTGTCGCGGCGTCCAGGATCGGCCGGGGAGCTGGTCCGCCACCAATGAGGACGGCATCCAATTCGGCGAGCGCGGCCGTGGCCGCCGAGTCGGTGAGCGCCTTGGCTAGCTGCGCAGCGACCAGTGACGTGTATCGCCGGCCTGGGCTCAATCGGCCCACCGCGTCCGGCAGTTCGGCGATGTCAAACCCGGCAGAGACGTCCAGCTCGACGGGCACCGAACCGGCCAGCGCGCTGCGCACCAGCACCTGCAGCCCGGCGATGTGATACGGCGGCAACGCCAGCAGCCAGCTGCCCGGACCGCCAAGACGGTCGTGGGTGGCCGACGCGCTGGCAGTCAAGGCGGCGGCGGTCAGTAAGGCGCCCTTGGGCGCACCTGTCGTTCCCGACGTGGTGGCCACCAGAGCCACATCGTCGTCGATCTCTTCGCCCACTCGTAAACCCACGCGCAAAGCACGCAGCGCGGCGGTGGGTTCATGCTGGGCCGGCACCACCACCATCGCGGGATCGCGGCCATCCAGGATCCGTTCCAGCGTGGGCAGCAGCAACGGGGCTGCGGATCCGGACGTGACGCTAAGCGAGCGCAGGACGGCTATGCGGGCTCTCCGTTGTCGCGCGCGTCATCGAGCGGCCAGCCCTTGGCGGCCAACCGTGTCCGCACCCGTTCGATGTCCTGCGGTGACGGCAGCTCGTCGGTGAGCTGGCTGATCAGCACACCGATGTCGATCTTGTCGAACTCGCCGCGCCGGATCACCTCTCTGGCGACGAGTTTCACCTCGTCGTTGGTCAGTCGGCGGGCGAGCAGCGCGAGCACCGCGAAGGTATCGGTCGCTGGGATGCCTTCCGGATACCCCGCGCGCAGCCACGAGACGATTGAAGTCAGGAATCGGTTCACTATGCTGCAATTCTGCGCAGTCGGTGCAACTAGGGCTTAGTTCCCAGGAACGGGTAATGGGTGTGATGCGCGATGAAGTCTTTGGCGATGTAGAGCACCCCGAGGATGACCACCGTAAGAACCACCGCGTAGATCACCCAAGCGAGTGTAACGAGGATCGGCTTGCGGCGTGGGGCGGCGCCGCTGGTGCTGACGTCTGCAGCGCCGTCGGCGTGCAGCCGGATCCCGAGCGCGAACAGCCCCGGCAGTGCCGCACCGGCCAGCATGCTGAAGAGCAGGATCTTGAGGGTGGCCTCGTAGTTGAACCAGGCGCTCATGAGGCGTTCCTTACGCCAACCGTGTGGTGACCGGAGCGGTATCGAGGCAGGGTGGCAGTCAATTTAGGGCCCATATTGGAGGGGGGCTGGTGGTTGTCCGAACCGTCGAGCCCAGCGGTCAGGCTGCCTTCCCAATTGTCGTTGACGTTCTTGTGGTCGACCTTGACCTTGCGTGACCGGATGTAGATGGCCACAGAGACCGCGACCAACAGCGAGAACCCGATGATCGCGCCGGGATAACCACCGATGAGATGCACGATCCAGTAGGTGACTGCTCCCACCGAACCAGCCAACGGAAGCGTGACCAGCCACGCGGTTGCCATCCGGCCAGCCACGCCCCACCGGACCTCGCCGCCGGGTTTGCCCAACCCGCTGCCCAGCACCGAACCGGTGCAGACTTGGGTCGTGGACAGCGCGTAGCCAAAGTGGGCGGACAACAGAATGACCGCGGCTGAGGACGATTCGGCGGCCATGCCTTGCGGCGACTTGATCTCCACCAGCCCCTTGCCCAAGGTGCGGATGATTCGCCAGCCGCCCAAGTAGGTACCCGCGGCCATGGCTATCGCGCAACACACGATGACCCACAGCGGCGGCATGGAGGCGGTCTTGCTCACTGCTCCGTAGGACATCAGCGCCAGGAAGATCACGCCCATCGTCTTCTGTGCGTCATTGGTCCCGTGTGCCAGCGAAACCAGCGACGCCGAGCCGATCTGGCCGCGTCGGAACCCGGTCTCGGTGCGCATGGCCGGAACACCGCGGGTGATCGCGTAGACCAACCAGGTGGCTACCGCCCCAACAACGATGGCCAGCAACGCGGCAATGATGGCCGGGATGATCACCTTGGAGATGACGCCGCTCCAGATCACCCCGTGACCGCCGACAGCCGCGATCGTGGCGCCGACGATACCGCCGATCAACGCGTGCGAGGAACTCGACGGGATACCGAGAAGCCAGGTCAGCAAATTCCAGACGATGCCGCCAACCAGGCCGGCGAACACCAGTTCCAGCGTTACCAGATCCGCCTCGATCAGACCCTTGGCAATCGTGGCTGCGACGGCAGTAGACAAGAACGCGCCGATCAGGTTCAGGATGGCGGAGAGGGACACCGCCACTTTTGGTGCCAGCGCACCACTGGCGATCGAGGTCGCCATGGCGTTGCCGGTGTCGTGGAAGCCGTTGGTGAAGTCGAAGGCCAGTGCCGTGATCACGACAATGATCAAGAGGAACAAATTGATGTTCACAGCGCCTGATTCTCGTGGTCGGGGCAATCCGTTGTCGAATTAGCTGGAGCACGAATCGCAGGTAAGCTGCGACCCGTCGTCAGATGTTACCGTGCAATTAATCCGGTGTTCTGGGGCGTTCACCTCGCGTGTCCCCGCGTAGTGGGTGATCGGCAGGAACCTCCACAAAGATCAAGGTAATCCCATCCGGGTCGGTCACGTGCATCTCGTGCAGGCCCCACGGTTCCCGACGCGGTTCGCGGGTGATGGAGACCCCGTGGCCTTCCAGGTCGGCCCGGGTGGCGGCGATGTCGCGGACCTGCAGCCACAGCGCACCGGGAAAGGGCCCCCGGGAGTGGTCGGGCGTTCCGTATCCGGCCAGTTCGAGTAGTGACTGGCCGGCGAAAAACACTGTGCCCGCACCGTATTCGCGGGCGATCGCCAGCCCGATCTGGTCCCGGTAGAAGCTCAGCGACCGTTGATAGTCCGCCGGTCGGAGCAGCATCCGGCTGGCCAGGATCTCCATGACCTTGTGTCTACCACGTCTGGCGATATTCATTGAGACGGTCATTTCGTTGCGCACCGGCTTCGCAGGGTCGCCACGCCGGGCCCGGTGAGGTCGTCGCACGCGACTCCTCGGCCGGTCATGGCGAGCAGCAGCGACAGCAGTGGGCCCTCGACCTTTTCGCCCGCTCCGTGCTGCCAGTCGTGGTCGGTGGCATAGCAGGCGAGCCCAGCGATCCGGCGTTTCGAGCCAATGAGCATGTTCGAGCCCTTGTAGAAGTCGATCACCTGGCGCACTGCGCCCGGCGGGTACGTGTGCGGGATGCCCAGCGGGCGACGGACATCGGCGCCGTGAACGACCACCTCGCCAAGCCAGGAGGCTTTGGGTCCCGGCGGTGCTGAGGTGGAATTCTGCAGGCCACGGAACTCGTTCAAGGTGGCGGTCGGATCGGTGCCGCGATGCTTGGCGATTTGACCGGCGGTGAACTTGTCGAAGCTGAATCCGGCCTTGGCCATTCCCAGCAGGAAGGTGGCCGGGTTCAGTGCAGCAGTGGCCGAAAGGTGCGCAACGATGTCGTGCACCGTCCAACCACGGCACAGTGATGGCGTGTCCCACTGCGACGGCGTCAGATTGGCCAGGTCATTGACGAGGGCGCCGCGCTCGGCCGCAATCGTGGTCCAGAGGTCCGACATGGGCTGCTCCTAGGTCAGTGGCGATCGCAAGCTCGGCGGAGCCGGGCGCTGGGGGTACCTCCCGCTTGCGGGGGACGGGTCATCAAACCCTAGTGCGGGTCGCTGAGCTGGGTGGGGCGCCGTTGCATGAGTGTGTTGACCCAGCGGGGGCCGACGGTGTCTAACGCTCTGGCCGCAATCGCGACCCGCGGTGCGATCCGTACCGGCCGGGTGCGGGCGGCCGTCACCATCCACTCGGCCGCCTCGTGCGGCGTCAACGCGGGCATCCCGCGGTAGGCCTTCGTCGGTGCGATCATCGGAGTGGCCACCAGCGGGTAGTACAGCGCCGTCGAATGCACACCCTGGCGGCCCCACTCGGTCTCGGCGATTCGGCTCACCGCTGACAGCGCGGACTTCGACGCGTTATACACCGAGAACAGCGGCGCGGCCTCCGACAGCACGCCCCAGGTGGTGACGTTGATGATGTGGCCGTCACCGCGCTCCAGCATCCCTGGGGCAAACCCGCGCATCAGCCGCAGCGGGGCGTAGTAGTTAAGCGCCATGGTCCGCTCGACGTCGTGCCAGCGTGCTAGCGACTCGGCCAGCGGTCGGCGGATGGACCGGCCGGCGTTGTTAATCAGGATGTCGACCCCGCCGATGCGCGTTTGGACGTCGGCGATCAACGCGTCCACCGCGTCCATGTCCGAGATATCACACGGGATCGGCAACGCCGTGCCGCCCGCGGTCGTGATCCGGTCTGCCACCGCGTCGAGCAGATCCCGGCGGCGGGCGACCGCGACCACGGTGGCGCCGTGCCGTGCGAGCTGCTCGGCGGCGGCCTCGCCGATGCCCGAGGAGGCTCCAGTCAGCAGGATCCGCTTACCGCCGAGGTTGACGGGTTTGATCGCAGGCCGGTTCAGCAGTAGTTGCGGCGAAATCGGCGGCCGCATGCCGGCCAACGTGATCTGATCGGTGAACCAGCGCAGCGGACTTTTGCTCACACGTGGGGAGTTTAGGCGGTGCTCAGAAGTAACGCGGGAACGAACTCCAGTCCGGCGCGCGCTTCTGCAGGAACGCATCACGGCCCTCGACGGCCTCGTCGGTCATGTATGCCAGCCGGGTAGCCTCACCCGCGAACAGCTGCTGACCCACCAGACCGTCGTCGAGCAGATTAAACGCAAACTTCAGCATCCGTTGCGCCTGAGGTGATTTGGCGTTGATCTCCGCCGCCCATTCCAGACCCACCGTCTCCAATTCGGCGTGCTCGACGACGGCGTTGACCGCGCCCATCTGGTGCATCTGCTCAGCGGTGTAGGCGCGGCCGAGGAAGAAGATCTCGCGGGCGAACTTCTGGCCGACCTGACGGGCTAAATACGCGCTACCGTAGCCGCCGTCGAAGCTGCCGACGTCGGCATCGGTCTGCTTGAAACGGGCATGCTCGCGGCTGGCCAACGTGAGATCGCAGACCACGTGCAGGCTGTGCCCGCCGCCGGCCGCCCATCCACTGACCAAGCAGATAACCACCTTGGGCATGAACCGGATCAATCGCTGTACTTCGAGGATGTGCAGCCTGCCTGCGCGTGCGACGTCAACCGTGTCCGCGGTGTCACCACTTGCGTACTGGTAGCCGGAGCGCCCCCGAATGCGCTGGTCGCCGCCGGAGCAAAATGCCCAGCCACCGTCGCGCGGGCTGGGCCCGTTTCCGGTCAGCAATACCACTCCCACGTCGGGCGACATCCGGGCATGGTCGAGGACGCGGTAGAGCTCGTCGACGGTGTGCGGCCGGAACGCGTTGCGTACCTCGGGACGGTTGAACGCCACCCGCACCGTGGCGTCGTTGACGTGGCGGTGATAGGTGATGTCGGTCAGATCGCCGAAGCCGTCGATAAGTCGCCACGATTCGGCATCAAAAGGATTGTCACTCAAGGTTTTTGGACTCCGTTCTGGTTGATGGTGAGATCGCCGCTGTTCCCCTCACCTTTTGCCATGCCTGCCACAGTAGTCAGCTCGTCTACTACCGCCGAACGTGAAGCCAGCTGCACGCTCGGTCGTCAGCGTGCAGCCAGTTTCACGTTCGGCGCGTAACTTAGCCGACAGCCCGACCGGCGCCTTCCCAGAACTGTGCGCGCACCGCCTTTTTGTCCGGTTTGCCCAGCCCCGTCAACGGCAACGAGTCGACGACCACCACCCGCTTGGGCGATTGCACTGAGCCCTTGCGTTCCTTGACGGCGGCCTGGATCTCGGCGGTCATGGCTTCGATCGCGGCGTCATCGCGGGCCGCGTCGGCGCGTAGCACCACCACAGCGGTGACGGCCTCGCCCCACTTTTCGTCCGGCGCGCCGACCACACATACCTGCGCGACCGCCGCATGCTCGGCGACGACATCTTCGACCTCCCGCGGGAACACATTGAACCCGCCGGTGACGATCATGTCCTTGACCCGGTCCACGATGTAGAGGAACCCGTCCTCGTCCTCACGGGCCATATCGCCGGTGTGCAGCCAGCCTTCTTTAAACGTCTCGGCCGTGGCCTCCGGAAGATTCCAGTAACCGCCGGCCAATAGTGGTCCGCTGACACAGATTTCGCCTGGCTCCCCCTGCGGAACCGCTTTACCGTCCTCGCCCAACAGCGCGACGCGCGCGAACAGCGTCGGGCGCCCGCATGAAGTCAGCCGCTTCTCGTCGTGATCCCTCTTGGCCAGATAGGTGATCACCATCGGCGCCTCGGATTGCCCGTAGTACTGGGCGAAGATCGGGCCGAACCGTCGGATTGCTTCGGCCAGCCGCACCGGGTTGATCGCCGAAGCGCCGTAGTAGACGGTCTCTAGCGACGACAGGTCCCGGGTGTGCGAGTCCGGGTGGTCCATCAGCGCGTACAGCATCGACGGCACCAGCATGGTGGCAGTAATGCGCTGCTCTTCAATGGTTTTCAGCACTTCGGCCGGATCGAACTTGGCTAGCACGATCATCTCGCCGCCCTTGATCACGGTGGGCGTGAAAAACGCTGCGCCCGCGTGCGAGAGCGGCGTGCACATCAAGAACCGCGGGTTCTCCGGCCATTCCCATTCGGCGAGCTGGATGGCCGTCATGGTGGCGATCGACTGCGCGGTGCCCATCACGCCCTTGGGCTTGCCGGTGGTGCCGCCGGTGTAGGTCAGGCCGATGACCTGATCGGGCGGTAGGTCGGCGGCCACCAGCGGCCGCGGCTGGTACTTGGCGGCCTCGGCCGACAGGTCCACAGCCACACTCTTCAAAGCTTCGGGCACCGGCCCGATAGTCAGGATCTGCTTGAGCGAGTCCACCCGCTGCAGCAGCCCCAACGCGCGTTCGACGAACATCGGTTTGGGGTCGATGATCAGCGAGCTGATGCCGGCGTCGGAAAGCACATAAGCGTGATCGTCCAGCGAGCCGAGGGGGTGTAGCGCCGTGCGCCGAAAGCCCCGGGTCTGGCCGGCCCCGATGATCATCAGTACTTCGGGACGGTTGAGCGACAGTAGCCCGACGGCGACGCCGGTGCCCGCACCCAGCGCCTCGAACGCCTGCGTGTACTGGCTGATCCGGTCGGCCAGCTGGCCGCCGGTCAGCGTGGTGTCGCCGAGGAACAGCACGGGCTTGTTCTGGTGGCGCTTCAACGCGCCCACCAGCAAATGGCCATTATGGATTGGGTTGCGCAACAGTTCGTGCGTCATGGCGCCGCTCCTCCTCATCGCTTCGTCCCCCCGCAAGCGGGCGGTACCCCACTGCATCGTCGCCGGCGCGACTCATGTGGCTAGGCTAGAACGTGTTGCAATTTCGGGTGGGCGTGGGCGTGTTATGAGCGCCGCTCCTCCTCATCGCTTCGCTCTGCATCGTCGTCGGCGCGGATCATTAGGATTTCGTGTCGTGGCTGATGCGGATATCGTCATTACCGGAAACGTGTTGACCGTCGACGACGTGCGGCCTACCGCCGAGGCGCTTGCCGTTGCTGACGGCCGGATCATCGCCGTCGGTAACCGGTCCGAGATCGCGAAGTTCATCGGTACTGGCACGGTAACCATCGATGTTGGTGCTGGCTGTGTCATGCCGGGATTCGTTGAGGCACATGGCCATCCGCTGATGGAGGCCGTCGCGCTGTCCGACCGGATCGTCGACATACGGCCGGTCACCATGCGCAACGCTGATGACGTCGTCGAGGCGGTTCGCCGCGAGACCGCCGCAAGGGGAGCGGCCGGGGCGTATCTCATCGGTTGGGACCCACTACTGCAACCCGGGCTGCCCCAGCCGACGTTGAGCTGGCTTGACGACATCGCGCCGGACGGACCGTTGGTGATCATCCACAACTCTGGGCACAAGGCCTATTTCAACTCGCACGCCGCCCGGCGCGCCGGGTTGAACACAGACACGCCGGATCCCAAGGGCGCCAAGTACGGTCGTGATGGCGACGGTGAACTCGACGGCACGGCCGAGGAAACCGGCGCGGTGTTTCCGCTGCTGGGCGGTGCCATCGAACCCAGCGATTACCCGGCAATGCTGCGCGCCGAATGCGCCCGGCTCAATCGTGCGGGGCTGACCACATGTTCCGAGATGGCTTTCGATCCGGTGTTTCGGCCGCTGGTTGAGCAACTGCGCGGCGAGCTGACGGTCCGGCTGCGCAGCTACGAAATCTCCAATCCGCAGCTGTCCACCGACGCCACCCCCGGCGAGGGTGACGACATGCTGCGCCAGGTGGGGATCAAGATCTGGGTGGACGGTTCACCATGGGTTGGCAACATCGCGCTGTCTTTTCCGTATTTGGACACCGCCGCGACCCGCGCCATCGGTGTGCCGGCGGGTTCTTGCGGACACGCCAACTACACCCGCGACCAGCTGACCGAAATCGTCGGCGCCTACTTTCCGTTGGGTTGGCCGCTGGCCTGTCACGTGCATGGTGATGCCGGCGTCGACACCATCCTCGATGTGTATGAGGAGGCGCTGCGCCGACATCCGCGTCCCGACCATCGGTTGCGCCTCGAGCATGTCGGCGCCATCCGACCCGACCAACTGCAGCGTGCCGCCGGGCTGGGCGTCACCTGCAGCATGTTCGTCGACCAGATCCACTACTGGGGTGACGTCATTATCGACGGCCTGTTCGGTCCGGAGCGCGGATCTCGTTGGATGCCAGCGGGATCCGCGGTTGCAACCGGTATGCGGATCTCGCTGCACAACGATCCGCCCGTCACACCCGAAGAACCGCTGCGCAACATCAGCGTGGCGGCGACGCGGGTCGCGCCGAGCGGCCGGGTGCTGGCTCCGGAGGAGCGGTTGACGGTCGACCAGGCGATCCGCGCGCAGACAATCGACGCCGCCTGGCAGCTGTTTGCCGACGATGTGATCGGCTCGCTGGAGGTCGGCAAGTACGCCGACATGGTGGTGCTGTCGGCCGATCCGCGTACCGTGCCACCGGAGCGGATCGCGGATCTCGAGGTGCGTGCGACGTTTCTGGCGGGTCGCCAGGTCTACCCGCAGTGATCCCCACGCTGAGCGAGCTGTTGGACCGCCTACATGTGGTGGCCCTGCCGATGCGGGTGCGCTTCCGCGGCATCACCACCCGCGAAGTGGCGCTGATCGACGGCCCAGCAGGATGGGGAGAATTCGGGGCCTTCCTTGAATATCAGCCCCCCGAGGCTTCCGCGTGGCTGACGGCGGGCATTGACGCCGCCTACCGCGAGCCGCCAAAGGCTCGCCGCGACCGGATCCCGATCAACGCCACCGTGCCCGCTGTGACCGCCGCCCAGGTGCCCGAGGTGCTTGCTCGATTTCCCGGCGTGCGCACCGCCAAGGTGAAGGTGGCCGAGCCCGGGCAGAATCTGGCCGACGATGTCGACCGGGTCAACGCGGTGCGGGAACTGGTGGAAACCGTGCGGGTGGACGCCAACGGCGGCTGGAGCGTCGAGGCAGCGGCCCAGGCGGCCGTCGCTCTGACCGCCGATGGCCCGCTGGAGTACCTCGAACAACCGTGTGCCACCGTCGACGAACTCGCCGAGCTGCGCCGCCGGGTTGACGTGCCGATCGCCGCTGACGAAAGCATCCGCAAGGCCGACGACCCATTGGCTGTGGTCCGCGCGCACGCTGCCGACGTCGCGGTGCTGAAAGTGGCGCCGCTGGGTGGAATTTCGGCGTTGCTCACTATCGCAGCGCAGATCGACATCCCGGTGGTGGTGTCCAGCGCGCTCGATTCGGCGGTCGGGATCGCCACCGGCTTGACCGCCGCCGCGGCCTTACCCGAACTCGGCCACGCCTGCGGGCTGGGCACCGGCAGGCTGTTCTTAGAAGACGTGGCAGACGTCGCCGAGCCCGTCGATGGCTTGCTGCCGGTCGGACCGGTAATCCCTGACCCGGCGCGGCTGCAGGCGCTGGGCGCGGCGCCCACGCGACGGCAGTGGTGGATCGACCGGGTCAAGGCCTGCTATCCGCTGCTTGTACCGTGTGCAGGTGATCAATCTTGCTTACGAGGACCGCGGGACCGGTGAACCCGTTGTTTTCATTGCGGGCCGCGGCGGTGCAGGACGCACCTGGCAACCGCATCAAGTTCCGGCATTTCTGGCGGCCGGCTATCGCGTCATCACCTTCGACAATCGCGGAATCGGTGCCACCGAAAACGCCGAAGGTTTCACGACGCAAACCATGGTCGCTGACACCGCGGCACTGATCGAATCCCTAGGCGCAGCCCCGGCGCGCATCGTTGGGGTATCGATGGGCTCATTCATCGCCCAGGAGCTCATGGTGGCCCGGCCCGAACTGGTCAGCGCTGCCGTGCTGATGGCGACCCGTGGCCGGCTGGACCGCACCCGCCAGTTCTTTCACGATGTCGAAGCCGAGTTCCATGACTCCGGTATCCAACTGCCATCCGGTTACGATGCGAAAGTTCGCTTGCTGGAAAACTTTTCACGCAAGACGCTCAATGATGACGTGGCCGTAGCCGACTGGATCGCCATGTTTAACATGTGGCCGCTCAAGTCCACCCCAGGACTGCGTTGCCAAACGGATGTCGCCCCGCAGGACAACCGGTTACCGGCCTACCGAAGCATCGCCGCGCCGGTGTTGGTGATTGGCTTCGCCGAAGACGTGGTGACACCACCGTCTTTGGGACGAGAGGTCGCCGATGCCCTGCCCAACGGCCGCTACCTGCAGATACCAGACGCCGGTCATCTCGGGTTCTTCGAGCGTCCGGAGGCCGTCAACGCCGCGGCGCTGCAGTTCTTCGACAGCGTCACAGGCTAGTGGCCCTAAACGTCACAAACCATCGCTTACCAGCCTGAATCAGACCGCTTGTACATTTCTTGTACATTTAGAGTTTCCTTAAATCGGTATTACTGAAGTACAGTGCCGCTGTGATCGAGAGCGACGGGTACCCGCATGGGCGGAAGGGTGAAGCGTGTGAGCTTTGACGTGGAGTCGAGCTTTGAAGTGGAGCGGTTGTCATTGCTCGTGGCGGGCCAAGACCAGCAGCTCAGCGACCTACGGGAACTGGCCCGTCGAGGTGATTCGCGGATCGCGGACCTCGGTGAGCAGCTGAACAGGTCACAGGCCGAGCTGGAGTCGATGTCGTTGCGCTTCCACCAAGAGGCGGCCGAAATCCCTGCCGACGTCGAGCACCTGGGTGATCGACTCTGCGCGGTCTTGAACACCGCCACGGTGGAGGCGGAAGCGATTCGGGCCGAGGCGCATCAGTTCGCCGAAACCACTCGCGTCGAAGCGGAGCGGCGCGCCGCTGAAATCATCGCCGACGCCAAGCTGGAGTATCAGTCAGCAGCCAAGCTGTGGGCCGACCTGCTAGCGCAGAGTAACCAGGTACGGGCTGACATTACTCAGCTACGGGAGCAGGCCACCCTGGAGGGCGCCAAAATTATCGCCGAGGCCGAGAGCCTGGCCGCAGAAGTGTTGGCCCGCGTGCAGCGTAACGTTGACACACAGATTGCAGCGGCGCAGGCCAAGTTGGACGAACTCAAACAGGTGCGAGTGAAAACCATTGCGCAACTGAAGTCTTTCTACGACAGGTTTACCGCGCTGGAGCGCCCCGTGCGGGAAATTGATCCGGCCCAGATTATTTCCTTTGCTCCGGTTCCCTTGGACCCATCGCTCTCCTATGGTGCGCATTCGGCTCCTGATATTGATCCGCCTCAGGAGTCGCTTGGCAATGTTGGGTAGTTCGAAATATTTGCATTAGAGCCCTGGTCGGCTACCTTTCCGACGGCGAAAATGTTATGCGCGGAATGTAATTTCTCTAGTTATTAGGAGAAGCCCAGATGGCAAGGCCAATCCCAACGTTCGAGACGCAAAGACGCGGTCTCGATCGTGCTCAGGTCACTGAGTACATCCTGCGTATCCACAGTGAGATGGAGTCGCTCCAAAACGACGCGTCTCACGCCCTGGCCGACCGCGAACGACTCAACGACGAGATCACGAAGCTGCACGGCGATATCGAGCGTCTTTCCGGGCCGATCGATTCGGTCGAAGGGATGTCGGAGCGCATTGCTCGCATGATGCGCGTCGCCTCCGATGAGGCCCGTCGCACCAAGGCGATGGCACGCGAAGAGGCCGATTCACTGACTCGTGAGTTGCGCGACGAGGTTGAAGCGGCACGTCAGGACCGTGCCACCGCTAGCGCCGTACTGGCCGAACTCCAGGCTTCCGCCGCCGCCCGCCGCGAGCAAATTCTCGCCGAGGCGAAGGCCGAGGCCGAAGAAGTGTTGCAGGCCGCTCATAACGAGCGCGCCCGCCTGGCTGAGGAAGCCGCGGAGGCCGAGCGGCGGCGCCGTGAAATGCAGCTGCGCCTGGCCGACGAGGACGAACGCCGCCGCCGCGAAGCGCAGCATCGACTGGACCAGCAGATCAAGTCACGCTGGGAGCAGGCCGAGACCCAGATCGCCGCCTGCGAGGAGGAGAGCCGACTCAAGGCGGCTGGCATGGTCGCCGCCGCCGAGCGCGATGCGCAATTGGTCAAGGAACGCGCCGAGGCCCATGTCAAGGACCTGCTCAAGGTACGCGGGGACGTCGTCGCGGCACTGGGCGAGATTCAGAGCCGGATCGAGACCGCTGTCCGCCGCGACCGGATCACCGTTGTCAAGCCCCCCGCGGTGGGTGAGGAGGCTTAGCTCGGCGGCATCGTCGGCGGGTTGTGGTCTGATGGCCCGCCTCCTCACCGGCCGCGCCGGCCGCATCGTCGGCGGGTTGTGGTCTGATGGCCCGCCTCCTCATCGGCCGCGCCGGCCGCATCGTCGGCGGGCTATGACACCCTATACGGGTGAACCCCTCGACGACACAGGCCCGCGTCGTCGTTGACGAGCTGATCCGCGGCGGCGTCCGCGATGTGGTGCTGTGCCCCGGGTCGCGAAGCGCTCCGCTGGCATTCGCGCTGCAAGACGCCGACTGTGCCGGCCGGATCCGGCTGCACGTCCGCATCGACGAGCGCACCGCCGGGTATCTGGCCATCGGGCTGGCGGTTGCTGCGGGCGCGCCGGTGTGTGTCGCGATGACCTCGGGCACTGCCGTGGCCAACCTTGGTCCAGCGGTGGTCGAGGCCAACTACGCCCGGGTGCCGCTGATCGTGCTGTCGGCCAACCGGCCCTATGAATTGCTTGGCACCGGGGCCAACCAGACCATGGAGCAGCTGGGCTACTTCGGCACCCAAGTTCGTGCCACCATCAGCCTGGGCCTAGCAGAGGACGCGCCGGAGCGGCTGGATTCGTTCAACGCGACCTGGCGATCGGCCACCTGCCGAGTATTGGTGGCTGCCACCGGTTCTCGCACCGCCAATGCCGGCCCCGTACAGTTCGACATCCCGCTGCGCGAGCCTTTGGTACCCGATCCTGAACCCCACGGCGCCGTTGCACTGCAGGGCCGGCCCGGCGGAAAGCCGTGGACCTACACACCGCCGGTGACGTTTGACCAGCCGCTGGAAATCGACCTGTCGGCCGACACCGTCGTCATCGCCGGGCACGGCGCGGGCGTACACCCCAACCTGGCGGAACTGCCGATCGTTGCTGAGCCGACCGCGCCATTTGGGCCGTACCGGCCGTACCCGTTGCACCCCCTAGCACTGCCGCTGCTGCACCCGAAGCAGGTGATCATGCTCGGTCGCCCGACACTGCATCGCCCGGTGTCAGCGCTGCTGGCCGACCCGCAAGTGCCGGTGTACGCGCTGACCACCGGGCCACGCTGGCCGGACGTCTCGGGCAATTCGCAGGCCACTGGTACTCGGGCGGTAACCACCGGGACACCGCACCCGGCCTGGCTGCAGCGCTGTGCGGAGATGAACCGGCACGCGATCTCGGCGGTGCACGGCCAGCTCGCGGCGCACCCGTTAACCACGGGCCTACATGTCGCCGCGGCCGTAGCAGATGCGCTACGGCCTGGTGACCAACTGGTGCTGGGGGCGTCCAACCCGGTGCGCGACATGGCGTTGGTTGGTTTGTCCACTGACGGTATCCAGGTGCGGTCCAACCGCGGCGTTGCTGGCATCGACGGCACCGTATCCACCGCGATCGGGGCGGCGCTGGCATATGAGCGGTCCCCCGGAGGCACCGCCAGCACAGACCGCCCGGCCCGTACCGTCGCGCTGATCGGCGACCTGACGTTCGTCCATGACAGCTCAGGGCTGTTGATCGGTCCCACCGAACCCACACCGCGGCAGCTGACGATCGTGGTGTCCAACGACAACGGCGGCGGCATCTTCGAACTGCTCGAGCAAGGTGACCCGAGGTTCTCTGCTGTGTCGTCGCGAATCTTCGGTACTCCGCACGACGTCGACGTGGGTGCGTTGTGTCGTGCGTACCACGTGGAAAGCCGACAGATCGAGGTCGACGAGCTGCGGGCGGCCCTCGACGAACCCGGTGCCGGCATGCGCGTGCTGGAAGTCAAGGCCGACCGGTCTTCGCTGCGACAGCTACACGCCGCAATCAAAGCGGCATTATGAGGTTGCTATGAGGTATCGTCAACCGTGATATTGCCGAAATCGTTGCTGCGCATCCTTATTCGCGGACGCAGCGACGAACCGCCGAACACTCGGGCCAGAGTTGTTCTGCGATGGGTGCGGATTGCGGTGCTGATTGTGACCGGTTTGATCACGCTGCAATCGGTGCTGCTCGTGGCCGGCGCTTGGCGCAACGACCTGGCGATCCAACACAATATGGGGGTCGCGCAAGCGGAGGTACTCAGCGCCGGGCCGCGACGCTCCACGATCGAGTTCGTCACCCCCGAGCGAGTCACTTACCGCCCGGAACTCGGTGTGTTGTATCCGTCTGAATTGTCCACGGGCATGCGAATTTACGTTGAATACAACAGGAATGATCCGAACCTGGTCCGGGTGCGGCACCGCAACGCCGGACTAGCGATCATCCCGGCGGGGTCTATCGCGGTAGTGTGCTGGCTGGCCGCGACTGTTGTGCTGGTGGCTTTGGCGGTGCTGGACAAGCGGTTGGACCGGCACGCCGAATCGAGCGACATGCCGAGCCAACCGGCTTCCTAAGGCGCGCCAACCAGCAGATTTCGCATGACGTATGCCGGTAGGCAACCTTGTCGACAGCCGGCACTGCCACTGTAGTGGCGTGCGCGTTGCGGTTATCGCCGAGTCGTTCCTCCCGCATGTCAACGGTGTCAGCAACTCAGTGATTCGGATTCTCGAGCATTTGCGTCGAACCGGGCATGAAGCTCTGGTGATCGCACCCGATACGGCGCCGGGTGAACCCCGCGCAGAGCGAATTCACGACGGCATCCGGGTGCACCGGGTGCCGTCACGAATGTTTCCGAAGGTAACCACGTTGCCGCTTGGTCTGCCGACGCCACGACTGGTCAGCGTGATGCGCGGATTCGATCCGGACGTGGTGCATCTGGCGTCGCCGGCGCTGCTCGGATATGGCGGAGTGCGGGCCGCTCGCCGCCTTGGTGTGCCGACAGTCGCGGTATACCAAACCGACGTTCCGGGTTTCGCATCGAGTTACGGCATTCCGATCACGACACGGGCGGCGTGGGCGTGGTTCCGCCACCTGCACAGCCTCGCCGACCGCACCCTGGCGCCGTCCACTGCTACGATGGAATCCCTTGTTGCCCATCGTATTCCGCGGGTATATCGGTGGGCGCGCGGAGTTGACATGCTACGGTTCGCGCCGTCGGCGCGCAACGAGGAGCTCAGGCGGCGTTGGTCGCCGCACGGCAAGCCCATCGTCGGCTTTGTGGGCCGGCTCGCGCCGGAAAAGCATGTTGAACGGCTCATCGCGCTGGCTGCCAGCGACACCGTGGCGCTCGTCATCGTCGGCGACGGCCTCGATCAGCGCAAACTGCAATCCGCAATGCCCACAGCGGTTTTCACGGGTGCGTTGTATGGCGGGGAGCTCGCCGCTGCGTATGCCAGCATGGATGTCTTCGTGCATACCGGTGAGCACGAGACGTTTTGCCAAGTTGTGCAGGAAGCGCTGGCGTCAGGGCTGCCGGTGATTGCCCCCGACGCCGGTGGGCCACGCGACCTGGTCACCCCGTGCCGCACCGGACTGCTGCTGCCCGTCGGAGAGTTCGAGGCACGGTTGCCCACCGCTGTTGCCTATCTGGTCGCTGAACGCCACCGCTACTCACCAGCCGCCCGGCGTAGTGTGCTGCATCGCAGCTGGCCGGTCATCTGTGATGAGCTGCTCGGCCATTACCAGGCGGTACGAGGTAGGAGCGGGGCTCAGGCTGCCTAGATCTAGCGCCCGGTAGCGTCGACGTCGTGAGTCGCGCCGCCCTGGACAAGCACCCCCGCGACGTCGCCGCGATGTTCGACGGCGTCGCCCGCCGATACGACCTAGCCAACACCGTGCTGTCGCTGGGGCAGGATCGGTACTGGCGGCGAGCCACCCGGTCGGCGCTGCGGATTGGGCCCGGACACAAAGTGCTGGACCTGGCCGCAGGCACAGCGGTGTCCACAGCGGAGCTGAGGAAATCCGGCGCCTGGTGTGTGGCCGCGGACTTTTCGGTCGGGATGCTCGCGGCCGGCGGTGCGCGGAAGGTGCCGAAGGTGGCCGGAGATGCCACCCAGCTGCCCTTTGGCGACGGCGTATTCGATGCGGTCACTATCAGTTTCGGGTTGCGCAATGTCGCCGACCATCAGGCGGCGCTGCGCGAGATGGCCCGCGTCACCCGGCCCGGCGGTCGATTAGTGGTGTGCGAATTCTCCACACCTACCAATGCGCTGGTCGCCACCGTCTACAAGGAATACCTGATGCGGGCGCTGCCGCAAGTGGCGCGAGTGGTGTCTAGTAATCCCGATGCCTACGTCTACCTAGCGGAGTCCATCCGAGCCTGGCCCGATCAGGCGACGCTGGCCGGCCAGATGTTGCGGGCCGGTTGGGCAACACCACGCTGGCGTAACCTCACCGGCGGCATCGTAGCGTTGCACGCCGCAGAGAAGCCGGTGCTGCCAGCCGACTAAGGAAAACCTAGCGAGCGCCGGCCCGTTGCAGGACACCTACTTGGTCAGGGCAGTAGTGGTCGATCGCGGCGCCCAGGAATTGCAACGATTGCCCCTCGGTGGTGTGTAGCGGCAGGTTGCGCTGGATGAAGGTGGCCGACTTATAAGCATCCCCGTCTACGCCCTTGGCCAGTCGCTGGCAGGTGATCTTGCCCAGCCACGCGTTGTAGTCCTGCGAGCCGTAAATGCCGTAGCTGCGAAGCTGGGCGTTGAACGGGGCGTCGTAGTCGTCGGCCCGTGCCGGTGCGGCCAGTGCCAGGGCGGCCGCCGCCATCGCCACGCTAACGGCGAGGCTAGTGCCCTTCATTAGCCGGACTATACACCCGACCGCATCCTCAGCCCAGGTGCGCTGATAACAGCCAGCCGCCGATCGACACTAGCCCGTTGGGTTCGTCACGCAGCTCGACGCCGGGCATCCCGAAAAAGTCCTTCGGCGCTTTGGCGTACAGACGGGCCGGCCTGATCTCGTCGACGACCCAGTACTTGGACACCACCTGGCGCAGCTCGTCCTCGGTCACCGCGTTGATCGGGCCTTCGGGTACCGCCGCCTTGTCAAAGACCAGCGCAAAGTAGGACGCACCCGGTGCTGCGGCGCGGCGAATCGACTGCTGGTAGCCCTCACGCGCCTCGACCGGGATCGAGTGGAATAGCGTGCTGTCCACGATGGTGCCGAACCGGCCGGCTGATCCTGGTGGGTAGCCGGTGAAATCGCTGATGTCGGCCACCTCGAAGCGAGCCGTGGCCAGGCCTCGCCGCCCGGCCTCGCGTCGCGCTAGCTCGATGGCGGTGGGCGACAGGTCGAGTCCCAGCGTGGCGTGGCCCCGCTCGGCCAGGGTCATCGAGATGGCCGCTTCCCCGCAGCCCACATCAAGGACGTCGCCGTGAAACTTGCCCTGCTCGATCAGGGCGGTTAGTTCGGGTTGTGGTGCGCCGATGCTCCATGGCGGCCGGGCGCCGTCCCCGAACTGGGCGGATTTGCCGCGGTAGGCCGATTCGAACTCAAAATCAAGCGGTTTGGTCATGACTCAGGTATATCAACCGCCCTGATATATGTCAAGGAAGTTGATATTGCGGGAGGGGGCAAAACTGGGCTAGCTGAACGGTGGTCGGCGATCGATGAGCCGTGATGCCCGCCCGCCGCTTCGCCACACCCGCGCTACCCAGTCGGCGTCGTCATCGGTGACCAGATTGGCCATCACCCGCACGGCGATCGTCATCAGTGCGGTAGAGCGCATCGCTCTCGGGCCGGTCGCGGGCAGGAACCGTTGGAAGGTCAGCAACAACGCCAGCCGGCGCGCGACCGAAAATCCGCGGCCGTAATGCTGCTGCAGCAGCGACGGCCACACGTGCGACACATCGCGCAAGTCCAGCAGCTCGGCGGCCAGCCGGCCCGTTTCTAGGCCGTAGTCAATACCTTCGCCGTTGAGCGGGTTGACGCACGCTGCGGCGTCGCCGATGAGCATCCAGTTTGGCCCCGCCACCCCGGAAACCGCGCCACCCATCGGCAGCAACGCCGACGACACCGCCCGCGGTTGGCCGGAAAAGCCCCACTCGTCGCGGCGCAGATCCGTGTAATACGAGATCAGCGGTCGCAGCGCCAGGTCGGCTGGCCGCTTTGACGTCGACAACGCTCCTATGCCGATATTCACCTCGCCGTTGCCCAGCGGGAAAATCCAGCCGTAGCCAGGCAGCATGGCTCCGTCGCGAGAACGCAGTTCCAGATGCGACGTTAGCCAGGGGTCGTCGCTGCGTTCAGTGGTCAGGTACCCTCGGGCGGCGACGCCGTACACCGTCTGTTGATGCCAGCGCCGGCCTAGCTTGCGGCCCAGCGGAGACCGGGCCCCGTCGGCAACAACCAGCTGACGGCAGCCGACCTCGGTGCCGTCAGCCAACGTCACCGATGCAGCCCGTCTCGATGAATCATGGTGAACTGAAACGGCTTTGGTCCCGAGCAGCATGCGGGCCCCGGAGTCCTCGGCGACCTTACGGATCCGGTCATCTAATTCCAGGCGCGCCACCGCGCTGCCGGTCGACGGGAACGACGGGCCGGGCCAGTTCACTTCCACTTCGCCACCGAAGCCGCTCATTCGCAGGCCGCGATGTCGGATGCGGGTATTTAGCCAGTCGCCCAGCCCTAGCCGTTCCAGTTCGGCGACCGCACGCGGTGTCAACCCGTCACCGCAGGCCTTGTCTCGAGGGAAGCTGGCCGAGTCGATGACGACTACGTCGTTGCCGGCGCGGGCCGCCCAGGCGGCCGCCGCGGACCCCGCTGGCCCGGCGCCCACCACTACCACGTCTGCGCTGGTCTCCACGCTCACTAGTATGTTGGTCGGATGACGACTCCGCCGACGGTGGTAGCTGGCATCAATTTCGGCGACGCCGCATTCGCGGCGACCGTGCAAGACGGTGTGGCGCGGATCGAGCAGCTCATGGACGCCGAACTGCGCGGCGCCGACGAGGTGATGGCTGAGTCGGTGCTGCACCTGTTCGCGGCCGGTGGTAAGCGATTCCGGCCGCTGTTCACGGTGCTGTCCGCCCAGATCGGACCCCGGCCCGACGCTCCCGAGGTAATAGTCGCCGGCGCGGTCATCGAGCTGGTCCACCTAGCCTCGCTGTACCACGATGACGTGATGGACGAGGCCGAGGTCCGGCGCGGTGCGCCCAGTGCCAACCTGCGCTGGAGCAACAGCGTCGCCATCCTCGCCGGCGATTATCTGTTTGCCACGGCGTCGCGGCTGGTATCGCAGCTTGGACCGGATGCCGTGCGGATAATCGCTGACACGTTTGCTCAGCTGGTGACCGGGCAGATGCGCGAAACCCGCGGCGTTCCAGAAGATGCAGGTTCGATCGAGCAGTACCTGAAGGTGGTGTACGAAAAGACGGGCTGCCTAATCGGCTCGGCCGGCCGGCTCGGTGGTTTGTTCGCCGGCGCACACGCCGAGCAGGTCGAGCGGCTGAGCCGGCTCGGGGGCATTGTCGGCACCGCGTTTCAGATCGCTGACGACATCATCGATATCGACAGCGACAGCACCAAGTCCGGCAAGCTTCCCGGCACCGATGTGCGTGAAGGCGTGCGCACCTTGCCGATGCTCTATGCGCTGCGCGAGACCGGGCCCGACAGCGAGCGGCTGCGCGCGCTGCTGGCCGGACCCGTCGACAACGACGCAGAGGTAGTCGAGGCGCTAGCGCTGTTGCGGGCGTCGCCGGGGATGGCGAAGGCCAAGCAAGTCCTGGCGCAGTACGCGGCGCAGGCCGGTGGCGAGCTGGCGCTGCTGCCCGACGGCCCCGGTCGGGATGCGTTGGCGGCGCTGGTCGACTACACGACTAACCGGCACGGTTAGTAGCGGGCAACCCCCGGGTCGCGGAACCCGCAGGGTCGTCGTGGGCGTTGAATTTGTTAGTAGTCAGCAAGAACCGCGTGTTGCTAGGAGGACACTGATGACCTGGCATCCCCAAGCCAACAGGTTGAAGACCTTCGTCCTGTTGGTCGGTATGTCCACATTGATCGTGGCCGTCGGCGCGATGTTCGGTAGGACGGCGCTTTTCTTTGCGGCCCTGTTCGCTGTGGGAATCAACGTCTACACGTATTACAACAGTGACAAGCTCGCGTTGCGCGCGATGCATGCGCAACCGGTTTCGGAGGTTCAAGCACCGGCGATGTACCGGATCGTGCGCGAGCTGGCCACCGGAGCGCACCAGCCGATGCCGCGGCTCTACATCAGTGACACGAACGCGCCCAACGCGTTCGCTACCGGCCGCAATCCGCGCAACGCCGCGGTGTGCTGCACCACCGGCATCCTGGAGATCCTCAACGAGCGCGAGCTGCGCGCTGTGCTAGGGCATGAACTTTCGCACGTGTACAACCGCGACATCCTGATCTCCTGTGTGGCCGGCGCGTTGGCCGGCGTGATTACCGCGCTGGCCAACATGGCCATGTGGGCGGGCATGTTTGGCGGCAACCGGGACGGGGAGAATCCTTTTGCGCTGCTGTTGGTTTCATTGCTGGGCCCGATCGCCGCGACGGTGGTGCGGCTAGCGGTATCGCGATCGCGGGAGTACCAAGCCGATGAATCGGGCGCTGTGCTCACCGGCGACCCGCTGGCCCTGGCGTCGGCGTTACGCAAGATCTCCAGCGGCGTGCAGGCAGCGCCGTTGCCTCCGGAGCCGCAGCTGGCCAGCCAGGCGCACCTGATGATCGCCAACCCGTTTCGTGCCGGCGAGCGGATCGGATCGCTGTTTTCGACGCACCCGCCGATCGAGGACCGCATTCGCCGGCTAGAAGCGATGGCTGGGCGATAAGAACGGTGCCGAGTGCCTGCATCCCGTATCGATGTTGACTGACCCTCGGGTCAGAACCATGCGTGGCTTCGCCGATTTGATATCGCATGTGATATCGATTCCCGCGGTCGCCCTAACCCCTCGCGCTAATGGCCGCGCAGTGTATGAGTGAATGTCGCAATCGATATCACATGTGCTATCAAATCCGGCGTGAACCGCTATACCTACCGTGCCGAATGGTCGCCTGACGGCACGAATACGTCGCACTTTGCATCGAGCTGCCATCGCTAGTGCGGCGGGCCCGGACCGCCCACCAAGCCATCGCCAGTATCGCTGAGGCGGTCGACCAGCTGGTCGCTGATATGCAAGTGTGTGGTGAAACAGCGCCCACACCATTGACCGAGCGCAATTACCGCGGCACGTTCGTCGTCAGGACGTCACCGGCGTTGCATGCACGCCTTGCCCTCGAAGCTGCTGAGCAGCGTGTGTCGCTCAATCAGTGGGTGGTTCAGAAGCTCAGTGGGCGGGAACTACGCAGCGGCCTCTGGCCGTTCGGGTCCGATTAGGCCACTCACGGTGCGGCGAGCCAGGTGACCCGTCTCGAGCATGCCGTTGATCTGAACCGTCCCGCCGGTGGCGTGATGCTGTCGCTGCCAGTCGTGAATCGCCTGATGCGCGGCGTGGTCGAGGTAGTTGACTGAAATGTCGACCGTGACCCGCGTGCGGGGAGGGATAGAAGCTAGCACCCGGGTGAGCCGGGGCAACGCCAGGAAGGTGCACGCTCCCGCGACCAGGACGTGCCACTCGTCACCAACGGGCTGGGCCTCGACCTTGGCTCGGATCACCCGCCATCCGGTCAACGCGATGGCGACGGCGAGTCCGATCATTACGCCGTGCAAGAGATTGAGAAACACCACACAGACGGCGGTCACCAGGTAGACGGCGAGATCCCCGTTCCGCAGGGCGGTTTCGATATGAGCTGGCTTCAGCAGCTGAATTCCGACGACGATGAGTAGTCCGGCAAGCGCTGCGGACGGGATCTGGTTGACCAGCCCCGCAAACGGAATTGTGAAGAGCAGGATCCAAAGTCCGTGCATGATCGCCGAGGCGCGGGTTTTCGCGCCCGCAATGACATTGGTTGAGCTGCGCACGATTACCCCGGTGATGGGAAGCCCGCCGATCGCCCCGGACACCATGTTGGCAGCGCCCTGTCCGATCAGCTCGCGGTTGAAGTCGGTGCGTGCCCCGCTGTGCATCCTGTCGACTGACACCGCCGACAGCAGGCTCTCGACGCTGGCGATGAGCGCGACCGTGATCACGCCTAACGCCACGGCACCCCAGTTACCGTCGGGAAGCGCCGGCAGCTGCAAGGCATCCAACGGTGACCCGTCGACCTTGACTCGGGACACGTGGAACGGGAATATCACCGAGACCAGCGTCACCCCCACGATGGCGACCAGCGGGCCGGGGATCCGGGCCACTCGGGCCGGAACCCACCGCCAGGCGATCAGGATGGCGATCACGAGTACGCCAAGAATGACCCCGGGCCGGTGCGCGCCCAGGATCTGACCTGGCAAGCCAATGGCGTTGTGCCAAGCGGTGCTTTTCGACTTTCCGCCGAGCAGCACGTGGGCCTGTTGAAGTGCGATGGTGATGCCGATGCCGGCCAACATGGCGTGCACGACGACGGGCGAGATCGCCAGTGCGGCTCGCGCAACGCGGCTAAGCCCCAGCAGCACTTGCAGAGCACCCGCGGCCAAGGTGATTAAACAGGTTACTGCCCAACCGAAGTCGGAGATCAGCTCGGCTACGACGACCGTCAGCCCGGCCGCAGGACCGCTGACCTGCAGCGGTGATCCACCCACGGCTCCGGCGACGATCCCGCCGACGATGGCGGCGATCAGACCGGCGAGCACCGGTGCGTCCGAGGCGATCGCGATGCCCAGCGACAACGGGAGCGCCACCAGGAACACCACGAGTGACGCGGGCAGGTCATACCGGATAACGGATCGCAATTCATGCCGGATAACGGATCGCAATCGGTAGCTCCCTCGATAGGTCTTAGCGGGGGGACGTTCCGATATCCCGTCCCGTATTGGCGTTGCATAGCGGCTACGCAACGTGCTTGCACACAGGCAAAGTTCAACCACTCCAGCTCCGTTGTTCGGAGCCGGAATGGCTGGCTACTGGTAGCTTCGACGGTATTGGGGCGGCCGGGCGTGGGTCAAGTTGACGAGCCACCTGCATACCGAATCCAAATTTTTGCAGGTCAACGAGGCCATTGTTGCGAGATTAGAACCCTGAGCCGTGCACCTCGTGGCCGGGGATCTCGGCGATCAGGCCGCTATAGGCTTGCTCGACGGTCGAGGCGTGGTTGATCACCGCGTCGACTTCGCGGGCGATCGGCATGCTGAGCCCGAACTCTGTGGCGAACTCCATGACCACGCTGGCGGCCTTGACTCCCTCGGCGACTTGGTTCATCGAGGCGATGATCTCGTCGATCGGCTTGCCCGCGCCCAGTTGTTCACCGACGTGGCGGTTGCGGCTGCGCTGACTGGTGCAGGTGACGATGAGGTCACCCAGACCGGCCAGGCCGGGAAAGGTTTCGCTGCGCCCGCCCAAGGCCACGCCTAGCTTCGTCATCTCGCGCAGCGCGCGGGCGATCACCAGCGCGCGGGTGTTTTCCCCGATGCCCAGTGAGTAACCCATCCCGACGGCGATGGCGAAGACGTTCTTCAGCGCGCCCGCCACCTCGACGCCGATGACGTCGTCGGTCGTATAGACGCGGAAGCGCCGGGTCCGGAACAACGCCGCCAGCCGGGTCGCCAGATGTTGGTCGGGCATCGCCAGGACCGCCGCGGCGGCGTACCCCTCGGCCACCTCGCGGGCGATGTTCGGTCCGGCCAGGATTCCCGCCGGATGGCCGGGCAGTACCTCCTCGACGATCTGTGACATTCGCATGTTGGTGCCCTGCTCGAGCCCTTTGACCAGCGACACCACCGGCACCCACGGCCGCAGTTCCTTGGCTAGTTCGGTGAGTACGCCTCGGAAACCATGTGAGGGCACGCCCATGACGACGACGTCGGCGCAGCGGGCGGCCTCCGCGAAGTCGGTGGTGGCGCGCAGGGTGTCGCTCAGGACGACGTCGTTTCCGAGGTAGCGGCTGTTGCGGTGCTGCTCGTTGATGTCCTTGGCCGTCACCTCCGAGCGCACCCATTGCAGCGTCGGTCCGCGGCGCGCGCAGATTGACGCCACGGTGGTGCCCCACGAGCCGCCACCGAAGACAACGACTTTGGGTTCGCGCTGCTCAGCCACGGGCATGGGGTTTAGCGTATTGCCGACTCTTGACCTTTGGGAAGCCGAACACCATCGCCTCCTCGATGCGGTCGAATCGGTAATCGATGGCGTCGGCGAAGTAGTTCTGCCGGACATTCCACGGCCGTTTCGTGCCTGACTTGGGCAGCGCGTGCAGCGATCGCAGTACGTAGCCGGCCTTAATGTCCCAGGACGGCTTTTCGGCCATGGGATCGGCATCTCGGTGTGGGTAGGCGTGAGTGTAGCCGTGAGAATCCATGTGCGCCAAGAGTTTTGCTGCGGCTCGGGCTGTCATGTCGGCGCGTAGCGTCCAGGACGCGTTCGTGTAGCCCACACACCAGAACAGGTTGGGCACATCTTCGAGCATGTGAGCCTTGTAGACGAAGCGGTCACAGGGATTGATCTTGATGCCGTCCAGGCTGATCGCGGCGCCGCCAAACGCCTGCAACTGCAGCCCAGTGGCGGTGATGATGATGTCGGCGTCGAGATGCCCGCCGGACTGCAGTGCGATACCGGTGGTGTCGAAATGGTCGATGTGATCGGTGACTACCTCCACGCGGCCCGCAGCGATGGCGAGGTAGAGGTCGGCGTCGGGGATCAGGCACATCCGCTGATCCCACGGTTGGTACCGCGGCTTGAAGTGCGTGTCGACGTCGTAGCCGTCGGGCAGGTTGTTGACCGCCGTGCGTCGTGCTATCCACTTCACCACCGCCGGCGTTTTGCGGGAGATGAACCACAGCACCGCCTCTTGTAACGCGTTGTACATCCGGATGATCGAATGGGAAGCTCTGCGGGGCAACATTTTACGAGAGACAAAGGCGAACTTGCTGTATTTGGACGCCGACATCAGGTAGGTCGGTGAGCGTTGCAGCATGGTCACCTTTTCGGCGCGGTCGGTGAGCGAGGGGATTAGCGTGACCGCGGTGGCGCCGCTGCCGATTACCACCATCTTTTTGCCGGTGTAGTCCAACTCGTCCGGCCAGTGCTGCGGATGCACGACGGCGCCGCCGAACTGCTCGATGCCGGGGAAATCAGGGGTGTAGCCCTCGTCATAGTCGTAGTAGCCGCTGCCGAAGAACACGAACCGGCTGCACAAACGCTGCTGTCTGCCGCAGTCGTCGACGGTGATCGTCCAGGTGTCGGTGGCCGAATCCCAGTTCGCTGCGCACACGGAGCTGTTGAACCTGATGTGGCGATCGATGCCGTACTTGCGCGCGGTGGCGGTCAGGTACTCGCGGATGTGGGCACCGTCGGCGACGGCTTCCCTGCGGGTCCACGGCTCGAACGGAAAGGACAGCGTGAAGATACTGCTGTCGGAGCGCACACCGGGATACCGGAACAAATCCCAGGTACCGCCGATCCGCGCGCGCCGCTCCACGATGGTGTAGGTCAGGTGCGGGTTACGCTCGGTGAGTCGATAGGCCGCATCGAGGCCGGAGATGCCGGCGCCGACGATAACCACGTCGACGTAGTCGGCGTCGGCTCCCTGGGAAGTCACGGTCGAACCTCGTTATGAGCCTAGGTAGCTATCGGTAGTTGACGAACTGTAGTGCGACGTCCAAGTCGGCGTTCTTCAGCATCGCGATAACGGCCTGCAGGTCGTCGCGACTTTTGCTGGTGACGCGGACCTCGTCGCCCTGAATCTGGGTCTTGACGGCCTTGGGCCCCTCGTCGCGGATGAGCTTGGTGATCTTCTTGGCGTTCCCGCTGTCGATGCCTTGCTTGAGGGTGCCGGTGACCTTGTACGTCTTGCCGGAGGCCTGTGGCTCGCCGGCGTCGAAGGCCTTCATCGAAATGTCGCGGCGGATCAGTTTTTCCTTGAAAACATCCACGGCGGCCTTGACCCGCTCCTCGGTGGACGACGTCAGCTCGACGGCCTCGTCGCCCTTCCACGCGATCTTGGTGTCGGTGCCGCGGAAGTCAAAACGCGTCGCTAGCTCCTTGGCAGCCTGATTGAGCGCGTTGTCGACTTCCTGTCGGTCGATCTTGCTGACGATGTCGAACGATGAGTCCGCCATGCGGTCCGTCCCTTCCTTTCCGGTGATAGCCGTTTGTGTTCTGTCTACCCGCTCGTTGTACCCTGCTAGGCGGCAGGTTGCCCGAGCGGCCAATGGGAGCGGACTGTAAATCCGTCGCGAAAGCTACACAGGTTCGAATCCTGTACCTGCCACCACAGGTCAGAGGTGTTGGACAGGCCCCATGGGGTCGACTAGGTGTGACGCATTGCTTCTTGGACGAGTTGTACGCGGGAGTTGATACCTAGTCTGGTGTAGATGTGGGTGAGGTGGGTATGCACCGTGCGCACGGAGACGAAAAGCCGTTTTGCGATGTCTTTGTTTGATAGCCCCTCGCTAACCAGCTGCACCACATTGCGTTCGGCTGGGGTCAATGATTCCCAGCCGCTGGCTGGTCGTTTACGTTTTCCGCGTCCGCGTTGCGCGTAGACAATCGCTTCTTTGATGGGTAAGGCCGCGCCCTCGGCCCAGGCGGAATTGAAATCTTCGTCGCCCATTGCGTCACGAAGTGCCGCCACCGCGGCCTCGTACGCGGCGTTCCATGTTTTGAAGCGGACCTCACCTGTCCGGCGGCGCAGCGCGGATGCCGCGCCGAAAAGGCGCGTGGCTTCGTGACTGCTGGTCTCGCCGATCAGGCCGGCCAGGAGTTCTATGCAGTCGGGCATGCCAAAATACGCTTGAATGTCGGCACCGCAGGCCAGCGCTGTATGAAGGTCATTTCGTGCCTGTTCGAGTTCAGCCTGCGCGATCGCAACGCGCGCACGCGTTGTCAAAGCCACCATGAGGTGCCAGCCCTGGCTGACGAGGACGGCTTCGTCGGCGATGCGCCGTGCCACCAACACATCACCTCGTGCCAGAGCTGCCTGCGCGATGAGGTCATGTTGTGTCGGCACCAGATCTTGCTGGGCACTAAGGCTCGGCGGCACTAGCTCACTGTCAGGGACGGCCAAGGCGATGTCGCCTGCGCCCAAAGCCGCGCAATTCATGGCCGCATAACCTATTCTTCGGTAGATCGGACTTAACTCGAACTCCGTTGCGACTTGGACGATCATGCAGGCCGCGGCTTGTGCCCTCTTGGCATCCCGGTGCGCCAACGCTCGCGCTTGTGTGTAAAGACCCGCTATTCGAGTAATCACATCGCCAGCCGCTTCAGCCTCGGCCGTAACCTTGCGCGATTGCGCGATTGCCTCGGTGAGATCGCCCTGCCATAGCTTTGCGACGCTGAACCACAACAGGCACTGACGGGCAACGAATCGGTCTCCGATGGCTTTCGCCAGGTCCTGCGCCGTCTCAGCGGCTGTGCGCAACGCAACCGGGTCGCCCGATATGTAGGCCCCGAGGAGCTCCCAATAAAGGATTTGACTCAGCGTCCACTTATCGTTTAACGCCTGCGCTAGCTCGATCGCCTCGTCAAAGTAAGGTCGGGCGACTCCAACGTTGTAACCACTGCTGAAGCCGCAGGCAGTAAGCGCCCGAGCCAAGACGACAGGGTCGCCTATATCGCGGGCAATAGCCAAGGCCTGTTGAGCTCGAGCGGTGATGTCGTCGACGGTCACTCTGCTGCTGAGCACTGCATCTAACATGACCTTGTCGGCGAGCGCGCGTGCCAAAACCCCTGCAGATACCACTTGGTGATGGATATTTTCGTCTTCTAAGAGGGCGTTGAACCAGGCCACCCCCTGATGCATGTGCCCTCGTCCAAACCAGATCGGTTGCAACGAGGACGCTAGTTGTAGTGCGCCGGCGATATCGCCCGCGTTGTGGGTCCACGCAAGCGCGGCATTCAGATTATCGAGTTCAGTTTCGGCTCGCTCGATCAGCTCCTGGTGGTCACGGTGTCCCGAAGCGTCCAGCAGATCAGCCAACAACGCGTAGTGATCACGATGACGTGTGTGTACGGCGGTGGCGTCGCTGGACTCGGTGAGCCTTTCTGCCGCGTACTGGCGAACCGATTCCAGCAACCTATATCGGGTACGACCCCGACTGCCTTCGACCACCACCAGCGACTTGTTCACCAACAGCGTCAGCTGATCGAGAACCTGATGAGGCTTGAGGTCACCGTAGCCGGCCACCGCCTCGGCTGCCGTGAGGTCGAACGTGCCCGGAAATGTCGCTAGTCGGCGAAACAGGGTCCGTTGGGTTTCGGTCAGCAGCGCATGCGACCAATCCATTGATGCGCGCAGGGTTTGCTGACGTGGCACCGTGGTCCGTGCACCGCTGTTCAGCAATCGAAACCGATCGTCCAAACCCTTGGTAATCTCGGCTAGCGACAACGTAGCCACCCGCGCCGCGGCGAGTTCGATCGCCAATGGCATGCTGTCGAGGCGTCGGCAGATGTTCCGTACGACTTGGGTGTCAGCATCGGTAATGCTGAATCCGGGCAACACCAGGCCAGCACGGTCGGTGAACAACTCGATCGCTTCGGCCAGCGACAAGGCCGAGACCCGCCACGTGACTTCGCCGGTCACCCTGATCGGCTCGCGGCTGGTCGCTAAGAACGTCAACGCGGGACAGGCGCCCAGCAGCGCAAGCACTAGCTCCCCGCACACATCGAGAAGATGTTCGCAGGTGTCCAGCACAATCAGCATGCGCCGGTCGCCGACGAAACGGATCAGGGTCTCCTGTGTTGCGTAGTCCGGTTGATCGGCAAGGCCTACTGCGCTCATTATCGACATGGGCACGAGGTCGGGATCAGAGATCGAACCTAGATCGACGTACCACAGTCCGTCACTAAATTCGCTGGTAATTTGAGCGGCCACCTGTAGCGCAAGGCGCGTTTTGCCCACCCCGCCCGCACCGTACAGCGTCACCAGCCGATTTCCGATCACGAGCTCTTGCACTTCGTCCAGCTGCGCGGCTCGGCCCACAAAAGTGGTGAGCGGTACTGGAAGATCTTGGCCAGCAACAGCTTCCAACAGATTCAGGGCAGGAAACTCATTGCGAAAGTTGCGGTGACACAGCTGCATGACACCGATAGGCCGAGGTAGATCCGGCAGTTGATGGCTGCCGAGGTCAATCAACCAGGTATCGGCCGGGAGCTGGTCGATAGCCAGATCACCTGTTGTAGTTGACAATAACGTCTGACCCGGATGTGCCAGATCCAACAGCCGCGTAGCCCGGGCCATGGTGGGCGGCATGCAGTTGGTATTCCCGCGAGACGTTATCTCACCGGTGTCAAGACCGATACGCAGTTGCAACGGCGGATGCGGGACGCGCTGCAGATCCAGGGCGCACGCAACAGCATCACTTGCGCGACTGAACGCCACGGTAACGGTGTCGCCCTCGCCTTGTTCCACTGTGCGCAACCCGCCATGGGCTGTGGCGGCTTCTGACACCGCGGATCTCAGCTCCGTAATTGCCGTACCCGTCTCCTCCGGTCGCATGCCCTCCAACCGGTCCGTGTTGGATTGGGCGGCCACCAAAAGCAACGTTATGGTGCCGGGCAGCAACGACGCAGTCCTGCCATCGCTCCCGTCCAACGGTGATGGCACATCGGCGCGCTGGTCAATCTCGCTCACCCTAAGCCGGCATGTAGCGACCGAGGCAGCAAAACATCAACTCCAACCTGCACCAATTCATGCACGTACTCTCGGAGAGAGACAGGCCGGAAAACCGACCCGCAGCCCTTCGTCCTGGGAGGTGAGCCGCAAATCATCGGGTTTTCGGCGCTCGACCTCGGCGAATTGCAAGATTTCCCCGAGCGCGCTGCCCAAGTCAGGGTGGGTTTCCCTCCCTGATGTTGGCGCCATCACCACCAAAACGTCACCCCCAGGCTAACGGGGTCCGGCCCCGGCATCGATTACAGGCTTTGTTATAAGAGATCTGGTTCCGGGGGCGGAAAACGTCAGCATTAATGCGTAACTTTCCATGGATTAGCGATGGGCAACTCGCCGAAGCCCGGCCTGTCGCTGACGGGTATGCGCAGGTCAAACGTAATCGCTCCATCCAGTTCTCGGTAGCTTTGCCACCACTCGACGAATCTGATGTCGATACCTCCGAAAGCGTCGTGGCCGTGGGTGCGCACTCTGTTCATTCGGTCTATGGCCAGCCCGATGCTGATTCCGTTGCAGCGCAATCCGATCGGATCGTCGATGCGCTCGCCGATAAGTAGCCCAGCTACTGCACTGCGACGGCGAGGCCGATCATGGTGGCCGCGATGAACCCGTTGAGCACACGCCAGGCGTTGGGCCGTGCGAACAACCCATGCAGCCGTCGGTGTCCACGACTGCCGAGTGCCCCCAAGCACCAGATTTAAACGCCTACGTCAGCAATCGTTCGCGGCATCTTCATTCATTTCGAGCCCGAATCAGACGATGAGGCTGCGCAATGGCAACAGATCACGCGATCTTCGCCAGAGCGGTCCGTCCAGATAGCTTGTTGCCCTTAGCTACTCGGCGGATCAGCACATGAGTGGCCTTTTCTTCGGCACACCAGCAGTCGTTCGGGCAGCCGGTGCCCGGTGGCAGCCGCGACCACTGTCGCGACAGTCGCCAGCGCGGTCAACCACGTCGGCGTCGACCTCTGTCGTTGGCGTCACTGGTACCCTCTTCGCTGTCCCGCAGGAATACCCCGTGCCCGCCGAGTTAGCACCGCACCGTTGCGACGGCGAGGCCGATCATGGTGGCCGCGATGAACCCGTCGAGGACGCGCCAGGCGCTGGGCCGGGCGAACAACCCGTGCAGCCCGCGCGCACCGAACCCGAGCGCGGTGAACCATACGGTGTTGGCCGCTACCGCGCCCATGCCGAATAGCCAGCGCTCACCACGATGCTGGTTGGCCATCGTGCCGAGCAGCACCACGGTGTCGAGGTACACGTGCGGGTTGAGCCAGGTGAAGCCCAGGCCGGCCAGCACCACGCTGACCAGTCGCGCCGGTGCGGCGTCGGCGGGCTGCAGGCCGCTGGGACGGCACGCGCGTCGGGCCGCCAGCAGGCCATAACAGGTGAGGAACGCCGCTCCGGCGAACTTCGTCATTGCGACGACGTCGGGATAGGTGGTAACCAGCGCGCCGAATCCGGCCACGCCGGCTGCGATCAGTACGAGATCGGAGACCGCGCACACTGCCACCACGGCCAGCACATGTTGCCGCTGGATCCCTTGGCGCAGCACGAAGGCGTTCTGAGCGCCGATCGCCACGATCAGCGCCATCCCGGTCATAAAGCCAAGCAGCAAGGGGGAAGTCACCGCGTCAACGCTAGGGTCACCAACGGTTTCAGTCGAGCTAAATATTCTTAACTATCAGTAGAATCTCTAATGTGACGCAGCTGTTGGATGACGACCAGCTGGCCGCCTTCGCAGCCGTGATCGAACTGGGCAGCTTTGATGCTGCGGCCGAACGGTTGCACATCACCCCGTCAGCTGTCAGCCAGCGGGTTAAGGTGCTTGAGCAGCGGGTAGGGCGGGTGCTGGTGGTAAGAAAAAAGCCGTGCGTGGCGACGGCGGCCGGCATCCCGCTGCTGCGACTTGCGGCACAGACCGCGATGCTTGAATCCGAGGCCCTCAGCCAGCTGCGGGACGATTCGACGCGCACTCGCGTTGCATTGGCCGTGAACGCCGACTCGATGGCGACTTGGTTTCCCCAGGTCTTCGCCGGGCTGGAGGATGTCTTGTTCGACATCCGCATTGAGGACCAGGACCATTCGGCGCAGTTGTTACGTGAGGGGGTCGTGATGGGTGCGGTCACCACCGAACGCGCTCCGGTGTCAGGTTGTCGAGTGCAGCCCTTGGGGGCCATGCGTTATGTGCCGGTCGCCAGCGCGTCCTACATCAAACGCCATCTACCCAATGGCTTCACCGCGCACGCGGCATCGGTGGCGCCGTCATTGGCCTGGAACCGCAATGACGCGCTGCAGGATATGCTGGTGCGCAAGGCATTTCGCCGCGCAATCAGCCGCCCGATACATTTTGTGCCGACCACAGAAGGAATGGCTGCAGCGGCGCGGGCAGGGCTTGGCTGGGGCATGTTTCCCGACAAACTCGCGGCACCTGAGCTGGCCGCCGGATCGTTCGTTCCGATCAGCGGCCTTCATTTGGATGTACCGCTGTTCTGGCAGTGCTGGAAGTTGGAGAGCCCAATCGTGACGACCATTACCGACGCGGTCCTAGCCGCCGCCACGGACCTCCGCCGTCGATCAACATAAGGACCACAAGCGCGGTGTCTGTCCCAAAGTTAGATGCCGTACGCGGGCAACTCGAAGTCGTCGCGCACGCTGCCGGCGAACAGGTGGGCCAGCGGCCTGAAGTTCATCGTGCGCAGTGCCACGTTGCGGAACCGCAGCCCGAGTCTGGTTCGCGTGGCGAAGAACGAGATAAACCTCGTCGCTGCGGCTTGCTTGGTTTCGATAAAGGGACGCAGGCATGCCTCGTAGGCATCGAAAGCACGGCGGTAATCGCCGCCGGCGCGCACCAGTTCGCCGGCCAGCACATAAGCTTCGGTCATCGCCAGGCCGGTGCCCTCGCCACCAAGCAGCGAAATGCAAGCCGCTGCATCACCGATCAGTAGCACCCGGTCGCGTGACCAGCGACCCATGCGGATCTGGCTGACGACGTCGACGTACAGCTCGTCGACATCAGCGAGGGCCGCGAGGATATCCGGGCATTCCCAGCCGACGTCACCGAACTGGTTGCGCAACTGGTCTTTTGGTGCCGCGCCGGCGCCGTCGTGCTCGGCGCGGAAGATGAACAAGAACATGGTGCGGTCATCGCGCAGCGAGAATCGCCCCACCTGTTTGCCGGGCGTGTTGTAGGTGACGTACATCAATTCATCGCGTGGGCGGTAGCCATCGACCACGCAGGCCGCGACCTTGCAGCCAAGGTAATGCTCGAAGGTCTCCTCTGGCCCGAAGCTGAGACGCCGCACATTCGAGTGCAGACCATCGGCGCCAATAACCAGGTCGAAATCGCGCGGCGCGCCGTTATCGAAGGTCAGGCGGACACCATCAGCCTGCTCGTCGATGGTGGCAATGCTGTCGCCGAAGACCGTTTCGACCTGGTCTTCGATGGTGGCGTAGATCGCGGCGGCCAGGTCGCCGCGGGGCAGGCTAGTAAAGTCGTCGCCGATCATGCCGCGAAAGATGTTGACGCTCAGGTCCGTTTTGGTCTCGCCGCCCCGGCCCACCGAGCGCAAGCTTTCAATCTGGTAGCCGGCGGTGCGGATCGGGTCCTCAATGCCCATGCGTTTGGCCACTTGGTAGCCGACGCCCCAGAAGTCGATCATGTAGCCGCCGGTGCGGAATTTCGGCGCCTGCTCGATCAGTGTTGGGGTGTGGCCGGTGCGATGAAGCCAGTGGGCGAGCGCAGCGCCTGCCACCCCGGCACCGCTGATTGCGATTCTCATGCTGCGATTCTGCCGGTCGACGCGGTCAATCGCTGGTCATCATGCCGCGCCGAAGTCGGCGGCTACCGTGCCGATAATGCGATCGATCTGGCGAAGCGAGTGCACTGCGGTGAGGAATCGTCGGGTATCGGTCCGTGGTACGCGGTCATCCTGATCGCCAAAGTGCTGGCGGGTCAAGGTCTCAGCGGCATCGAGGTCGTCGGTCGCGGAGACGATCGTCGGCGTGTGGGCACCGTCGATGGCCGCGACTAGCGCGTCGATATTGCGCCGAGTCTGCGTTGCGGCCGACGTGAAGGCATTGGCAGGCGTAGCGGCCAGCTCGGGTGAGCCGGCCGGATTCCGGTACCGCTCGCTGCTCCGCGCCAGGCTGCGGCCGAAGTGATCGCATGCGGTGAATAGCCGCAGGCCGCGTCGAATGCTTCGGCGGCTGTTGATGCCGGCGACCCCAGCCACTAGTGGCTTAGCCGTAGCCCGGAACTGCTGCAGGTCTCGGTCGAGTTGACGCGCCCGCTCGGTCGGGCTCCCGCTCTCGTCGTCACCGAACATGGTCGCGGTGGTTGCCTCGATCAGTGCAGACAGGGTCGTCAAAAAGGCGCGGGTGTCGTCGCGGATGGCGGATCTGGTATTGGTCGGCAACACCAGGATGGCCACCGCCACGCCGATGACGGCGCCGAGTGCGGTCTCTTCGATTCGCAGCAATAGCACGTCGACCGAGAATTGGCCGAGCAGGCCGTACAGCAACGCCAGCATCGTGGTGATCCAAAAGGTCATCAGGCTGTAGGTGACCGCCATGAAATAGAAGGCGCAGAACAGGCATACGAAGATCGCGGCCAGCGAGGCCGTGGTGTTGCCGGAGAACAGCGTGGCCACCAGTACACCACAGGGCACGCCGACGATGGTGCCGAGCAACCGCTGCCAGCCCTTGGTGAGGGTTTCACCCCAGGAGTTGGTGCCAGCGAAGATCACAAACGCCGCGACCACCGCCCAGTACCAGCGGGCCGGCGACACCAACTCGCCGGTGACGATGGCTAAGGACGCGGCGACGGCCACTTGGATGGCCTGCCGGGTCGTTGGCCGCAAGCCGCCGCGGTGTTGCTCGGCGCCGCTGTCGGATGCGGCTGGCGGGGCGCTTGCTGCGCTTTCCGGGGTCCCGGTGGTCGCGCCCTCGACCATTGCCCGGATATCAGAAGTCGCGTTCGCCGCGTTGATGATCGCCAGGGCAAGGCGGCGGACGGCGGCGCTACCGGCGTCGCTGGCTGGGGTGTCGGCTTCGGTAGGGCTGGGCTGTTGGTCCAGCAGCCGTTGAGCCCGGTTCGCGGTCTGTCGAAGTCCATCGGGTTGCGGTAGCCGGATTGCCCGCGCGAGCTCTCGAAGCGTCCCGACCAGTTCGGCACGGCTGGCGGCAGCTATGTTCGAGGCGACGGCCGCGGCTCGTCGACCGGCGGTGTCGACCCATTCGATGGCAAGTTCGGCGTCGAACAACCAGGGGCTCAGTTGTTCGTCGGTGACTCCGGGCCACGGTGCGGCAGGGTCGGCTCTGTCTTCGATCTGGCTCTGCACCATGAGAGCGGTCTCGTTGAGCCGAACGATATGCGCCTGCATGCGGCGCCGGCGCCGTTCGTCGAGCCGGCCGGTACCGACCGCGTCGGCGGTGCCGTCGATCACAATCGCCATCCGCGCCCGCAGCGCCCGTAGGCTGGCTTCCAGCACACGTTCGGGTCGATCGGGCAGAACGTAGCTGCTCATCACGTACGTGCACATCGTGCCCACCACGATCGCCCCAATCATCCAGGGCAACTCCGACATACCGGCCCGCAGATACAAGGTGAAAAAGTAGGCCATGAACGCCACCATCCCCAGCGTCCTGCCGCGCGGCCCGAAGCGGCGGATGTAGGCGGCGGCGAACACGATAACCACGAAGACAACGTCGCTGACCACCTGGTGGGGTGCCAGCAGCGCTGCGGCGGCGATAGCAAGCGCGGCGGGCACGGGCAGCAGCGCCATCGTGATCCGTTGCTGGTGTGGGCTTGGCTCGTTGACGGATCGTGCCGCGATCATCGTGATAACGACGCCGAGCAAAGCGACGGTCAGCGGCTGCTTGGTCGCTCTCGTCAGAAAGTAAAGGATCACCAACGAGCAGGCCAGTGCGCCCGTCGTCCGGCTCGCCGTCCGTAGCCGCAGCAATCCGGGATCAGAGCCGATCGCCCAGTTTTGTGCGCGTTCGTAAAGAAGCATCACCGATGCGACACCCCCTTTCGAAACATGGATGACCCATTGCGCGGACGCATCTAGCTGAGGGATCGTCGATCTAGTAGGCGCGAATACGAGGTCAGGCGGTCGACGTGAATCAGACTAAGGTCACGGTGGTGGTGCGACCCGGCGCGGGGGACACGGTGGCCCTCCCCGGCTTCGGGGCGGTGTTCCAGTTATCCAGTGCCTAAAGGAATGGCCGGCCATGTGGATGTTCGGGCATACGCCGAGCTCAATGACTTCGTGGAAGCCGAGTCGCGTGGTGTGACCGTGCGTCGTCCGTTCCAGAGTCATCAGACGGTCAAGGATGTGCTGGAAGCGATGGGCATTCCGCATACCGAGGTCGACCTCATCCTGGTGAACGGCGATCCTGTCGAGTCTTGCCATCGGCCGACGGCCGGCGACCGCATCACCGCCTACCCGATGTTCGAGGCCCTCGACGTCGGGTCGACGGCCAGGCTGCGGCCGGTGCCGTTGCGTGACCCGCGGTTCGTTGTCGACGTGAACCTCGGTCGGCTGGCGCGCCTGCTGCGAATGCTCGGCCTCGACGTGTGGTGGTCAAATAACGCCGACGACACGACCCTGACCAACATCAGCCGCCAGCAGCAACGGATCCTGCTGACCCGCGACCGTGCCCTGTTGAAGCGTAGGGCGATCACGCATGGCCTATTCGTCCACTCCCAGCATCCCCAGGAGCAGACGGTCGAGGTGATCAGACGACTAGACCTACGGCAGCGGCTGGCGCCGTTGACGCGGTGCATCCGGTGCAATGGGACGTTGGCCGCGGTCACCAAAGATGAGGTGATTGACCAACTTGAGCCGTTGACCCGCCGGTACTACCAGGACTTCAGCCGTTGCCCAGCATGCGGTCGGATCTACTGGGCAGGGTCGCATCATGCACGGTTGGTCCGACTGGTCGAACGACTGCGCGACCAACTTGGCCCCGCCGAACGTGAAGCTAGCCGCACGTTCGAAACCGAGCGTGAAGCTGGCCGCACGCTCGGGGAAGGCTAATCGGCTGGAGTCAACCGGATGGCGGCCAGCTGCATGCGGTCCACCGCCTCGCCGAACTCCTCGAGTGTCGGAATTCGCTGCTCGCGGAATTTCAACCCCATCATCAGCTGTGCGCGCTTGACGCCGTAGTTCTGGGCGCACCGCAGGTACAGATCGGAGACCACCGCACGGTCTCGGATCAGCTCGCCCCGCATCGCGGTCGTCTTCCCGTCATAGACGACCTTGGCGACAGCGCCGCCACGGAAGTTCTGCTTCCAGAGCGCGCCGGTCAATGCATAGAGATCGTTGTCGATCAGGTGGGCGCTCACCGGAATTGAGAACTGCCGCCCTGTCTTTCGCCCAGTGAAGCTCAACATCATCAGCTGCTTGCGAGCAGGGCCCGCGAGCGGAGTGCGCAGCAGGGCGCCCAGAATCGGATTGACAATACGGAGTAATGCACTGGGCGGGTGTCCGACATCTATGGCATACGACTGTTCTGTCATGACAACACCGTACGACTCGAGCTTGCGACGTCAGTTGGGCAGCCCTTGTCGCGCAGGATCGGTGCGAACTCGGCGAGGGAACGCGCGGGGTGATGAGCCCACCCTCGGCGTGGTCCGGCTCGAACTGCTTGACTGACCGTGCAACGCCCCGATTGTGGGTCCCACACTCCATTTAACTCGGCGCACAGACGGTAGGGCGGCGGCGACGGACTGGTCGCCGAAGCATCGCCTTGCCTTATTGGTTCGCGAGGCTGATCGGGTCAGCTACGGGTCGACTGTCACGTCGAGCAGGAACGTTGTGCCGGAGGCGACGGTGGCCAAGGCGCGTTGCAGGGCTGGGCGCAGCATGCCCGATTTCTCGACACGTTCGCCCGCCCCGCCATAAGCTTCGGCGACTTTGACGTAGTCCGGTGTTGGTGAGATAACGTCGCCGACGAAATCGCGGTCGCGAACCGCGGCACTGTCTGGGAAGTAGCGCAGCATGTTCCACGTCTGCGACGCAAAGCCTCGGTTGTTGCACAGCACGATCAGCAACGGAACGTTGTACTCCTGGGCGAATCCGAGGGCGGCCGGGACGGGGTTGTAGTGCCAGGCTCCGTCGCCAAGGATTGACACGACAAGTTGGTGCGGGCGCGCGAGTTTGACGCCCAACGCGGTGCCCAGGCTGGTCCCGAGGGCTCCGGCCCAGCCGCGGTATTGTCGAATAGGCTTGCGCTCGAAGAGGAACTGAATCATCTGCGGCATTTGGGCGATGATCTCGTCGACGCAAATCGCATCGTCGGGCAGCGCGTCGTGTAGTTCTGCGAACAGCTTGGCTGCAGGCACGAAATCGTTTGCCTGCACACCGGATTGGCGGGCATCCTCGATGCCCTGGTCGCGAACGCTCTGCGTGTGACGGGCCCAGCGTGCAGCGGTTTGAGCGGCATTGGGTCGGGGCGATCGCTGCGCCAGGCTGGCGGCCAGCGTTTCAAGGTTGTGGGCGAGGTCTCCCGGAAGCGCGTGCGTGGTCGGGTAGCCCCAATACGCCGCCCGCGGACGCAGCGGGTCCTCGTCGGCATGAATGACGGCGCATCCCGGTCGTAGCGTTGGGCGCGGCGGATGCCAGGGCGCATTGCAGCCGGCCAACAGGATCGCGTCGGCGTCGCCCACCACGGCCTCCACCGGCCCCGCGCCGTAGAGCGGATGGCAGCGCGGGAAATTGTGGTAGGCGGGCGACATGAACTCGAAAACCGGCGCCGACACGGCTTCGGCAATGCGTACCAGGGCGTCGCGCTGTTCGTCCGTGCGGCCGCCATGCTCGGTGATGATGAGCGGACATTCGGCCTCGGCCAGAATCCGGGCGACGTGGTCAATCTGTTGTGGGGTGGCGACGACCGGCGCGGGCGCAACCCACGTCGGGATCTCGCCGTGGCCTTCGCCGATCAGCAGGTCGAACGGGATCTCCAGCACGGTCGGACCGCGCGGCACCGACTCGGCGACGAAGCGGGCGCGCCGTAGCTCGTAAACCAATTCGGAGGGGGTTCGCACCCGTTTGGACCATTTGACTACGGCTTCCGCGTTGCGGGCGGGCCCGACCAGGTCGACCAGCAGCGAGGGCCATTCGGGGCCAGGGTCGGTGGCGGGATCCTCGCCGTAGGTGAGCGTGTCGGGCGACAGTACGGTCATTGGGGTGCGTTCTTGCAGCGCGGTGTGCAGTCCCATGGAGCCGTTTTGAATTCCCAGCGACGACGGCAGAAAGACGACCTGGCTGCGGCCGGTGGCCTTGTAGTATCCGGAGGCCAGGTTGACCGCCAGGAGTTCGTGACGGCAGCGGAAGTAACGTGGCGTCGTGTTATCGACGCGGCGGGTCAGCGCCTCCCAGATTGGTGCCATGACGGCGATCGGAGAGGCGAAAACACAGTCCACGCCGTGTGCATTCAACTGATCCAACAGGACTTTGGCGCCGTTCTGGATTGCACGCATGTGTAGGTCCACTCTCGTCCGGCCCGACTTTCCGATCCCGAGAGGGTCAGGGAGTGATGGTCGTTTGGTGGTCGATGACGTTGGTGGCGTCCATCAGCGGGCCTGAATCGCTGTCGAGGGCGTCGGCGTTGAGCTGCAGCACGAACACCGCACCCTGGCTGGGAATCACCACCGTTTTCTGCGCGACCGCCCGCTTCTTGCCGTCTTTCGTGTAGGTACCACCTAGCTGCCACGCTTGGAAGCCGCCGAGCCTGGACGCGTTTCCGTCGCCGGAGCCCTGGTATCCGGGCAGATTCTGCAACTCGCCCGGAGCGTATTGCAGAATCTTCGCTTGGTCGACGTCGCCGGTGAGCTTGGAGACGAGCGCCACGATGGTGGGCGGATCCGAGGGATCGGTGGGCCGGGCCAAAACGATGCCGCCATAAGGCGCGTCGGCGCTTTCGTTGAGCAGCTGCCAACCCGAGGGCACCGGCAGATCGATGGTGGGGGAACCGGGATCGCCATGGTGGACCGGGGTTTCGGTGATGTGGTTGTCCCTGATGTAGTCGGCGATGGTGTACTTGGCGCCCGCGGCAGGTGCTGTGCTGGTGGCCGACGAGCTGGTGGATGTGGATGTTGACGCCTTGTTGCTCTGGTTGTCAGAGCCACAACCAACGAGCGCCAGGCTCAGCGCCACGGTTGTGATTGCCGCCGTGAAGTACCGCATCAATTGCATCTCCCCGAAAATGGGCCGGCACCTGCGCTGGCCGCGACGGAACTGACACTAGCCGAAATGGTGTGCAAGGTTGCTAAAGAACTTCCAAAGACCGAGGCAAGGCCGTGTAAAGAGCCCATGCCCGTGCCGAAAAGACTATCGTCTGCTGCGTGTATGGCTGGCTGCCGATCTGCGACCCGCCGCAGCCGCCGCACACCATCATCCGGCAGCTGCCGGAATCCGGCATGGTGAGGCAGCCATGACTGAGGCGGACCAGGTCGACTTCACCGATGTGCGGTGGGGCTCGGTGGAATGGACGAACCTGTGCACGCTGTACCTGCGGGCATACGAAAGCCGTTCGCCAGCACCGATTCTCGGAGACACGGCAGCAGGTGAGGCGGTGGACCGCATCGAATACGACTGGGCCCGCATGCGCCGCGCCATGCGGCCTGGGGTCAATCAGTACATGGTCACCATGCGCGCCAAACAGCTCGACGACTGGAGCACCAACTTCCTGCGTCGCCATCCGAACGCCGTGGTGCTGCACCTCGGCTGCGGCATGGACACCCGGGCGTTCCGGCTGCATCCACCCGAAACTGTGCAGTGGTTCGACGTCGATCAACCGAATGTGATCGCGTTGCGCCGCAAGCTCTACGACGACCGCGATGGCTACCGGATGATTGGCTCGTCAGTGACCGATGCGGCGTGGCTGGACGAGATACCCATTGGTCGTCCGATGCTGATGGTCGCCGAGGGGCTGGTCATGTATCTCACCGAGCCACAGGTGCGCGCGCTGCTGCAGCGCCTCACGGATCGGTTCGGCAGCGGCGAGCTCATTTTCGACACCGTATCGCCGATGGGGCCACGCCTGTCCAAGGTGCTCACCAAGGGCATCACCAAGTGGGGCATCCGTGATGCCCGCGACATTGAGCAATGGAACCCGCGGCTGCGCTGCCTGGAGCGGTCGCCAGCGGGGGCACTCCACGAACGTATCCCATCAACGCCGGTGCGGCTGCTGTGGCGGCTGGTCAACGCCACACCGGCCCGCAACTACAACGTGCTCAACCGCTTCGCTTGCTGAGTCACGCGCCTTATTAGGTCGTTTCCTGGGACGCTGCCCGCCCGCAAGCGCCCTCGATCTCTGTGGAATCCCTCTCGAAACACCCACGGGAATAGGCGGTTATGCAGTAAGAGACAACTATGCGGTCACACAGGGCCCTAGTAGCGTTGGTGTCGGCGATGGGCGTCTTCGTGACGTTCATTGCGCTGGCCCCGCCCATTGGTTACGACGGTGAGCCCGGGTTTATCGCGAACCCAGCCGACTACGTCGACACGCTCAACGGCACCGGGACTGGCGGTGAGACGGTCGGGGAGATCAACAACTTCCCCGGCGCTGCTGTGCCGTTCGGAATGGTGCAGTACTCACCAGACACCACGAATGACTACGCCGGCTACGACTACGGCAACTCTCGCGTCACCGGATTCAGCATGACCCACGCCTCGGTGGGTTGTCCGGCTTTCGGTGACATTGCCATGCTGCCGACCACCACCCCGATCGGCGCGTGGCCCTGGAACGCCTGGGAAAGGATCGCCCACGACGACACCGAGGTGGGTGTTCCCGGCTACTACACGGTGCGGTTCCCCGGCACCGGAGTAATCGCGGAACTCACCGCTACCACTCGCACCGGCGTCGGCCGGTTCAGCTATCCGCGTGACGGTCGGCCTGCCCTGGTTCACGTTCGGTCCGGCGCATCGTTCGCGGGCAACTCGCGCGCGACCATCCAGCTTGGCCAGGACAACGCCACGATTACCGGATGGGCAACCAGCGGCGGATTCTGCGGCAAGAACAACACCTACACGGTGTATTTCGCGATGAAGTTCAGCCAGCCGTTCCTCTCGTACGGCACTTGGGACGGCTACACGGTGCACGCCGGCACCCGCGGCGCGGCTTCGCCCTTCAGCGGCGGGTATGTAGAGTTCCCCACCGGCTCGGTGCTCGAGGTACGGACTGCGATTTCCTATGTCAGTGTCGACGGAGCGCGGGCAAACCTGGCGGCCGAGGGCAAAGCGAGCTTCGATGACGTCCGCGCTGCGGCGTCATCGGAGTGGAACAGCATGTTGTCGCGTATCACGGTGGCTGGCGCAAATGAAGCCAATCTGCAGACCTTCTACACGTCTTTCTACCGCTCGCTGCTGCACCCCAACACCTTCAACGACGCGGATGGACGCTACATCGGTTTCGATGGCTTCATCCACACCGTGGCCGGCGGGCGGACCCAGTACACCAACTTCTCCGACTGGGACACATATCGGTGCCTGGCAGCTTTACAGGGCCTGCTTTTCCCGAAGCAAGCCAGCGACATGGCCCAATCGCTCGTCAACGATGCCGAGCAAGGCGGAGCTTATCCGCGTTGGGCAATCGCGAATTCCGCGACAGGCGAGATGAGCGGAGACAACGTAGTACCGCTCATCGTGAACCTGTATTCCTACGGAGCTAAGGACTTCGACCTCAAAGCGGCGCTGCACTACATGGTGAACGCGGCGACCGCAGGCGGTGTTGGGCGGGGCGGCTACGTGGAGCGGCCGGGCATCGCCACCTATCTGCGATTGGGTTACGCACCCCAGACGGCTGAGTTCGGCGCCGGCGCCTCGATCACGCTGGAGTGGTCGGTTGACGACTTCGCTATCGCACGGTTCGCCGACTCGCTCGGCGACACAGCGACCGCGGCCGAATTCCAAAGCCGGGCGCAGTACTGGCAGAACCTGTTTAACCCCAGCACGGGTTACATCTCACCCCGCAGCCTGAACGGATTCTTCCGCGACGGCCCTGGATTCGTAGAATCCTCATCGGGATTCGGCCAGGACGGATTCGACGAAGGCAACGCCGAGCAATACCTTTGGTGGGTGCCGCATAATGTCGCCGGTCTGGTGACCGCTCTTGGCGGTCGCCGTGCGGTGGCGCGCCGACTCGACCGCTTCACGGAAAAGCTCAATGTGGGCCCCAACGAGCCCTATCTTTGGGCCGGTAACGAACCAGGATTCGGGGTGCCGTGGCTATACAACTACATCGGTCAACCATGGAAGACTCAGCAGACGGTGGACCGGGTGCGCGGACTATTCGGTCCCGCTCCCGATGGCGAGCCGGGCAACGACGACCTCGGCGCGCTGTCCAGCTGGTACGTTTGGGCTGCCCTCGGCCTGTACCCGAGCACCCCTGGGACTGCAATCCTCACCGTGAACACGCCGCTCTTCGACCGAGCCCTCATCACGGTGCCGGGAGGAAAATCCATCCGGATCTCCGCCCCGGGCGCATCGGCGCCCCGCCGGCTGCGCTACATCAGCGGCCTGCGCATCGACGGTCAGGCCACTGATCAAACGTCTCTTCCGGAGTCGATCATCCGCACTGGCGGCGATCTCACGTTTTCCCTCTCCGCGTACCCCAACACGCGCTGGGGCACTGCCGAATCCGCTGCGCCGCCGTCCTTCGGTGCGAGCAGCTCGGCTGTGACCGTTAACGTCTCGCACCCCATCGTGACGATCCCGCCGGGCGGAACTGGGACCGTCAATGTTGATGCTCAACGTATGATCGACGGCGTCAGCGACTACACCATCACTGGCACGTCTTCTAACCCCGCAGTTACAGCCGCGCCTGCGTCCGGACGCTTTGCCTCCGACGGATCGGCAACCGTGCCGGTGGCAATCACGGTGGCGCTGTCCGTGCCCGCGCAGTACTGCCTGGTCTATCTCGCCATCACGGTCGGAGAGAGCATCAGGAGGTCGACCGTGATGGTTATTGCTGAGGTCGAAACCGACGAACCCTGACTGGCCTCAGATCATCTCCTTCTCGGTTAGCCACCGCATCACCAGCCAGCCGATGAAGACGGGTAACCAGCACGTGAGCACCCGGTACAGCAGTACCGACGGCACGCCGATGGCCGCAGGCACGGCGAAGGCGGCCAGTCCGCCGATCAGTGCCGCTTCGACAGCCCCGACTCCACCGGGCGTCGGGGCGGCGGAGGCGAGGGTGCCGCCGACCATTGTCACCACGGTGACAGTGACGAATGTCGCGCCGCCACCGAATGCTTCGATGCTGGCCCAGAGCGCTAACGCTGCGCCGAGAGTTGTTCCGGTACAACCAAGTATGATCAGCGCCAATCGTTGCGGTTCACGGACAAGCTCGACGAGGTCGCTGGTAACCTCCTTGAGTTTGGGGCGCACCGCCGTTGCTAGCCAGCGCCGCAGTTTGGGCACGAACAGAAACGCGCCGACGATACCGAGCGCCACACCGGCGATCAGGTACAGCACAGTTGCATTCGGGACGAAGTGCGACAGGTCGGTGGACGCGCCCGCAATGGTGCTGAACAAGATCAGCAACACAACGTGGACGATCACCTGCATGGCTTGCTGCAGCGCCACCGCGGCGGTGGCTCGCAGTGTGGAAAGACCGCCCTTCTGCAAGAACCGGGTGCTGAGCGCGAGCCCGCCGACTCCGGCCGGCGTGGTGGTTGCCGCAAAAGTATTGGCCACCTGCACGATTGATAGCTTCCAGAAGCTGATCGATCCGTCGGTGCAGGCCCACAACGCCGCTGCCGCACCAACATACGTCAGCGCCGACACCGCTAATCCCAGTAGCGCCCACGACCAGTTCGCGTTTCGGAGTTCTGAAAAGAAGGTCGGCACGGCGCTGATAAAGGGATAGGCGACATAGACCAGTGCGCCGAGCAGCACCAGTTGAATAATTTGGCTGCGAGTGAACCGGGTGATCGTCTCGGCTTTGATCTGGTCGGCACCCGTTTGGCGCATCACCTCGGCGCGGGCGCTGGAGATGGCGGCGCCCGGGTCGGGCACTGATTCGCGAATTTTAGCTGGCACAGCGGCTTTAGTGAGTCGGCGCGACGCGGTCAGGACCGCGTCCTTACCAAATGCGTCGATCGCTGCAGCTACCGCCGACTTTGCGTCATACAGCGCTGATGTCGTCACCAGAAGTTGAGCGAGGTCGGATTGGAGTTGAGCGTCGGTGGCGCCGTATTCGGCGCTGCCGAACCCGCCGAAAAGAACGGTGCCGTTACAGACCGTGATTTCCGCGCTGCGCAGGTTCCCGTGCGAGATTTGGTGATTCTGCAACGTTCGTAGTGATTCCCACACGCGGGCAACCGGTGTCGTCGTTGCGCATTTGTTGAGAGGGATTGCGCCAACGGGACGGTGTGCGTACAACATCCATCCCCGGTCGAGCGGGGCGACGGCGATCGTCGACGTGTTGGCGACGCCCGCATTACCGATGGCAATGGCCATCAACGCGCGATGCTCGACGGCGCGGCGCATGGAAGCCACTAAGGGCGCGGTTTCGGTACCGCGCAGCCGCGCCTTCCGCCAGAGCTGGCGCACTGCGCCGCCGCTGCGTTGATGCGGGCCGTACAACTCGATCACCGCCTTGATCGGCTCCCCAGCATCGGGACACTGGGATGCGGCCGATAAGACGAGTGGCCCAGGTCCGGCCGGCCGGACCACCGTGAGCCCGGAGACCACGAACCCGTGTTTGGCCATCGCGCGAATCGCGCCATCCAGCGGCACCTCCAGCGCCGGAGTGCCGACCACCAGGACCACCAACGCGCCGACGACCCATCCGACCGCCAGCCCCAGCAACGAGCGGTCCGGCACCACGGCGCTGACGAACAGGTGGATCGGCACGAAGGCCAGCAGCAGCGCCCACCACCAGTGTCGCCAGCGTGCGGGCAGCCAGGGACCCGACACGGTGAGCACCGCCGCGAGCATGGCGATCCACCGCGGGTCATCCAGGAACTGGGCGGGCAGCGTGCTGAGCCGGTCCGAGATGTCGAAGTGCCAGCGGAGCCCGACGATGCGGTTAGCACTGATCGACAGCGGGAGAACGGCGATCAGCCCGGCGGCCGCGTATGCGCTGAGCAGTTTCCATTGCCGCGCGACGATCAGGCCGATCAGGATCGCGAAGGGCAACGCCACAATCGCCAAGCCGTACGCCAAATACACCGCATCGGACTGAGTGGGCGACAAGACCCCGACGATCTGGGAGATGGATCTTTCGAGCGCGATCCATCTCGGGCGGGTAATCAGTGAACTCGTGATCACCGCCGCGAGGAAGACGGCCGCCAGGACGAGCCGGATGATGTCGTTGGTCCGGCGGGTTAGCGGTTGCAGCAGGCTGCCGGAAACGGTGATGTCGCGCCCGTCCACTCGCATAGTGCACATCACCGCCTCGTCGACAATTTAGCCTGCGTGACCCCAATTCCAGGCAAGGATGCGCCCTAAGGGCCGGGCCGTTGCGGCTCAGCGCGCGTAAGGTCGATACATAGATGTGCTAGCGAATTGGAGGACACGAGCGTGCCGAGAACCGACAACGACACCTGGGGGATCACCGAGAGTGTGGGTGCGACGGCGCTGGGCGTCGCGGCGGCCCGCGCCGCGGAAACCGAGAGCGAGGCCCCGCTGATCAGCGATCCGTTCGCGCGGGTGTTCCTCGACGCCGCCGGAGACGGCATGTGGAACTGGTTTGCGGTGCCCAACCTGCCAGCCGAGATCGTCGAGGCTGAACCCGACCTGAAGCCGCGGATGCAGCGAATGGTCGACTACATGGCCGCCCGGACAGCGTTTTTCGACCAGTTCTTCCTCGACGCCACCCGCGCGGACGTGCGCCAGGTGGTGATTTTGGCGGCCGGTTTGGATTCGCGGGCTTGGCGGCTGCCCTGGCCGGACGGTACCGCGGTTTACGAGCTCGACCAGCCTCGAGTGCTGGAATTCAAGTCATCGACGTTACGGGACAACGGGGCGGAGCCGACGTGCAACCTGGTTCATGTTCCGATCGACCTGCGTCATGACTGGCCGGAGGCGTTGCAGCGGGCCGGGTTCGACGCCTCGGCGCCCAGCGTCTGGTCCGCCGAGGGGCTGTTGCCGTTTTTGCCGGCGGCTGCCCAAGAGTTGCTTTTCGAACGCGTCCAGGCGCTTGGCAGCGCCGGCAGCCGGATCGCCGTAGAGGCGCCCGGCCCGGGCTTCCTTGCCCCCGATGCCCTTGCGAAGCAGCGCGAGACGATGCAGCGGGTGCGCGACCTGATGGCCAAGCTGGAGCCGGAACGCGACATCCCCGACGTCCACGATCTCTGGTACTTCGAGGAGCGCGACGACGTCGGCGACTGGTTGGCTAGCCACGGCTGGGAGGTGACGGTGACGCCGGCCGAGGAGCTGATGGCCGGCTACGGTCGCCAACTCGCGCAGGACATTGAAGATGCCGCCCCGCAGACGTTGTTTGTGTCGGCCGAGCGGGTTGGGGAGTGAGTCGGCAATGAGCACGGTTCTTCACTGATGCCACTGGTAGGTATCCGCCAGGCGGTGATTCTGGCGGCGGGCTTTGACCCGTCGGCTGCCGTGGAGGCGCAGGTCGTCAGCTACATCCGGCGGGATGATTGCCGATGTACTCAACCACAGCACGTCGGATCAGTTCTGATTCGGTTGAGCCTTCGGCCTTTGCCCGGACTGTGAGCTCGTCGCGGATCGCCTTAGGCAGCCGCACGCTGAGGTTCGGCGTCTTGCCGCGTTTCATCCCGCCAGCTGGCCGCCCCATCTGTAGCGACGCCCCCAGCTCTAACGGGCCGCCTACCGTGTACTCGCCGCTTTCTACTGCGCGGCTCAGCGCCGCGTAGTCTTCTGCGGTTCTCTTTGTCATTGATCAGCAGTCCTTCCGACCCGCGGTCCGATGAACGGGCGTTGCGGAACGAGTTCGTTGCGCAGGTCAATCATGCCGCCCGAGAGGGTGAAAACCTCCTGTGCTGCCACGCGTGTGGCAGGCACTTGATCCGCACCTCAAAAGTGTAAGACACTTATCGCGCGCTTGCAATGAACATGGCTCGATGCCGGTGGTCAACGAGCTCACAGCGTGCCTTGCAGAGCTGGGATGTCGGACTTATTCAAGTAATGCGGCGATGTCGCGGAATTGTGGCGGCGATTGCTGGATAACTGCCGGAAAGAGCATAGTTCCCGACGACCATCGGTCCGCGGGCGTGGCGCCTCGCCTAGTTGTCTTCGTCGTCGTCTCCGGCATGCAGGAGTTTTTCGGGGTGCCAGTACGTGTTGATTCTCGGTTGGCCGTGGTCAAGATGCGGCGGTGGGATCCATTCGGTGTCGCCGTGGGTGTTTTTGCGGGTGGTCCAGCCGCCGGGTTGCAGGAGGCGGTGTTGGGGGCCGCAGCCGAAGGTGAGGTTGTTGATGTCGGTGCTGCGGCAGGTGGCGTAGGGGATGGTGTGATGCACTTCGCAGTAGTAGCCGGGCACCGTGCAGCCCGGCGCGGAGCAGCCACGCTCCTTGGCGTACAAGACGATTCGCTGCCCGGGGGAGGCGAGTCGTTTGGTGTGGTAGAGCGCCAGCGCCTTGCCTTTGTCGAAAATGGCCAGGTAGTGCCGGGCGTGGCGCGCTAGCCGGATGACATCACTCATGGGCAACAGGGTGCCCCCGCCGGTAAGGCCTTTGCCGGCGGCAGCCTCGAGCTCGGCCAGGGTGGTGGACACGATGATGGAGGCCGGTAACCCATTGTGCTGTCCCAGCTTTCCCGACGCCAGCAGGGCACGCAACGCGGCAGTGAGCGCGTCATGGTTGCGTTGGGCGGGGCTGCGGGTGTCTTTGTCGATGGCCTGTTGGCTGGGTGCGCCGTCCACACATGCGGTGTCATCGGCGGGGTTGCACATGCCGGGCGCGGCCAGTTTGGCCAGCACGGCCTCCAGGGTGGCGCGGGCCTCGGGGGTCAGCCAACCGTGCAGCGCTGACATGCCGTCGGCTTGCTGGTTGCCTAAGGTTACGCCGCGCCGCCGGGCGCGGTCGGTGTCGCTGTAGGTGCCGTCGGGGTTGAGGCAGTCGGCGAGCCGATCGGCCAGCCCGGCCAATTGTTCGGGCCGAAACTGGGAGCCCAGTTTCGCAAGATGCGCTTCGGCGTGTTCGTGGGTTGCCGTATCGACCCAGCCGGGCAACCCGTGGCAGAACTTCCGAATCACCGCCACCTGACCGGCGCCCAGCCGTCCGGCGCGTTGCGCTGCGGCGGTCGCTGCCAAGACGGGTGGCAACGGTTCACCGGTCAAGCCCCGACGCGGCCCCAGATCGGCGGCCTCCCGGATACGCTTGGCGGCCTCGGCGCGGCTGATCAGCGTCCACTCGGCAATCGCATGCGAAAGCGTGCCGCCCAACTCTTCGGGGGTGGCTTGACGGGCCAGGGAATTAATCACGCCATGCTCCACCGCGGGCAACCTGCGGCGCACCCGCTCCACCCGCTCCAACAACACCAACCACTCCCGGGCGCACAGCGCATCAAAATCCAGCGCGACCACACCATCAACCGCAGCATCCAACGCATCAAACGCAGCCGTGATCGCCTCCCGATCAACAACCGCACTCGAACCCATGTCCCCGAAACTATCGAAGGGCACCGACATTGATGGTGTTCAACCGCAACGGTTGATGATTAGCTGGCCCGTCCGCTTCCGGTGGTGACCCTGGCACTGACTGACGCCCTGCTGGGTTGTCTTTTTCTTGATCTGTCTCACCGGCGGCGGGCGGGTCGCACCATGAGGCCCGGCAGGGCGGACATGACCTAATCAGGAGCCTGGTAGTTCCCTCATCAATGTCTTGTCTGCCCGCCCTACCGGGTGTCACCGCAACCGCCGGTGATCACACCGGCAGAAGGGAACATCACCATCGTGACAGCATCGCAGTTGGTCGTCATTGGCGCCGACACGCATCTCGATACCGTTCACCTCGCCACGTTGAGCGATACCGGCAAACCCTTGGCAGATGCGGAGTTCCCGACGAACCCGACGGGCTATTGCGAGGCGCTCACGTGGGCGCAGAGCTTCGGGACAGTACTGATCGCCGGGGTGGAAGGCACTTCCAGCTATGGTGCGGGATTGACCCGGGCGCTGCAGGACGCCGGCATCGAGGTCGTCGAAGTTAACCGCCCCGACCGCGCCACCCGGCGCCGGCGCGGCAAGTCCGACCCGCTCGACGCCTATGCCGCGGCCCGTAACGCGTTGTCCGGGGACGGCCTTGCCGCCCCGAAAGACGAACGCACCACGGCGCTGAGCGCTCTGTTGACCGCTCGTCGCGGCGCAGTCAAAGCCCGCACCGCAGCGACCAACCAAATTCAATCTTTATTGATCACCGCACCCGCCGAGCTGCGTGAACGCTACCGCCGTTGCAACACAGCCGGTCTGGTCAAAGCCCTAGCTCGTTGCCGGCTTGTTGCCCATGGTGACCCGACCACCATGGCCGTCCTTAGCGCAGTCAAGACGCTGGCCCTTCGCGCGCAGTTCCTGCATCGCCAAGAGCGTGAACTCACCGACCAGATCGACACCCTGGTACAGAGCATCAACCCCGGGCTGCGCGTCGCCCACGGCATTGGACCCGACACCGCCGCCGCGCTACTAATCACCGCCGGCCTCAACCCATATCGGCTACGCAGCGAAGCCGCCTTTGCCGCGCTATGCGGTGTTGCCCCCGTTCCGGCCTCCTCGGGCAAGACGACCCGCCATCGACTCTCGCGGGGCGGCGATCGCTCAGCAAACAACGCGTTGTACCGCATCGCCTTGGTGCGAATGTCCAATGACCCGCGCACCCGCGACTACGTCGCCCGCCAAACCACCAACAATCGCCGCAAGGCCGAAATCCTGCGCCTCCTCAAACGCGCCATCGCCCGCGAGGTCTTCCGACTACTCACCCGCCCCTGCGTCATCGACGACTACAGCGATCTACGCCCAGCTCGCCAAGCCAAAAACATCACTCTCAGCACCGTGGCCGAGCACTTCGGCGTCTGGCCTAACGACATCTCCCGACTCGAACGCGGACTCCAACGCAACGACACCCTCGCCGCCAATTATCGCCAATGGCTCACCGCCGCTTGACCCATAACACGAATAGGAGCATCAAGAATCGCCACCCAGTGACCACTGATATCGAAGTGACACAAGTGATTTGAGTTCAGTCAAGTCTGCAGCCGCAACCGCAGCCCCGTCGCCCGCACGGCCCGCCGCTCAAGCGCAGCGGCGACTTCGGTTTCGGAGCCGACCACCCGGACCTTGGTCTTGGCCCGGGTCACGGCGGTATAGAACAGCTCCCGGGTAAGTAGCCGCGAATCCTGCGGCGGCACCAGCACCGTGACCGCATCGGCCTGGCTTCCTTGGCTTTTGTGGATGGTCATCGCGTGCATGGTTTCGATATCAGAGAGGCGGCTGGTCGCGAGGCTAACCGGACCGGCAGCGCCGGCGATGACGGCACGCAAACCGTCGGGGCCAGCGACCACGACACCGGTGTCGCCGTTGTAGACGCGCAGCCCGTAATCGTTTGCCGTCACCAGCAGCGGCCGTCCGGCATACCACTGCGACCACGCCGGCTGGTCCGTCTCCTCGGCCAGCCAGTTGTGCACCTGCTGGTTCCAGTGCTGCACACCACAAAGACCCTGCCGGTGCGCGCACAGCAGCCGGTGTTCGTCCAGCGTCGCCAACGCCACGTCGGTGGCTCCCAATCGCGCCGCCTCCCGCAGCCGCAACGCATGGGGCAGCACGATCGCGCGCAACCGCGCCGTCGGGTCGCTGTCTTCGATGAACTCGACATGTTCATCTCCGGAGCGAAGCAGCGCCAGCACCTCGTCGGTGTCGCCGAGGCGGACGGCCTCGGCCAAGGCGCCGATCGCCGCGCCGAACCGGTGCGAGGTTCGCAACGTCGCCACCCGCACGTCGCTGCGCGCCGACAAGCCGTCGACCAGATCTGCCAGCACCGCGCCGGCTTCCACCGATGCCAGCTGGTCGGCGTCGCCGACCAGGATCAGCCGGGCGTCGGGCCGCACCGCTTCAAGCAACCGGGCCATCATCGTCAGCGACACCATCGATGTCTCGTCGACAACGATCACGTCGTGGGGCAGCCGGTTGCCCCGATGGTGCCGAAACCGTGTCGATGTGTCTGGTCGGCTACCCAACAGCCGGTGCAGCGTTACTGCGTGCAAGTCGGAAAGGCGTTCACGGTCACCGGCGTCGAGCTCTCCGACCTCGACTGCCACCGCTTGGGTCAACCGCGCTGCCGCCTTGCCGGTAGGTGCGGCCAAGGCGATCCGCAGACCGGGAGTTCCGGAAACGCCCGCCTGTTCCGCGAGCAGCGCGAGCAGCCGCGCGACCGTGGTGGTCTTGCCGGTGCCCGGACCGCCGGTCAGCACGGTAACGGCCTGTGACAACGCGATCTCTGCGGCCGCCCGCTGTTCGGCGAACTGCGGTGGGAAAAGGCGTTCATAGCCGGATATTTCGACTCGCGCCGTCGGGACAGACAGCGCGAGCAGGTCGGCGCACACCTGCTCTTCCTCCCGCCAGTATCGGTCGAGGTAGAGCAACCGGTCGTCATACAGTCGCAACACCGGTGGCTCGCCCAGTAACGGACTCGCCCGTAATGCCGCCAGCCACGTCGTGGGGTCTGGCCACGGTAGGTCGGGGATACCGGAATCGGTGGCCACCGTGTGCAGGTCCACGCACACCGATCCGCCGCGTAATGCCCGGGCCGCCAACGCCACCGCCAACGCCACTGCCCCATTGCTATTACCGTGCTCACCAGCGAGCACGGTAAGCCGTTGCGCTACATGCACATCAGCAGATTCCAGCAGACCGGCTTCGTTGAATATCCGCAGCAAGCCGCTGGCGCCAAGGGCTATCCGCCAGTCCAGCGGGTCCTCGATGTCTGTGTTGCTGATGCTGCTCATGCCGATGGTCGACCCTGGTCTAGTAAGTCCGACAACGCCACCACCAGCGCTGGCGGTGGTAGCCAACTGAACACCCCGCAGGGATGGCCGTCCACTTGTGGGGTCGCGGCCCCGCACATGCCGCGCACAAAGAGGTACAGCACCCCACCCAGGTGCTGCGACGGCTGGTATCCCGGCTGCCGCCATCGCAAAAATCGATGCAACACAACGGTATACAGCAAGGCCTGCAAGGGGTAATCCGAATGCAGCATCGTCTCGGTCAGCCGTGGGAAGCTGTAGTCGGCGGCGGCAGCGCCCAGCATGTTGGTTTTGTAGTCCACCACGAAATAACGCTGCCGAGGCAACCGCAGCACCACGTCGATCGAGCCGGCCAGATAACCGCGCAACGGCTGGCCGCCGAGACCGTCCCGCAGCAGCCGGTCGCTGTACCTGGCCAACGGATCATCGGTGGCAAGGTGCTCACGGACCAGCTCACCCACCTGCGACAGGTGAACAGCCGGCACCGAAGCCCGGACGTCGCCACCGGTCAAGGGTATTTCGAAGTCTAACTCCCGCAACCGATCCCGCAGCCCGATCTGGCGCAACGTCAGCCCGTCAGTCAGCGGGCCCAGGGGCGTGTCGTACATCGGCAGCAATGCAGAAGCCAGCGTGGCCGGCTCGGCGTCCACCGGCCACCACCCTGAATGCGTCCGCACCTGAGATTCCAACTCTGCTGCGAGGTCAACAGCGAAGGGATCGGTGTTCTCTAACACGGCATGCACCAGCGAACCGAACGTCGCACCAGCCGGCAGGTGTGACATCGGGGAGGACACGCCGTCGGCTGCACCTGACGCGACGGCCACCGCGGCGTCGTCGATTTCGTCGTCGCGTGCGGTCATCTCCGGCTCGCTGGTTACGCCCGAGTCGTGCGCGCCGCGGATCAGTGCTGAATACGAGGTGCGCCGCCAGGTGGTGTCGATTGATCGGTGAAAGTGGCGCACCGCCAGGTGCGTCGGCGGCTCGGGCCGGCGAACAGCGGCAGCGGTGACCACCGACGATTCTTCGACCACTGGGCCACCGGCGGCCTGCCACGCCCGAAAGCACGCCAACGCCTCCTCATCAGAGATCGTCTTGGGCGCACAGCTATCCGGCACTTCGGCCTGGCCGAGACGCCGCCCGCGTAATAATCGGGATAGCCCGCCGTTCGGTTCGTCCTTTGCGGGCGCCCACCACGCCACCACCTGTGACTGTGCTCGCGTCAGGGCTACGTAGGTCAGTCGGATGTCGTTGCGGGCCGCCTCGGCCCGGCTGAACGCCTCAATGCTGCGGCGGTCCGCGCTTCCCGGGCCGCCGACATGCAGGCACCGAACGCCGGTGCCGTCGTGGTAGAGCGGGATATCGTCGATGAAGACGTGCCGGTTGAACGCGAACGGCAGATAGACGATCGGGAACTGTAATCCCTTGGCACCCCACACCGTCAGAATCTGCACCGCGGCCGCGTCACTATCGATCCGTCGGCTGCGTTCGGGTGCGCCGGCGCGCTCGTCGCATTGTCGGCGCAGCCAGTCGCGCAGTGCCGGCAAAGCCAACCGCTCGCGATGCGCTACCGCATGCAGGAGTTCAGCGATGTGCGCCAGGTCGGTCATGGTGCGCTCACCGCCTTGCTCGGCCAGTACTCGTCGACCCATGCCCGCCAGTTGCGCGGCCGCAAAGACCGCTGCCGGTCCGCGCTCGCGCAGCTGGTCGGTCCAATCCCGCAGTGTGGCGGCCACCTCGTCGGCCAGCGCGTCGCCGCCGGCGGCCAGGTCATTGGCGGTCTTGCCGAAGAACACCGTGGCCGCCGCGGCCCGCACCAGCCCGGCACGGTGCGTCTGGTCGAACGCGTCCAGCAGAAGTAGCCAGTCCTTGGCCGCGTCGGCGGCGAACACGTCGCCGTCGCTGGTATAGACGGCGGGAATTCCGGCTCGTAGCAACGCCGCTTGGCACGGTCGGGCGTCCTTGCTTGATTCGACGATCACCGCGATGTCGCTGGCCTGTATTCGGTGTCCGTCGAAGGTCGCGTCACTGCCCAGCAGGGCCCCGACGTCGGCGGCAAGGTCGGACGAAATATGTTGGCGCAAAGCATCGATCGCGATGGTTCTGGTCTGGTCGTAGCCGAACATGGCGCGGCTGACGACCCGAAGCCGAAACGGCGCGTTGCGTGGTGCGTTGTGCAGCCGATGCCCGCCGACGTGAGCTTCGACGTCGCGCACCACGATGTCGGCATCGCCAAGCGCGGCCCCGCGCAACACGGTGTGCAGGCTGTCGACAAGGGCCTTGTCGCTGCGCCAGTTCACCCCCAACGTCCGCCGCACACCGGCTGTGCGCGCAGCCAACAAATACGTGTAGATATCGCCGCCACGAAAGCCGTAGATCGCCTGCTTGGGGTCACCAATCAGCACCAGCCGAGCGTGCCCGTTGAACGCGCGATCGATGACCTGCCACTGAATCGGATCGGTGTCCTGGAACTCGTCGACCATCACGATCGCCCAGCGGCGGCGCATCCGGTCGCGGGCAGCGGAATCCGCGGAGTCCGGCGGACCGTCCAACGCATTGGCGAGGCGGCTGAGCAGGTCGTTGTAGCTGAAGATGCCGAGCCGGCGTTTACGCAGTTCGAGTTGCTCGAGCACGTCGGTGGCGAACCGCAGCCGCACCGCGGCAACGGATTGTGGCTCCGGGTGCTGCGGTCGCAGCTCGGCGCATGGGTCTGCGACCACCGCGCGGGCCAGCGCCAGCGCCTCGCGGTGGCGCAACGCCACCTCGTCGCGTTGCGATCCGAAGTGTGCCAGATACAGGTCGCCGACGATTTGGGTAACCAGATCGTCGAGACTTTCCACCAGGGTAGCGCCGGTGTCGGTATCCCCGGCCACCCCAAGCGATTTGAGCACCAGCTGGCAGAACTGATGTGTGGTGCAGATGGTGGCGGCATCGAAGTCCGTGAGCGCGTCCCGCAGCCGTTGGCGCCGCGCCGCACAGTCGGCGGCCGTGCCGCTCGTCAAATGAGAAACCAGGTCATTGGGCGTGACCGATGCTGAACCATCCAGTGCAGCAATAGCGTTCACGATCTGGCTGCGGACCCGCTCACGTAGCTCGCGGCTGGCGGCCTTGCTGAAGGTGATCAGCAGCATCTGGTCGAGTGTGGCCACTCCCTCGGCGACAAAACGGGTTACCAGACCGGCCAGTGCGAACGTCTTGCCGGTGCCGGCACTGGCTTCGAGCACCGTCGTGGACCCCACGGCGGGCAACGGGCCGAGCAGATCGAACCGCTCCATCAGCCCACCTCCCGCGGCGACCGCTCGGCGCGCAACAGCGGCAGCCACAGCCGAGCCGACAGCGCGCCCAGCCGGGTGCCCTCACCGGCGGCTTCCTCGCCTGGACGCGGTGTCCCCAGCAGGACGTCAAGTGGAGCCCTGGTGCCCCAAACTCTTTCATGCGCGGGCTCAGCGTCTTCGCCGCGATAGTTGTGCTGCGAGTTCCACCGCCAACCCGCGACCTTGACCGGGTCTCTGCCGCAATTGCGGGCGTCGGCCCACGCGTAGGACGTCCGCAGCGGCAGTGGCAACGGCTCGCGGCGGCCGGCGTCGTACAGCCGCACCAGATCCCGCAGCGTTTCGCGGGGATCGGTTGGCGGGCCGAGCAGCCGCTGCTCGATCTGCTGGTTCTTCTGGGCTCGTCCAATGCACAGGGCGGTCCACTCGCGATGCGGTTTGTCGGCCTGTAACGCCAGCAACGGGATCCACGCCTCGAGCAGATGCTTGCCGCCGAGCCTGGAGTAGGTAACCGATACCGTGCGGGTGCCGAACACCGGCGTCACCGTGCCGGTGAGCCGCCGCTGGCCGTCGAGCTCAACGTTGATGTCGTAAGCAGCGGCCACACCCCGGCGATGCCGCAGCGCCTCGGCGGCCAGCCCCGCCGCCTGGGTACGGATTTCCTTGGCCTTGCGCCAGCCCAGCTGTCCGGGCGGCAAGGCTCCGCGCCGCCATTCGGCTTGGGTGGCCGCGTCGGCATCCATGCCGCGCACCATGTCTCGCAACATGCGATCGCCAGCTGCCCACTCTTCCAGGCTGTCGATCTCGACCGGCATTTCGTCTTGGACCTCGTCGACGTCCCACGGCAGCGTGTAGTCGAGCGCGCGAAAGAATCCCTTGACCGGATCACGGAAGAAGGCGAGCAGGTCGGCAAGGGCAACGTCGTCGGGCGCCGGCTCGGGGAGAGGGTCGGTGTAAAAGCCCGGTCGCAGGTGCCGGTCCCCGGCAGCTGCCCTGGCCGCCACCAGTACGGTTGGATCGAAGGTGAACGGCTGGTCGGGCACCAGCTCACCGGGCGTGACATTGCGAATATCGAACGGCTGTAACGGATGTTCGATCAGGACGCGATCGCGCACCGACGCCGGCGTGGTCTGGTCCAACGCGTCGAGCAGCTCGGCCAATGGCACCGACGGCGGTCGCGGATGTCCGGTGTGTTCGTCGGCGCCGGTATAGGTGATAATCAACGTTTGCCTGGCCGCGCATATCGCGTCCAGCAGCAATTGCCGGTCCTCCGAACGGATGTCGCGCTCACCCGTCATTGGCCGACGGGCCAGCACGTCGTCGCCGTCGGGCAGCGCCAGCCGGGGGAACACGCCGTCGTCGAGCCCGACCAAGCAGACCACGCGGTGCGGGACCGAGCGCATCGGCACCATGGTGCACGCGGTCAAGGTGCCGGTCCGGAAGTTGGCCCGGGTCGGGCGCCCGGCCAGCTGCTCGGCCAGCAATGCGCGGACGTCCGACAGTCGCAGCGCGGTGGTGCGGCGAAAGTCTGCGTGTGCCAGTATGGTTGCGAATTCGCGGCGCAGCTGTTCGGGTTGCCAGGCGTCGGCAGCACCCACCCGCGTCAATTGCGCGACACCGTCGGTCAACGCTTCGATCCACTCGGACAGCGGTCGGATGCCATCGAGCGAGTCGACCACGGACTGCAGCCGGTGGATGTACTCGGCCAGCCGCCCCGCCAGCTCCACCCGGTTGCTGCCGACATCATCGAGCGGCAGCGCGGTGGACAGCCACGCTTGCGAGTCGTCCGACATCGCGACCCCGGTCAAGATGCGGTCGAGCCCGAAACGCCAGGTGTTTCCCACGATGTGATCGAGCCCATACTGCTTGCGGTGCGCTGTGTCGAAGCTCCACCGGATACCCGAGTCGCGCACCCACGTGGTGATGGTGTCGAGATCATCGTCGGTGAACCCGAAGCGGGCCCGCACCGGCGTCGCCGCAGCAAGATTCAACACTTGCGTGGCGGTGGTGCGACTATCGGCGATACCGAGCAACTGGCCAGCCACGCCCAGCAGCGGGTTGGTCTGGGTGAGGGCGCGGTCGGCCAGCCGGACCCGCAGCCGATGCGCCGGGTGACTGTGGCCGGGTAGTTCGCCCAGGCCGAAGTCGGCCACAATCAGCGGGGCGCAGGTCTCGATGTCGGGACACATCACCACGATGTCGCGGGGTTCCAGGGTGGGATCATCAGCCAACAGTCCGAGCAGGACCTCACGCAACACATCGATCTGGCGGGCCGTTCCGTGACAGGCGTGCACCTGAACAGATCGGTCACCCTCGGCCAGCACGCGGTTCTGGGGTCGCACCGCGTTGGCGGTGATGTCGGATTGCAGCCAGCCCAGCAAGGTGTTGGGCTTCTCGGCGCCACTCATCAAACCCAGTGGCGATCGCAAGCGCGGCGGAGCCGGGCGCAGCGGGTCGCCACTCATCAAACCCAGAGCCGTCCCGAGGTATTCGTCGGTGGCGGGGCGAGCGGGCAGCAGGCTCTGCAGCTCACGCAGGTCGCGGCCCAATGTCTGCAGCAGCGGATGCTTGGCGGCACGCCGGCTGGTGTCTTCGGTGCGTGGCACCGAGCGGTGGCGCCTACCGGCGAGCGCCCGCCACAGCTCATCGCTGGGATGCGGCAACCACAGGTGCAGGTCATGGTGGGTGGCCACGGCGTCGAGCAGCTCGATGTCGGTGACCGCCAGTCGAGTGTGGCCGAACAGCGACAGTCGAGCGGGCAGGTCGGTCGGCGACGCACGCAGCCGGGTAACGGCGTTGCGGTGCCGGACGTGCGGCGGATCGACGGCGACGTTCGCGACCAGCAACCGCCACAGCTGCGGCTGCCAAGCCAGGTCGGCGTCGAGGCCGCCCTCCTCGCCGTCCAGCCAGTCGACCAGCAGGCACGGCCGTTGTCTGGCGTAGCCAGCGAACAGCCCAGCGATCCGGCGCGCCACCGCATATCGGCGCCCCTTGCGAAGTTCGGCCTCGTCATCGGTGTCGAAGTGGCCCAAGTGTTTTGCCAGTGTGCCGCACCAGGGCTCGTCGAGATTCGCATCGATTACCTCCAGTAGCGGCCAAGTCATGGCCTCCGGGGACCACGGGTCGTGGGCGGCTGTCCCGGTGATCCCTAGAATCTCCGAGATCAGTGAGGTCGGACTGCGGAATGTCACGCCCGCGCACACCCCGTCGCCGCCACCGGGCCGGCATCCGAGCACATGCGAAAGCCGCTGACTGAGCCAGCGTTCCACGCCGCGCGCCGATACCAGCACCAACTCCTCAGCGAACGGGTCGGGCAGCGGGTCGGCCAGCAGTGCGCAGAGGCCGTCCGCAAGCAGATCGGTCTGCCCGGCGCGGTGCAGATGAAGGGCCATCGAGCGTCACCCTAAACCTCGACGCGTTTGGTCACCGCCACCAAACCCGGGTGAGTGCGGTGGCACCCAGTGCATGCTGGGGCCATGAAGAGAAATGAGATCACCGAACAGATCGTGGTTGCCCGGCTGGCAAAAGGTCTGAAGTGGCAGCAGCTCGCCGACGCAATCGGCAGGCCGGTGGTGTGGACGACATCGGCATTACTAGGCGAGCACCCGATTCCCGCCGAGCTCGGTACCGTCCTGGTTGGGATGCTGGGTCTCGACGAATCAGTGGTGCCGGTGCTGGCCGCGTCACCCATGCGCGGCGGGTTGCCCACCGCTGTCCCTACCGACCCCACCATCTACCGCTTGTACGAAGCAATCCAGGTATACGGCGGCGCTATCAAAGAACTGATCAACGAGCAGTTCGGCGACGGCATCATGAGCGCCATCAACTTCAGCCTCGACCTGAAAAAGAAGTCGCATCCGTCAGGCGATCGCGTCGTCCTGACGTTTGACGGTAAATTCCTTCCCTACCAATGGGCTTCGGCGCAACACTAGAAGGCGGCTGTGGAATTACAGTCCGAACTCGGCTGCCATCTTGTCGATTCCGGCGCGGATGGCTGTAAGCGTGTCGGCGCGGGTGCGCAACTTGGTTGCCAGGTGAGCCTGCTGGTTGAGGCCGGCGAACTCCTGCGCGGCTTCTTCGGCGCGACTGCGCACCATCTCGGGCAGCACGATCTCGTCGACGAAGCCCGCCGCAAGCGCAGTTTCACCGAAGAATGTCTTGGCTAGCCCGGCGGCTTGCTGGTACGCCGACGGTGTTAGCCGCAGCTTCATGATCGCCAAGGCCGCGTAGGGGATGGTCATGCCGATCGCAACTTCGTTGGCCTGAATGTTGTAGGCGTGGGCCGCCACCCGGTGGTCGCCCGCGGACAGCAGGAACGCCCCCATAGCGATGGCGTGGCCGGTGCAGGCCATCACTACCGGCTTGGGATAGGACAACAGCCGGTACGCCAGCTCGAAGCCGCCGCTGAGCATGTCGATCGCGGGCTGGGCCTGCCCGGACGTCAGGACCTTCAGGTCGAAGCCGCCACTGAAAACTCGGTCATTCCCGGTGATCACCAGTGCACCGACGTTGTCTTTGTCGGCTTGGTCGATCGCCTCGTTGAGGGCCTGCTGCATCGTCGGTCCTAGCGCGTTGACTTTGCCGTCGTCCATCTTGATGACCGCGATGGAATCTTTGTGGCTATAGCTAACAGGGCCGCTCATGGGTGCTCCTTCGATACGGACAGCCCGACGATTGAACCAGATTGACCTGACGCATGGTTGCTCAGCCGCCCATCAACGTTCGCCACTGATCAAGATCCGCGGCGCGATACACGTAATTGGAGCGCTTGACCAGCGATAGCGTGGCACTGGGATCAGTTGAATACCAGTGCCCCGGGAACACTGTCGGGTCACCCGGAAGCTGCGCGAGCTGCTGCAGGCTGCGGTACATCTCGTCGGAATCGCCACCCGGAAAGTCGGTGCGGCCACAGCCTTCCAGGAACAACGTGTCACCGGCGACCAGCCGGCCATCGAGCAGAAAACATTGGCTGCCCGGCGTATGACCCGGTGTGTGCAGCAGCTCAATTTCGATATCGCCAACGCTGACCTTGTCGCGGTGCTCATGGGAGGTCAGATCACCGAGGGAAATCCCAGTGACACGCGAAACCCAAAGCGCCTCATGGGTATTCACGTGCACCGGCACAGTTGCTCGGTCCAACAGCTCGGTCAATCCCTTCAGCTGAAAGCCCATCATCGCCCCGCCCACATGGTCGGGGTGATGATGCGTCACCAGCACTCCAGACAGCCGCATCCCGTCCGCTTCGAGGGTGTCCACCAGATCACCGGCGGCGTACGCCGGGTCGACTACGACGCAGTCCCCGGTCCGGCGGTCGCCGATCAGGTAGGCGAAATTGCGCATCTGCGTCGCGACCACATCGCCGACGGCGAAATCGCGTCCGGAGAGCAGTTGCCGAAAGTACAGCCGGTCCGAGTCTGACACGTCACCAGACTAGGTCCTCGGCGGGCCGCGGGCTGAGCGCACTGGGTATTGTTGGCCCATGCTGAAGAAGGTCGAGATCGAGGTTGACGACGACCTAGTCCAAGAGGTCATCCGTCGGTACGGGCTATATGGCAGGCGAGAGGCCGTCCATCTGGCGCTGAAGGCCCTCCTTGGCGAGGGCGGTGCCGGGGACCACGCAGAGCAGGACCAGGAATACGACGAGTTCAGTGACCCCGATGCGTGGCGTCCTCGCCGAAGCAGCGACACCGGGTGATCCCGGGTAGCCACCGGCCGTTCATCCTTTTAACGCTTCACCGACTTTCTCAGCTGCCCCCAGTTGCGCCCCGTGGTTTGGTGACGTTGTGCGCCAGGCTGTACCCTCTTTTAGGCCCGCGGCACGACTGGTCGCTTCGGGTGGAATGGCCCCCTTAGCTCAGTCGGTAGAGCGTTTCCATGGTAAGGAAAAGGTCAACGGTTCGATTCCGTTAGGGGGCTCGGCGGACGCCGAGCAGGCAGGCGGCCCCGAACCCGGGGACGGGGTGGCCCAGAGGCGATGTAGCTCAGTCGGTTAGAGCGAACGACTCATAATCGTTAGGTCGCCGGTTCGAGTCCGGCCATCGCTACAACACAAAAACGAGATGTTTGACATCAGATTTGAGAGAGAACCGTCATGGCTTCCAGTACCGACGTGCGGCCGAAGATCACCTTGGCATGCGAGGTGTGCAAGCACCGTAACTACATCACCAAGAAGAACCGGCGTAACGACCCCGACCGGATGGAGCTGAAGAAGTTCTGCCGCAATTGCGGCAAGCACCAGTCCCATCGTGAGACACGGTAGCCACCCGTAAGCGGTAGACCAAGAGTGACTAGGTAGGTTCTACAGCCGTGGGGTTGACCACAGACATCGTCGGGATGCATTACCGCTACCCCGACTACTACGAGGTCGAGCGCGAGAAGGTCCGCGAGTACGCGATAGCCGTGCAAAACGAGGACACCTCGTACTTCGAGGAGGACGCGGCGGCCGAACTCGGCTATAAGGGGCTGCTGGCCCCGTTGACGTTTATCTGTGTATTCGGCTACAAGGCGCAATCGGCGTTTTTCAAGAGCGCCAACATCGCGGTTCAGGATGCGCAGATCGTGCAGGTCGACCAAGTGTTGAAATTCGCCAAGCCGATCGTGGCGGGCGACAAGCTGTACTGCGATGTTTACGTGGATTCGATGCGTGAGGCGCACGGCACCCAGATCATCGTGACCAAGAACATCATCACGAACGAAGCGGGTGACATCGTCCAGGAGACCTACACGACGCTGGCGGGCCGTGCCGGCGAGGATGGAGAAGAGGGATTTTCTGATGGCGCTGCGTGAGTTTAGTTCGGTCAAGGTGGGTGACCAGCTTCCGGAGAAGACCTACCCGCTGACCCGCCAAGATCTGGTGAACTACGCGGGGGTATCGGGTGACTTGAACCCGATCCACTGGGACGACGAGATCGCCAAGATTGTGGGGTTGGACACCGCGATCGCCCACGGCATGCTGACGATGGGTATAGGTGGCGGCTATGTCACGTCCTGGGTCGGCGACCCAGGTGCGGTCACCGAGTACAACGTGCGGTTCACCGCGGTGGTGCCGGTGCCCAACGACGGTAAAGGCGCCGAGCTGGTGTTCAGCGGCAGGGTGAAGTCGGTCGATCCGGACACCAAGTCGGTGACCATCGCGCTGTCGGCCACCACCGGTGGCAAGAAGATCTTCGGCCGGGCGATCGCGTCGGCGAAACTGGCGTAGGCGGGCGTGGTTTATGGCGCTGAAAACTGATATCCGCGGGATGGTCTGGAAGTACCCGGACTACTTCGTCGTGGGCCGTGAGCAGCTCCGCAGCTTCGCGAGTGCCATCAAATGCGAGCACCCGGCCTACTTCGAGGAGGACGCGGCGGCCGAACTCGGCTATGACAGCATCGTCGCGCCGCTGACCTTCGCCAGCATTCTCGCGAAATTGGTCCAAACCGACTTCTTCCGCAATGTCGACGTCGGCATGGAGACCATGCAGATCGTGCAGGTCGACCAGCGCTTTGTTTTCCACAAGCCGGTGCTTGCCGGGGACAAGCTGTGGGCCCAGATGCACGTCCATTCGGTGGACGAACGCTTTGGCGCCGACATCGTCGTCACCAAGAACAGCTGCACCAACGACGACGGTGAACTGGTCATGGAGGCTTACACCACGCTGATGGGTCAGCAGGGCGACAACTCCAGTCAGCTCAAATGGGACAAGGAATCCGGACAGGTCATCAGAAGCGCGTAATTGGTATCGGATTTCCTGCGCTGGAGTGGAATCGAGTACACTCGGACCTCGGGGTTTTCCCAACATCAGCGCGCTTTCCGCGAGTCGAACGAGCGGGGGCGCGCGTGTCATGTAAGCCCCGCGAAGGGGCGTAGCTCAACTGGCAGAGCAGCGGTCTCCAAAACCGCAGGTTGCAGGTTCAAGTCCTGTCGCCCCTGCTGACGGCGAAGACGTGTCATGGTGGACACTGGGAGGAGTGTCCGATCAGACTCGATTGGATCAGCACGGCTCGCGGGAACAGCTAGCGAACAAAGGAGCACGCGGTGAGCGACGAGGGCGACGCTGCCAACGACGCCGCCAGCGACGGCGGCGGAACCGAAGACGGTCGCGAGAGTGGCGGTCGGACGGCCGTGGTGACAAAACCTGCGACTCGGCCGCAGCGGCCCACCGGCAAACGGTCTCGGCAGCGAGCGACGGATGACGCGGACACGGGGGCCGGCGTCGAGGTCGAAGAATCGTCGACTGAGGCTGAGGTTGCTAAGGAAGGCAAAACCAAAAAGCCGAAGAAATCGGCGGGCCGCTCGGCTAACCCGATCATATTCATCTACAACTACCTCAAGCAGGTCGTTGCAGAGATGCGGAAGGTTATCTGGCCTAACCGCAAACAAATGCTCACTTACACCTCAGTTGTGCTGGCGTTTCTCGCCTTTATGGTGGCGCTGGTCGGCCTTGCTGATTTTGGCCTGGCCAAGCTGGTGCTGTTGGTGTTCGGCTGAGGCTCGACAGTGATGAGAGAGGACTGAAAACCGTGACTACCTTCGACGGTGACACGTCTGCGGGTGAGGCGGTCGACGTGCAAGAGGCCAGCGTCGACGAGGTCGCCGCGGCTGGCGTTCCCGTGGAGCCGGCTGCAGAGGTCGACCCGGCCGCCGCGCTCAAGGCAGAGCTGCGTAGCAAGCCGGGTGACTGGTATGTCATCCACTCCTACGCGGGGTACGAGAACAAGGTGAAAGCCAACCTCGAAACCCGGGTGCAAAACCTCGACGTCGGCGACTACATCTTCCAGGTGGAGGTGCCCACCGAAGAGGTCACCGAGATCAAGAATGGCCAACGCAAGCAGGTTAACCGCAAGGTGTTGCCTGGCTACATCCTGGTGCGGATGGATTTGACCGACGACTCGTGGGCCGCGGTGCGCAACACGCCGGGGGTCACCGGATTCGTCGGCGCAACGTCGCGTCCGTCGGCGCTCACGCTCGACGATGTGGTGAAGTTCCTGCTGCCGCCAGGGTCGGCGAAGAAGGCCGCCAAGGGTGCGGCCAGTACCGCCGCTGCCGCCGAGACGGGCGGGCTGGAACGCCCGGTTGTCGAGGTTGACTACGAGGTGGGCGAATCGGTAACGGTCATGGACGGACCGTTTGCGACGTTGCCGGCCACGATTAGCGAGGTCAACGCCGAGCAGCAGAAGCTCAAGGTGCTGGTTTCGATCTTCGGCCGCGAAACGCCGGTGGAGCTGACCTTCAGCCAAGTCTCCAAGATTTAGCCCGCAGGGCAACTAACTCAGGAAGGAACAACGAAACCCCATGGCCCCGAAGAAGAAAGTCGCCGGGCTGATCAAGCTTCAGATCCAGGCGGGGCAGGCCAATCCTGCGCCGCCGGTCGGTCCCGCGCTCGGCCAGCATGGCGTCAACATCATGGAGTTCTGCAAGGCGTACAACGCTGCCACCGAGAACCAGCGCGGCCAGGTCATCCCGGTGGAGATCACGGTCTACGAGGACCGCAGCTTCACGTTTGCGCTGAAGACACCGCCCGCCGCCAAGTTGCTCCTCAAGGCCGCCGGCGTGGGCAAGGGGTCGGCGGAGCCGCACAAGACCAAGGTCGCCAAGGTCAGCTGGGATCAAGTTCGTGAGATCGCCGAGACCAAGAAGGCGGACCTTAACGCCAACGACATCGACGCCGCCGCCAAGATCATCGCCGGTACCGCCCGTTCGATGGGCATCACCGTCGAATAGGTCTGCATAGATCTGCGTAGCTCCACCCCCGAACCCGTGGGAGGGCCAGCTTCGGCCCGCTTGATCACCACGACCCAACACCAGATTGGATATTTCAATGAGCAAGAACAGCAAGGCATATCGCGCCGCCGCCGAGAAGGTGGACCGCACCAACCTCTACACTCCGCTGCAGGCGGCCAAGCTCGCCAAAGAGACGTCGTCGACCAAGCAGGATGCGACCGTCGAGGTGGCGATCCGGCTGGGTGTCGACCCGCGCAAGGCAGACCAAATGGTCCGCGGCACGGTCAACCTGCCACACGGCACCGGTAAGACCGCCCGGGTCGCGGTGTTCGCCGTCGGCGAAAAAGCGGATGCTGCCCTCGCCGCGGGAGCTGATGTGGTTGGAAGCGACGATCTGATCGAGAAGATTCAGGGCGGCTGGCTGGAGTTCGACGCCGCGATCGCCACGCCCGATCAGATGGCCAAGGTCGGTCGTATCGCTCGGGTACTGGGTCCACGTGGCCTGATGCCCAACCCCAAGACCGGCACGGTCACCCCCGACGTCGCCAAGGCTGTGGCCGACATCAAGGGCGGCAAGATCAACTTCCGGGTGGACAAGCAGGCCAACTTGCACTTTGTGATCGGCAAGGCATCGTTCGATGAGAAGCGGCTGGCGGAGAACTACGGCGCCGCGCTTGACGAGGTGCTGCGGCTCAAGCCGTCGTCGTCGAAGGGCCGCTACCTGAAGAAGGTCACCGTGTCGACGACCATGGGACCCGGCATTCCGGTCGACCCGTCGATCACCCGGAATTTCGCCGAGGCCTAGGGCGCTACCCGCCGCACTCGGCGATGCGGCGCCGCAGAAAGGCGCGTCCCGGCTCGGATCCGCCTGCTTCCAACGCTATTCGGTACCAGGTGACGGCTTCGCTGGGCCGGCCCGCGCGGCGCAGCAGATCGGCGCGCACCGATGCGACGAGGCTGGAGTGGGCCAGCCGGGGATCATGCGCCACCTGCTCCAACGCGGCTAGGCCAGCGTCGGGGCCGTCGCGCAAGCCAATCGCCAGCGCGCGGTTGGCTCGCACCACCGGTGAATTTGTCAGCTGCAGCAGCCGGTCATAGGCCGTGCAGATGGTCCGCCAGTCGGTTTGGTCCCAGGACGGCGCCGTCGCGTGCAGCGCGGCGATCACCGCTTGCGGCAGATACGGGCCCGTCGCCCCCTGGGCCTGGCGCAAGCGGTCCAGGCCGCGGGTGATGCGGCCGCGATCCCACCGACGACGGTCCTGGTCCTCAAGCGAGACCAGCGCGCCGGCGTCATCCACCCGCGTTAGTCGTCGCGCATCATGCAGCAGCATCAGGGCTGTCAAAGCATGCGCCTCCAGCTCGGTCGGCATCAGCACGCACAGCTCGCCGGCCAGCCGAATCCCTTCGTCGCACAATTCGTCACGAATCGCCGACGGGCCCGCCGTTGACCAATAACCCTCGGTGAACACCGAGTAGATGCAACTGAGCACGTGCGGCGTGCGCTGAGGCAGCAGCTCGACAGGTGGCACCCGCAGCGGGATGTTGGCGTGCCGGATCTTGTTCTTGGCGCGGGTGATTCGCTGCCCGACCGCGGTATCAGTCTGCAGCAGCGCACGGGCGATCTCGGCGACGGTCAACCCAGACACCAACCGCAGCGTGAGCGCGAGTTGCGACTGGCGGTCCAGCGCCGGATGCGCGCAGGTGAACATCATCCGCAGCTCGTCGTCGCGGACCGGATGCGGGTCGCAGTGATCGGTACGTGCCCGGATATCGTCGACCACGGCGGCCAATTCCTTTCCCGGACGGACGGATTCGCGGCGCAGCCGATCCCGGGCGCGGTTACGTGCGACGGTCATCAGCCACCCGCCGGGGTGATCGGGCACGCCATCGCGGGGCCAGCTGCGAAGCGCCTCGGCGCAGGCTTCCTGGACGGCGTCCTCGGCGATGGTGAGGTCGCCGGACCACCGCGCGAGCGCGGCCACGGCGGGGCCCCACTCCCGCCGAAAGACGCCGTCCAGGTTGGTCATTCGCCGGGTCTACAGGCCCGAGACACCCGCTAGCTGCCGCAGCTGCACGGTTGAGGCGGGGATCATGGACGCGACCTTGACCGCCTCGTCGCGGTCACTCGCGCTAAGCACATAGAAGCCGTTGGCGACTTCAGCGCCCTCCACGTAAGGCCCGTCCGTTATCAAGAGCTCGCCGTCGCGCACCCGCACGGTGGTCGCCGTGGACGGCGGATACAGACCGGCGCCGGCCCTGATGTGACCACCGCCGATGGCGGCTGCGAACTTTTGGTGCTCAACCACCATCGCCTCCCAGTGCGGCGAGCCGGGCTGCACCGGACGGTCCGGCGGCTCCAGCAGCAGCGCGATCCAGTTGGTGCCCTCCAGCGGTTGCGTCGGGATCGTCCCGCCCGCCATCGGCCACACCTCCACGGCCCCAAAGGTGGCGACCGGGACGTCGCGCGCCAACGCGAGCGCCTCGTCGAGGTTTTCGGCCTCGAACACGTAGTAGCCGCAGGCCACCTCGGCCGCTTCGGCGAAGGGACCGTCGGTGACGGTTGGGGCATCCGGCCCGCCGGTGATCTGCACCCCAGTCGCCGTGGGCGTCAGCGCGTCGCCGGCTTTAATCGCCGAGCCGGCCTTGGCGTGGAAGCTCTCGAACGCGGCCATCGCGGCGGCCGCATCGTCGGGCGTGCGGTCCTGCTCTTTGCTGATCAACAAGGCGAAGTACTGCATGTGTCGTCACCTCCAGGTAGTGAGCGAAACCCGGTGTTCCACTCTCTACATGTTCGACGAACGACGCGCGGGCAATCCGACAGCCTAAGCGGCAGCACCCGGCTTGAGGTAGGTCACCAGGCTGCAGTCCAGCATCTCGTCGGCGAAGTAGTGCTCGCAGCCGCGTAGATACTTCATGTACCGGTTGTAGACCTCTTCGGAGGTGACTTCGATGGCCTTTGCCCTGTTGGACTCTAGGGTGTCACCCCAGATGCGCAGCGTCTTGATGTAGTGCGGCTGCAGCGACAGCGGTTCGGGGACGGTGAATCCCGCCTTCTCGCCGTGTTCAACCATCATCTTGGTCGATGGCAGCCGTCCACCCGGAAATATCTCGGTGATGATGAACTTGATGAAGCGAGCCGTTTCGAAGCTCAGCTTCTTACCCCTGGCAGCCATGTCGAAGGGGTGGTAGCTGACGCTGCTTTGCACGGTCATCCGACCGTCGGAGGGCATGATGGTGGAACACCGCTTGAAGAAGTCGTCGTAGTTCTCGTGCCCGAAATGCTCGAAGGCCTCGATCGACACGATCCGGTCGACGGGCTCGCTGAAATCCTCCCAGCCTTGCAGCCGCACTTGACGTGAACGGTTGCTGTCCAGAGCGGTCAGCACCTGCTCGCAGCGGGCGTGCTGATTCTTGGACAGCGTCAAGCCGATCACGTTGACGTCGTACTTCTCGACGGCGCGCCTCATGGTGGTGCCCCAACCGCAGCCGATGTCGAGCAGGGTCATGCCCGGCTTGAGGTCCAGCTTGTCCAGGTTGAGGTCGATCTTGGCGTACTGGGCTTCTTCGAGCGTGAGGCCTGGCGGCTCGAAATAGGCGCAGCTGTAGGTGCGGGTGGGGTCCTGGAACAGGGCGAAGAAATCGTCGGAGACGTCGTAGTGCGCCTGGATGTCTTCGGAGCGCGTCCTCGTCTTCGTCGGGCCAGTCGGTTGCTCAACCATTGTCGTCTTGGTCTCCTGGATGATGTTCACTGTCGAGGGTGTCGCTTACTTTTCCAGTGTGAACTGGTTGCAGTCGATGTAACCCATCCGGAATGCCTTCGCGCAGCCGGTCAGGTACTTCATGTACCGCTCGTACATTTCTTCGGACTGGATCGCGATGGCCTCATCCTTGCGCTTCTCGAGGGCCTCGGCCCACAGGTCAAGGGTCTTGGCGAAGTCCGGCTGCAGCGACTGGATGCGGGCTATCTTGAAGCCGACCTTGGTTGAGTGCTCCTCGACGGTCTCGATCATCGGCAGCCGGCCGCCCGGAAAGATGTCGGCGAGCATAAACTTAATGAACTTGGCGATCTCCATCGTCATAGGTATGCCGCGCTCCATGACCTGCTTGGGATGCAGCCCGGTGATCACGTGCAGCAGCATCACCCCGTCAGCGGGCAGCGCGTTGTAGGCGAACTTGAAGAAATCGTCGTAACGGTCAAAACCGAAGTGCTCTAACGCTTCGATGATGACGATCCGGTCCACCGGCTCGTCGAAGTCGGCCCAGTCGCACAGCAGTGCCCGTCGCGAGCGGTTCGAATCGATTTCGTCGAGCACCTGCTGGCAGTAAGCATGCTGGTTCTTGGACAAGGTCAACCCGACGACGTTGACGTCGTAGCGCTCGATGGCCCGCTTCATCACCGAGCCCCAGCCGCAGCCGATGTCGAGCAGGGTCATCCCTGGCTGCAGCCCCAGCTTGTCGAGTGTCAGATCGAGCTTGGCGACCTGCGCTTCGTGCAGGGTCATACCGTCGCGCGGAAAATATGCGCAACTGTAGGTGCGAGTCGGGTCCTGGAACAGTGCGAAGAATTCGTTCGAAAGGTCGTAGTGCGCCTGAACGTCGTCGACATTAGACTGCGTCCGCGTGGCGCCTGCTGGGGTGTCAGACATGTGTCCTCCTGGATGGACAGGCACCTTGACGAGGCGACCGTCGCCGGCCCCTTGCATGGAGCCCGGGATATCCTGTGAATTTGAAGTCGCTTGACTCTGCCATTCTCAATCGAGCTCCGCTCGATCGAGGTCCGTCAGATGCAGTCTGACCGACACGATCACTATTTCTCCAGGGTGAACTGGTTGAGATCGGTGTAGCCGGCGCGGAATAGCTTGGCGCAGCCGGTGAGGTACTTCATGTACCGCTCATAGACTTCTTCGGATTGAATCGCGATGGCCTCACTTCGGTTTCTCTCGAGCGCTTCGGCCCACAAGTCGAGGGTCCGGGCGTAATGCGGCTGCAGCGACTGGCGACGGGTCAGCCTGAAGCCAGCTTTGGGCGCACCCTCCTCCACCATTTCAATGGTCGGCACCCGGCCGCCCGGGAAAATTTCGGTGAAGATAAACCAGAAGAAGCGGATCACCTCAAGCGAAAGCGGCAAGCCGTTGTCGGTCATCTGCTGTTTGGTCAGCCCGGTGATCGTGTGCAACAGCATCACGCCGTCGGCAGGCAGGATGCTGTAGGCCGTCTCGAAGAAGTCGTCGTAGCGGTCGTGGCCGAAGTGCTCGAACGCGCCGATTGACACGATGCGATCGACGGGTTCACGGAACTGTTCCCAACCGCCGAGCACCACACGCTTGCTGCGCGGGCTGTCCATCTGGTCGAACAACTTCTGGACATGGGCGGCCTGGTTCTTTGACAACGTCAGGCCGATGACGTTCACGTCGTAGCGCTCGATGGCACGGCGCATGGTGGCGCCCCAGCCGCAGCCGATGTCCAGTAACGTCATGCCGGGTTGCAAGCCCAGCTTGCCCAGCGCCAAGTCGATCTTGGCGAACTGCGCCTCTTCCAGCGTCATGTCCTCGCGCTCGAAGTACGCGCAGCTGTAGGTCTGGGTGGCGTCCAGAAACAGGCGGAAGAAGTCGTCAGATAGATCGTAGTGCGCCTGCACATTGGCGAACTGTGGCGTCAATTCCCTGGCCATGACCTCGTGTGCCTTCCTGGGCCCGCATTGGCCCGTCGGTGCTCGGACGAAACGCACCGAAAATTTCCCCCCGGCTTGCTCGAGGCATGCTATCCGATGCCTGGCCGCATCACTAAACCGCGATCGAGTTTGCCCTAAAGACGGCGCCGCTACTTGGTCAGCGTGAATTGGGCCACGTTGATCAGCCCCCGCCGGAAGCGGTCCGCACACCCAGTCAAGTAGTGCATGAAGTTGTCGTAGATCTCTGCGGGCTGTACATCGAGGGCCCGCTCCCTGGCGGCCGCCAAGTTGGCTGCCCACATATCCAGGGTCCGTGCGTAATGTGGCTGCATTAGCTGGGTTTGCTCGACGGAGAACCCCGCGGCCTCGGCATTGTCGACAATGTCGGGTTCGGAAGGCAGTTCGCCGCCCGGGAAAATCGACTCGCGCAGGAATTTGAGGAACCGCAGGTCGCTCATCGTCAGCGGGATGCCTTGTTCGTGCAACCATCGCCGGTCATAGGTGAATAAGCTGTGCAACAGCATCCGGCCGTCGTCGGGGAGGATGTCATATGAGCGTTCGAAGAAGGCGGGATACCGCTCCTTCTTAAAGGCATCGAACGCCTCGAAGCTGACGATCCGGTCGACCTTCTCTTCGAACTCTTCCCAGCCTTGCAGCCGAGCCTCGGCATGCCGCTGCGTCGGGATCTCGGCGAGCCTGGCTTTGCTGCGCGCGCAATGGTTGCGGCTGAGGGTGAGGCCAATGACGTTGACGTCGTACTTCTGCACCGCCCGGACCAGCGCCCCGCCCCAGCCGCAACCCACGTCGAGCAACGTCATGCCGGGCGTGAGGTCCAGCTTGTCCAGGGCCAGGTCTAACTTTGCTAATTGGGCCTCTTCGAGGGTCATGTCGTCGCGCTCGAAATATGCGCAGGTGTACACCCAGGTGGGGTCGAGGAAGAGGGCGAAAAAGTCGTCCGAGATGTCGTATGCCGATTGCGACTCTTCGTAATACGGTCTCAGCTTGGCCATGTGAGACAACCTCCTGCGCCAACCGTACAGCTCGGCGAGTTGGTATGACCCTGTGGTTAGCGAGCCTTGGCGAAGTTGCTCATCAATACGCCGACCACCCGATCCCACAGCTGGTGCGGCAGATCATGGCCCATTCCGTCGAATAACACCAGTCGGGCGCCGGTGATGGCGCGGGCGACCGCACGGCCGCTGGAGGGTCGCACCAGTTTGTCGGCTCGGCCATGAATCACCACCGTCGGTGCGACTATGCGTTGGTTGTAGCGCAGCAGGCTACCGCTGCCCAGGATCGCGTTGAAGTGTCGACTGACACCCAACGGGTAGAAACTGCGGTCGTAGATCTCGGCAGCGTCGGCGCGGACCTGTTCCTCAGGCATGCGGTAGCGCGGACTGCCGGTGATTTTGGTGACCCGCACGACGTTGTCGACGACCACGTCGCGTGGTGACCCGGGCGGTGGGCCGGTGAGCAGCGTCAGCAGGGCACGCGGGGCGGGCGGCGGCAGAAAGGCGCGATTGTTGCTGGAGAAGATGATTGCTAGCGCCTTGGTGCGCGCGGGGAAACGTGCCGCGAAGATCTGGGCAATCATGCCGCCCATCGATGCCCCGACGATGTGGGCCCGCTCGATGTCGAGGTGGTCTAGCAGGGCGGCAGCGTCGTCGGCCATGTCCTCTAGCGTGTACGCGCACTCGTTGCGCCGGCCGAGCCAGAAGCGGAGCAGCCGTGCGGTCAGCGGCTGGCTGGGGCAGGGCTGCTCGGTCTTGCTGGAAAGCCCGACGTCGCGGTTGTCGTACCGAATGACTCGTAGACCCTGAGCGACGAGCTTTTCGCAGAAGGCGGTCCGCCACAGCACCAGTTGGGCGCCCAGCCCCATGATCAGCAGGACCGGCGGGTCATCGACGTCGCCCATGTCCTCGTAGTACAGCGTCAAGTCACCCTTGGGATGAACTACCGGGGCGTGACCGGTGCGGACTTCCACTAGACCTCCACGTCGGATTGATGCTCGCGGCTGACTTCGACCATAAAGTTCGCGAAGTACCCCGTCAGCTCCGGATCCGACATCATCTGCCATTTCGGCGCCAGCAGCTTCATATACCGCTCGACGTAGAGGAATTGCTTGCCGATCAGCACCAGCTCGCGGGGCAGCTTGACGTCGTAGGCGTCAGCCAGCGCCGACAGCTGCCGGCCGATATCGGCGTAGGACATGTCGCCAAGAGTCTTCATGCTCAGCGGCGTGGTGAAGCTTTCCAGGTCTTTAGCGGCCTGAGCCTCGGGTTTCACGGTGCCGACGGCGCCCATCAGCACCACGATTTTGCCGGCCGCGGCGTGGTCCTTCTTCACCAGCAGGGCATACACCAGCTCGCGCAGCAACCAACGGGTACGCGGATCGATGCGGCCCATGATCCCGAAGTCGAAGAACACGATGCGGCCTTGGTCGTCGACGTACAGGTTGCCCGCGTGCAAGTCGCCGTGGAACAGGCCGTGCCGCAACCCGCCCTCGAACACCGAGAACAGCAGCGCCTTGACCAGCTCGACGCCGTCGAAGCCCGACTTGCGGATGGCAGCCGCATTGTCGATGCGGATGCCGTGCACCCGCTCCATCGTCAACACCCGCTCTCCGGTGAACTCCCAGTGCACCTGCGGAACCCGGATGTTCTTGCCGAGCGGCGAGGCGTGCAGGTGGGAGATCCACGCCTCCATTGACTGCGCCTCGAGACGGAAGTTCAGCTCTTCGGCAAGGTTGTCGGAAAAGTCGGCGACGACATCTTGCGCCGACAGCCGACGGCCCAGCTTGGCCAGTTCGACTGCTTGCGCGAAGCGCTTCAGGATCTGCAGGTCGGCGGCGACCCGGCGGCGGATGCCGGGCCGCTGGATCTTGACGACGACCTGCTCGCCGCTGTGCAGCGTCGCATAGTGCACCTGGGCGATGGACGCCGACGCGAACGGCTCTTCGGAGAAGCTGGCGAACAGCGTGGACGGCTCGTCGCCGAGCTCCTCGACGAACAGCTTGTGCACCTCGTTCGTGTCGGCCGGCGGCACCCGGTCGAGCAGGCCGCGGAATTCGCGCGACAGCGACTCACCAAACGCGCCCGGGCTGGACGCGATGATCTGTCCGAACTTGACGTACGTCGGCCCGAGGTCGGCAAAGGTCTGCGGGATTTCCTTGATCACCTTGTGCTGCCACGGACCCTTGCCCGCCAGCTTGGTGGCGACGCGAGCGGCGGTGCGGGTGACTTGCCAACCGGTGGCGGCTACCCGGGCCGCCTCGACCGGCAACGGCACCCGGTCCAGCTTGACCACCTCGCGGCTTTTGGTGGAACTCATCTGTGCAGTGTGCCAAACCGGTGGTGTCAGGTCCCCCGGGGACGCCAGGGCGCCACCCACCCCGTGATCTCCCAGTTCTCCAGCCCGGCGATCAATTCGTACATGGTGGCGCCGTCGAGGTCGGCGGTGTCGACCAGCTGTAGTGTCGTCGCGTTCTGCGCTTCGAATGCGTGCAGCAGCCCGTCGAGTGTTTCGTCGGGGCCCATCACGTGCTGGTCGGCGAACTCCTTGGCGATCTCGCTGACCGGCCGCGGGTCTTTCGGCGGTGCAGCCGGAGCGGCGGCGACTCGTGCCATCCAGCTGCGTTGCATGCCGGTGGCATGCTTGACCAGCCCCCCGATCGACAGCGCGCTAACCGACGGCGTGGACCGGGCCTGTTCGTCGGTGAGGCCATAGGAGACCGCGAAGAACGCACTTTGGTGGAACGCCAGGAACTCGCGCAGGGCGCTGCGTTCGTCAGCCACGGGTGGGGCGAGGGCAGGCATTCTCAATCCTCCTGGTTGACGGTGCGCTGGACGGTTCAGGTCGGCCAGTTATGTGGTGACGTCTGACCTGATTCCGAGCGTAAGGTGCTGGCATGCAAGTGGCTTCGGCCGAGTCGACCGAACTGTTTGTTGGTCCGCCGGAGGTGCCAGTGCAGCTGGCACGCATCACCGTCACCGGGTGCACCGAGCCCACGCCAATCCGCATTGATGGTGACGGCCTGCACGGCGAGGCGATGGCCTTGGGGGCACAGGCCGGCGACGAGGTCGTCGAGGTTCCGGTCAGGGTTGTTCACCCGGTGGTCGGCCAGCGACGGGTTGCGCGGGCGCATGCCGACGGCGTCAGCAACACGTTCGAGTTCACCATCGCCGAGCCCGGGTGGACGATGTTCATGATCAGCCACTTCCACTACGACCCGGTGTGGTGGAACACGCAGGGCGGCTACACCAGCCGGTGGACCGAAGATCCGCCGGGTCGGGCCCGGCAGGTGAACGGCTTCGCGCTGGTGCAGGCGCATCTGGAGCTGGCCCGTCGGGAGCCGGAGTACAAGTTTGTGCTGGCTGAAGTGGATTACCTCAAGCCGTACTGGGACATGCATCCGCAGGACCGTGCCGACCTGCGCCGGTTTCTCGCCGAGGGCCGCGTCGAAGTGCTGGGCGGCACCTATAACGAACCCAATACCAACCTCATCGGTCCGGAGACGACCATTCGAAACCTGGTGCACGGCATAGGTTTTCAGCGTGACGTGTTGGGTGCTAACCCGGCCACCGCGTGGCAGCTCGACGTGTTCGGTCATAACCCGCAATTCCCCGGGATGGCCGCTGACGCCGGTCTGACGTCGAGTTCCTGGGCCCGAGGACCCCACCACCAATGGGGCCCGGCTCAAGGTGGCTCGCACGGCTCCCCAGGCCGTGGGGTCGACCGCATGCAGTTCTGCAGTGAGTTCGAGTGGATCGCGCCGTCGGGGCGAGGTTTGCTCACCCATTACATGCCGGCGCACTATTCGGCGGGCTGGTGGATGGACTCCTCGACCTCGTTGACCGAGGCCGAGGACGCCACCTATGCGCTGTTCGACCAGCTGAAGAAGGTCGCATTGACCCGCAACGTGTTGCTGCCAGTCGGTACCGACTACACGCCGCCGAACAAGTGGGTCACCGCAATCCACCGCGACTGGGGTGCGCGCTACACCTGGCCGCGGTTCGTGTGCGGGCTGCCGCGGGAGTTCTTCGCGGCGGTGCGCACCGAACTCGCCGAGCGCGGGTGTGCGCCGTCGCCGCAAACCCGGGACATGAACCCGATCTACACCGGCAAGGATGTGTCCTACATCGACGCCAAACAAGCCAACCGGGCCGCCGAGAACGCCGTCCTGCACGCCGAACGCTTCGCGGTGTTCGCCGCGCTGCTGGCCGGCGCCGACTATCCGCAGGCGGCGTTGGCTAAGGCGTGGGTGCAGTTGGCCTACGGCGCGCACCACGACGCCATCACCGGGTCGGAGTCCGATCAGGTCTACCTAGACCTGCTGACCGGCTGGCGTGACGCGTGGGAGCTGGGCCGCGCGGCCCGCGACAACTCCCTGGAACTGCTGTCCAGCGCGGTCGAGGTTCCGCAGAACTCCGTGGTGGTGTGGAACCCATTGACCCAGCAGCGCACCGACATCGTCACCGCCCGGTGCGATCCGCCGCTCGGCGCGGGGGTGCGCGTGTTCGACGCGGACGGTGCCGAACTGCCCGCACATGTCGAGCACGGCGGCAGGTCGATCAGCTGGCTGGCGCGCGACGTGCCCTCGCTGGGCTGGCGGGCCTATCGGCTGGTCCCCGCTGCCGAGCCGACAGGCTGGGAAGCGGTGCCGGGCTTGGATATTTGGGAGATTGCCAACGAGCATTACCGGCTGGCGGTTGACCCCGCGCGTGGTGGCGCGGTGTCTTCTCTGGTTGAGCTGGTTCATGATGGGCACCAGCTGATCGCGGACGAGCGGGTGGGCAACGAGCTGGTCGTCTACCAGGAATACCCGTCACATCCGACGCAGGGCGAAGGCCCGTGGCACCTGTTGCCCGCGGGGCCGATGGCCTGCTCATCGGAATCGTCCGCGCGGGTGCAGGCCTACCACGGGCCGTTGGGGCAGCGGCTGGTCGTGCATGGCCGGATCGGCGCGGTACTGCGCTACACCCAAACGCTTACCCTGTGGCGCGGCGTCGCCCGCGTGGACTGCCGCACCACCATCGACGAGTTCACCGGGGTCGACCTCCTGGTGCGACTGCGCTGGGCGTGTGCGGTGCCAGGCGCGATGCCGGTCAGTGAGGTGGGGGACGCTGTCGTCGGGCGCGGATTCGCGTTGCTACACCCGCTTTCTGGGGGACCCCGCTCGGTGGATACCGCCCAGCACCCGTGGACGCTGGATAACCCGGCCTACAGCTGGTTCGGCCTGTCTTCGGCGGTACGGGTCCGGGTCGGAAGTACGGCCATGCGGGCGGTATCGGTGGCCGAGGTGGTGTCGCCGGCCGAGACGATATCTGGCCCACTGGCGCGCGAGCTGATGATCGCGTTGGTCCGCCAGGGTGTCACGGCCACCTGCAGCAGTGCCGATAAGCCGCGCTACGGCGACCTCGACGTCGACTCGAATCTGCCCGACGTACGGATTGCGCTGGGCGGGCCCACCCGCAACCCTTTCACCAGGGCTGTACTCGCTGAGGCCGACCCGGCGTACCGCGCCGAACTCGACCGGCAGCTGGCCGAGACGGGCCGGGCCCGCGTGTGGGTGCCCGCCGCGACGCCGTTGGCACAGGTGTGGGAACCTGGCGCCGACCTGCGTGGCGTCCAGACGCTGCCGGTGCTGGTGCTCGCCGGCTCCGACGACGACGGCCTGAGCGCCGAGATCGCCTCGGTCGCCGACGATCTCGCCGACGCTGAGATCCTGGTTACGCAAGCTGACCAGCAGGCTCCACCGGACATGGACCCCTTCGACGACCGCACCGTCGCGCTCTTCAACCGCGGGGTGCCGAGCTTCGCCGTCGACCCGCAGGGCACCCTGCACACCGCATTAATGCGTTCCTGCAGCGGCTGGCCCTCCGGCGTCTGGATCGACGAACCGCGCCGCACCGCCCCGGACGGGTCAAACTTCCAACTCCAACATTGGACCCACGTCTTCGACTACGCGCTGGCCTGCGGCGCCGGCGACTGGCGGCGCGCCGAGATCCCGGCGCGCAGCGCGCAGTTCTCCCACCCGCTGCTCGCCGTGTCGGCGACACGGCGACGGGGCCGGCTGGCACCGGTCGGCTCGCTGCTGCACGTCGACCCGCCCCAGTCGGTGCAGCTGGGCGCCCTCAAAGCGGCGGGCAACCCGCTGGCCGGCGGCAGTGCCCAGCCGGTCGACCCCGGGGCGGTGGCGGTGCGGCTGGTGGAAACGACCGGGGCCAGCACCCGCGTCGCTATCGGCTCGGAGCTCGGGACGGTACGCGCGCTCCAGCTGGCCGACCTGCTGGAGAAACCGCTGCACCAACTGAAACACCGCACCCGTGCGGTCGACCTGCACGGCTACCAGGTTGCCACCGTGCTGGCCCGGCTCGAGATGCCCAGGGTGCTCACAGAGGCGCCCGATCTGGCCCCGCAGGCCGAGACTGCTCAGCCGCTCTACGCGCGTTATTGGCTGCACAATCGCGGGCCCGCACCGCTGGGCGGGCTGCCGGCCGTCGCCTACCTGCACCCGCAGTCGCTGCCGGCCGAGCCAGGCAGCGACGTGGTGCTGCGGCTCACCGCGGCCAGCGACTGCACCGATGTCGCGTTGGACGGCACGGTGGCAGTGCTATGTCCGCAGGGTTGGGCGGCCACACCTGCGCAGCTGCCGTTCACGCTGGGTAGCGGCGAGCACCAGGGGGCTGACGTTGCGCTGAGGATTCCGGCCGGCGCACGACCGGGGCGCTATCCGATACGGGCCCAGCTGCGCGTCAGCGGGGATCGAATCCCGGCCGCCTGGGGTCAGGTCGTCGAGGACGTGTGCGTGGTGGAGCTTGGTGTAGGCAGCAACGAGGAGCTGGCGTACCTGGTTGACGGGCCCGCCGACGTCGCTCTCGCGGCCGGCGAGTCGGCCCGGCTGGTTGTCACGGTCGGCACCCATGCCCGGGCCGACTTGGCGGTGGAGGCGCATCTGATCAGCCCCTGGGGCACCTGGGAGTGGATCGGCCCGGCCGCGGTCGGCGCCATCTTGCCCGCCGACAGCACCGTTGAGGTCGGCTTCGACGTGACCCCGCCGGCGTGGCTGGAACCCGGTCAGTGGTGGGCCCTGGTCCGGGTCGGCTGCGCCGGCCGGCTGATCTACTCCCCGGCGGTGCAGGTGACCGTGACATGAGCAGACCCACCGGCACTGAGCGACCCATGCTCACACTCTGCCTCGACATTGGCGGCACGAAGATCGCCGCCGGTCTGGCCGACCCCGGTGGCGTGTTGGTACACACCGCCACCCGTCGTACCCCGGCTGATGGCGGAGCGACACAGGTCTGGGCCGCGGTCGCCGCCATGATCGCCGACATGGTGCGCGCGGCCGACGGTGCGGTGTCCGCGGTGGGTATCGCTTCGGCCGGCCCCATCGACCTACCCAGCGGAACCGTCAGCCCGATCAACATTGGTTGCTGGCGCGGCTTCCCGCTGCGCGACAAGGTCGCCGCGGCGGTGCCTGGCGTTCCAGTACAGCTCGGCGGCGACGGCGTGTGCATGGCGCTCGGTGAGCACTGGCGCGGAGCCGGACGGGGCGCACGCTTCCTGCTGGGCATGGTGGTGTCCACCGGCGTCGGTGGCGGCTTGGTGCTCGACGGTGCTCCCTATGCCGGCCGCACCGGCAATGCTGGTCACGTCGGTCACGTCGTGGTCGAACCCTATGGCCGCCGATGCACATGCGGTGGCCGCGGCTGCGTCGAGACCATCGCTGCCGGCCCGTCGTTGGCGCGGTGGGCTCGCGCCAACGGCTGGTCTGCGGCCCCCGGCGCCGGCGCCAGGGAGCTGGCCGATGCGGCGGCGGCCGGGAATGAGGTGGCGGTGCGGGCGTTCCACCGCGGCGCCGCCGCGCTAGCCAGAACGATCGCCTCGGTGGCGGCGGTGTGCGATCTAGACCTCGTCGTGCTCGGCGGCGGCGTCGCTAAATCCGGTCGGTTGCTGTTCGACCCGCTGCGCGCGGCGTTGGCCGACTACGCCCGGCTGGATTTCGTGGCTGGGTTGCAGGTGGTGCCGGCCGAGCTCGGTGGCGAGGCCGGTCTGGTCGGTGCCGCCAGGCTCGCGGGGCTGCGCGAACGTTTTGGCTGATGCCGTGGCATCGCGCTATGGTGGTTGCCGATCCACCGAAGACCGTCGGTCACCGAAGAATCGGTTGAAGGTCCGGGAACATCCCGGGCGGCCCACGTAGGAGGACGAGGCATCACCGCCGGCGTACACCGGCGTATTTCAACGCCCCGGCCGCTTCCTGCGCCGGGGCGTTCGTCGTTCCCAGGTGGTCGTAGACACCAAGTCGCAACCCGACTTTCACCTCAGGAGGTATGCATGGCCAGGGCTGACAAGGCCACCGCCGTTGCAGACATCGCAGAGCAGTTCAAGGCTGCGACGGCAGCCGTGATTACCGAATACCGCGGCTTGACGGTGGCCAACCTGGCCGAGCTGCGCCGGTCTCTGACGGGCTCGGCCAGCTACGCGGTGGCCAAGAACACGCTCATTAAGCGGGCAGCTTCCGAAGCCGGCATCGAGGGTCTCGACGAGCTCTTCGCCGGCCCGACGGCGATCGCGTTCGTCACCGGTGAGCCGGTCGACGCCGCCAAGGCCATCAAGACGTTCGCCAAGGAACACAAGGCGCTGGTGATCAAGGGCGGCTACATGGACGGCCACCCGTTGACCGTCGCCGAAGTCGAGCGCATCGCCGACCTGGAGTCCCGTGAGGTGTTGCTCGCCAAACTGGCCGGCGCGATGAAGGGCAACCTCGCCAAGGCGGCCGGACTGTTTAACGCGCCGGCCTCGCAGATGGCAAGGCTCGCCGCCGCACTGCAGGAAAAGAAGGCCTTAGAGCCAGCTTCAGCACCAGCTTCAGCACCGGCTGCAGCCGAATAACCAAGCACCAGAAATCAAGGAAGGACCCCCACCATGTCAAAGCTCTCTAGCGACGAACTGCTCGACGCGTTCAAGGAAATGACCCTGTTGGAGCTCTCGGACTTCGTTAAGAAGTTCGAGGAGACCTTCGAGGTCACCGCGGCCGCTCCGGTCGCTGTTGCCGCTGCTGGTGCACCCGCGGCCGCGGCCGGCGAGGCCGCCGAGGAGCAGTCCGAGTTCGACGTCATCCTCGAAAGCGCTGGCGACAAGAAGATCGGCGTCATCAAGGTTGTCCGCGAGATCGTCTCCGGCCTGGGCCTTAAGGAGGCTAAGGACCTGGTCGACGGCGCGCCCAAGCCGCTGCTGGAGAAGGTCGCCAAGGAGGCCGCCGACGACGCCAAGGCCAAGCTTGAGGCCGCCGGCGCCACCGTCAGCGTCAAGTAGGTCAATTCGCGAAAACCCCCGGGACCCGCGCAGGGCCCGGGGGTTTCGTGTGCTCAGCCCGCGTCAGCCGCCGAACGCAGCGACTCTTGCACACGCTCTGGTGAATCCCCTAAAGCGACAAGCAGATTCGAGGTCATCGTGCCAAGCACCGGCTCGACGGCCGCGCCGTCGTTGCCGTAGTACCCGGCCAGCTCCAACATCACAAACCCGTGTATCAGCGCCCAAAATTGGGCGGCTGTGGCTACGACCGCTGTGTCGTCAGCTGCCGACCCCACAGCACCCGCGCTGATCCGGCCCGCCTGCATCGACCGGCGTACCGCCCGCACCAGGTGGGCGAAGGCGGGATAGTGCTGCTCGATCTCAGCGACCGGCTGGGTCAAGACGTTGTGCGCCGGCGCGTTGATGCCGTGTGCGCTGGTGCTGCCGAACATCAGGCGATACATGTGTGGCCGCTCGATGGCATAGCGGCGGTAAGCAGAGCCCATGGCGAACAGGTCGGCGACCGGGTCGGTAGTTTGCGGCACCGTCAGCGCGGCGTCGAACTGGCGCAACCCCTCCTCGGCGACTTCGGCGATAAGCGCGCGCATGCCACCAAAATGGGTGTACACCGCCATCGTCGAGGTGCCGGCGGCGCCGGCCACCTTGCGGGTCTGCAGCGCATCGGGCCCATGGTCGTTGAGCAGCCCGACGGCAGCGTGCAGCATCCCATCACGAACCTTGCGCCCGGTCTCCGAAGCCATCCTTGCCCTCATCTCATCGGCGGCGTACCGTTTCTATAACACTGTAATATCAATGTTATAGGAGTTCAGTCATGACTTCCGGGCAAATCGTCGAATCCCAGAACCCGTACCTCGACGGCTTCCTGGCGCCGGTTTCCACCGAAGTGACCGCGACCGACCTGCAGGTCACCGGGCGTATTCCAGGGCATCTGGACGGGCGCTACCTCCGCAACGGACCCAATCCGGCCGCCGAGGTCGACCCGGCGTCGTATCACTGGTTCACCGGCGACGGCATGGTGCACGGGGTAGCTCTGCGCGACGGGAAAGCCTGCTGGTACCGCAACCGCTGGGTCCGCAGCCCGGCCGTCTGCGCCACCCTCGGTGAGCGGCTGCCCGGCCGGCTCGACCCGCGGGCGGGCATGCTGGGCCTCGGTGCCAACACCAACGTGCTGGCCCACGGCGGAAAGACCCTGGCGCTCGTCGAAGGCGGTGTCGCCAACTACGAACTCACCGCCGACCTGGACACCGTCGGGACCTGCGACTTCGACGGCACCCTGGCCGGCGGCTACACCGCACATCCGCACCGTGATCCGCGAACCGGCGAATTGCACGCGGTGTCCTACTCATTCGCGCGCGGGCGGACCGTGCAGTACTCGGTCATCGACATCCACGGCCGCGCGCGCCGGACGGTCGACATCGGGGTGTCGGGGTCGCCGATGATGCATGACTTTTCGCTGACCGACAAGTACGTGGTGATCTACGACCTGCCGGTGACATTCGACCCGGTACCGGTGTTGCGCGCGGCTGTGCCGAGCTGGCTGCAACTGCCCGCCCGGCTGGTGATGCAGTCGGTGATCGGACGGGTCCGGATTCCCAGCCCGATCGCGGCGCTAGTCAACCGCGACACCCGTCGTGCAGTCGGCCTCCCGTACGCGTGGAACCCTGACTATCCGGCACGCATCGGCGTCATGCCCCGCGAGGGCCGCGGGAGCAACGCGGGCAAGGATGCCATTCGCTGGTTCGACATCGAGCCCTGCTACGTCTACCACCCGCTCAACGCCTACTCCGAAGCTCGGGCGGGGGCCGAGGTGCTGGTGCTTGACGTGGTGCGCTACCCACGGATGTTCGACCGCGACCGGCGCGGGCCCGGCGAGAGCTTGCCCACCTTGGACCGCTGGACGATCAACCTGACGACCGGCGCGGTCGGCACCGAGTGCCGCGACGATCGGTCGCAGGAGTTTCCCCGGATCAACGAGAACCTCACCGGCGGGCGGCATCGATTCGGCTACACCGTCGGCGTCGACGGCGGATTCGTCGCGGCGGACCAGATGTCGACGTTCCTCTACAAGCACGACTACGCGAGCGGATCCAGGGAGGTCGCGGTGCTCGACCCCGACCTGCTCATTGGCGAAATGTCGTTCGTGCCGAACCCGGGTGCTGCCGCCGAAGACGACGGCGTCCTGATGGGCTTGGGGCAGCACCGCGGCCGTGATGAAAGCCAGTTGCTGTTGTTGGATGCCCAGACCCTCGAGTCGGTGGCCACGGTGCATCTGCCCCAGCGGATACCAATGGGTTTTCACGGCAATTGGGCGCCGAGTGCCTGACTCGGCGCTGCTGCAGCCTTGTCCAACGTTGTCGGGGTAAGTTTGGTTGCACCGGCTTTTCGTGGCGCTGTGCAACCGTGAAGTCCTGCCTCAAGCGTGCGCTACAGTGACTCAATACCACACAAAAGCGCAGGTGGCAGCGATTGGCGGCAACGGAAGGATTCCCATGGGCGTTGCGATCGAGGTGAAGGGACTAACCAAGTCCTTTGGATCCTCGAGGATTTGGGAAGACGTCACGCTTGAAATCCCCGCCGGTGAGGTCAGTGTGTTGCTCGGGCCGTCGGGTACCGGCAAATCCGTGTTCTTGAAGTCCCTCATCGGTTTGTTGCGGCCGGAACGTGGCTCGATCCTCATCGATGGCACCGACATCATCGAATGCTCGGCCAAGGAACTCTACGAGATCCGCACCCTGTTCGGCGTGCTGTTCCAGGACGGCGCGCTGTTCGGCTCGATGAACCTCTTCGACAACACCGCGTTCCCGTTGCGTGAGCACACCAAGAAAAAGGAAAGCGAGATCCGTGACATCGTCATGGAGAAGCTGCAGCTGGTCGGCCTCGGTGGGGACGAGAAGAAATTCCCCGGCGAGATCTCCGGCGGTATGCGCAAGCGTGCTGGCCTAGCGCGCGCTTTGGTTCTCGACCCGCAGATCATTCTGTGCGACGAGCCCGACTCAGGTCTGGACCCGGTCCGTACCGCCTACCTGAGTCAGCTGATCATGGACATCAATGCCCAGATCGACGCGACCATCCTGATCGTGACGCACAACATCAACATCGCCCGCACCGTGCCCGACAACATGGGCATGTTGTTCCGCAAGCATCTGGTGATGTTCGGGCCCCGTGAGGTGCTGCTAACCAGCGACGAGCCGGTCGTGCGGCAATTCCTCAACGGCCGCCGCATCGGGCCGATCGGTATGTCCGAGGAGAAGGACGAGGCCACCATGGCCGAAGAGGCGGCCTTGCTCGAAGCGGGCCACCACGCGGGTGGCACCGAGGAAATCGAGGGGGTGCCGCCGCAGATCACCGCGACGCCGGGCATGCCGGAGCGCAAAGCGGTCGCGCGCCGCCAGGCCCGGGTGCGCGCGATGTTGCACACACTGCCCAAGGGCGCCCAGGCGGCGATCCTCGATGACCTCGAGGGCACCCACAAGTACCAAGCGCACGAATTCGGCGACTAAAGGTGTGCTCTGGCCATCCATCGCCACTTGGCGCAACTCGCCTGCGCTGCCCTCTTGACGGCAGAGCCTAAACGGGTCAATCTGTTGGGCAGCATCTGTCCACGGGGAAAGTCGAGATGCCAGCCAGCGCCGATACCCCCGTGGACGTGGCCGTTATTGGGTAGTTGAGGAATGCGCCGTCCTGCGCTATTGTTGGACGTTGCGCTGGCTACTTCCTGCCCACCTCACCCGCCACTTGACACTGTGGTCTTTAGCCTGAGCCCTGTTTGTGGCTCAGCTATTTGGTTGCGCGCGTGAGATCTGGGCTGGATTGTTCGCCGGCCGAACTAACACAATTATCGCGGCGAACCGGCGGACACCAGCTTTCTGGGGTTCACGTGAGCCGCACGAGGTGCTGGAAGGATGCATCTTGCCAGATTTCGGCCAGAGCAAGACAGACGTAAGTCCTAGCCAGAGTCGCCCCCAAAGTTCGTCCAACAACTCCGTGCCCGGAGCGCCCAACCGAATTTCATTTGCCAAGCTCCGCGAACCGCTTGAGGTTCCGGGGCTGCTTGACGTGCAGACTGATTCGTTCGAGTGGTTGATCGGATCGCCGCGCTGGCGTGCCGCGGCCGCCAGCCGCGGGGATCTCAAGCCGGTGGGTGGTCTCGAAGAGGTGCTCTACGAGCTGTCGCCGATCGAGGACTTCTCCGGCTCCATGTCGCTGTCGTTCTCCGATCCCCGTTTCGACGAAGTCAAGGCGCCGGTCGACGAGTGCAAAGACAAGGACATGACGTACGCGGCCCCGTTGTTCGTCACGGCCGAGTTCATCAACAACAACACCGGTGAGATCAAGAGCCAGACGGTGTTTATGGGCGACTTCCCGATGATGACCGAGAAGGGCACCTTCATCATCAACGGGACCGAGCGTGTCGTCGTGAGCCAGCTGGTGCGCTCCCCGGGTGTGTACTTCGACGAGACGATCGACAAGTCCACCGAGAAGACGCTGCACAGCGTCAAGGTGATTCCCAGCCGCGGTGCCTGGCTGGAATTCGACGTCGACAAGCGCGACACCGTGGGTGTGCGCATCGACCGCAAACGCCGGCAACCCGTCACGGTGCTGCTTAAGGCGCTGGGCTGGACCAGCGAGCAGATCATCGAACGCTTCGGTTTCTCCGAGATCATGCGCTCGACGCTGGAGAAGGACAACACCGTCGGCACCGATGAGGCGCTGCTGGACATCTACCGCAAGCTGCGCCCCGGCGAGCCGCCGACCAAGGAGTCCGCGCAGACGCTGTTGGAGAACCTGTTCTTCAAGGAGAAGCGCTACGACCTGGCCCGGGTTGGTCGTTACAAGGTCAACAAGAAGCTCGGGTTGCACGCCGGTGAGCCGATCACGAGCTCGACGCTGACCGAAGAGGACGTCGTCGCCACCATCGAGTACCTGGTCCGGCTGCATGAGGGTCAGTCGACGATGACCGTTCCAGGTGGCGTCGAGGTGCCAGTGGAAACTGACGACATCGACCACTTCGGCAACCGCCGGCTGCGCACGGTCGGCGAATTGATCCAGAACCAGATCCGGGTCGGCATGTCGCGGATGGAGCGGGTGGTCCGGGAGCGGATGACCACTCAGGACGTCGAGGCGATCACGCCGCAGACGCTGATCAATATCCGGCCGGTGGTGGCCGCGATCAAGGAGTTCTTCGGCACCAGCCAGCTGTCGCAGTTCATGGACCAGAACAACCCGCTGTCCGGCCTAACCCACAAGCGCCGGCTGTCGGCGCTGGGGCCGGGCGGTCTGTCGCGTGAGCGTGCCGGGCTAGAGGTCCGCGACGTGCACCCGTCGCACTACGGCCGGATGTGCCCGATCGAGACCCCGGAGGGGCCGAACATCGGTCTGATCGGCTCGTTGTCGGTGTACGCCCGGGTCAACCCGTTCGGGTTTATCGAGACGCCCTATCGGAAGGTGGTGGACGGGGTCGTCACTGACGACATCGAATACCTCACCGCTGACGAGGAGGACCGCCACGTGGTGGCGCAGGCCAACTCGCCGACGAAGGACAACGGAGCCGGTGCTCAGGTTTTCGCTGAGCCGCGCGTGCTGGTGCGTCGCAAGGCGGGCGAGGTGGAGTACGTGGCCTCGTCCGAGGTGGACTACATGGACGTTTCGCCACGCCAGATGGTGTCGGTGGCCACCGCGATGATCCCGTTCCTCGAGCACGACGACGCCAACCGTGCCCTGATGGGCGCCAACATGCAGCGCCAAGCGGTTCCGCTGGTGCGCAGCGAGGCCCCGCTGGTGGGCACCGGCATGGAGTTGCGCGCGGCCATTGATGCCGGCGACGTTGTCGTCGCGGAGAAGTCCGGGGTGATCGAGGAGGTCTCCGCCGACTACATCACCGTGATGGCCGACGACGGCACCCGGCGGACCTACCGGATGCGTAAGTTCGCTCGCTCCAACCACGGCACCTGCGCCAACCAGTCCCCGATCGTGGACTCCGGGGACCGAGTCGAGGCCGGCCAGGTGATCGCCGACGGTCCGTGCACCGAGAACGGTGAGATGGCGTTGGGCAAGAACCTGCTGGTGGCGATCATGCCGTGGGAGGGCCACAACTACGAGGACGCGATCATCCTCTCCAACCGACTGGTCGAAGAGGACGTGCTCACCTCGATTCACATCGAGGAGCATGAGATCGATGCCCGCGACACCAAGCTGGGCGCCGAGGAGATCACCCGGGACATTCCGAACGTCTCCGATGAGGTGCTCGCCGACTTGGACGAGCGCGGCATCGTGCGCATCGGTGCCGAGGTTCGCGACGGCGACATCCTGGTCGGCAAGGTCACCCCGAAAGGGGAGACCGAGCTGACCCCGGAGGAGCGGCTGCTGCGGGCGATCTTCGGCGAGAAGGCCCGCGAGGTCCGTGACACCTCGCTGAAGGTGCCGCACGGCGAATCCGGCAAGGTGATCGGCATTCGGGTGTTCTCCCGCGAGGACGACGACGAATTGCCCGCCGGCGTCAACGAGCTGGTCCGGGTCTACGTCGCCCAGAAGCGCAAGATCTCCGACGGTGACAAGCTGGCTGGGCGGCACGGCAACAAGGGCGTGATCGGCAAGATCCTGCCGGCCGAGGACATGCCGTTCCTGCCGGACGGCACTCCGGTGGACATCATCCTCAACACCCATGGGGTGCCGCGACGGATGAACATCGGTCAGATCCTGGAAACCCACCTTGGGTGGGTGGCCAAGTCCGGCTGGAAGATCGACGTGGCCGGCGGCATGCCGGAGTGGGCGGCCAACCTGCCTGCGGAGTTGCTGCACGCCGAGCCCAACCAGATCGTGTCGACCCCGGTGTTCGACGGTGCCAAGGAAGAGGAACTGCAGGGCCTGCTGTCCTCGACCTTGCCCAACCGCGACGGCGACGTGATGGTGGACGGCGACGGCAAGGCGGTGCTCTTCGATGGACGCAGCGGTGAGCCGTTCCCGTATCCGGTGACGGTTGGCTACATGTACATCATGAAGCTGCACCACTTGGTGGACGACAAGATCCACGCCCGCTCCACCGGTCCGTACTCGATGATCACCCAGCAGCCGCTGGGTGGTAAGGCACAGTTCGGCGGCCAGCGGTTCGGTGAGATGGAGTGCTGGGCCATGCAGGCCTACGGCGCGGCCTACACGCTGCAGGAGCTGTTGACCATCAAGTCCGACGACACCGTCGGCCGGGTCAAGGTGTACGAGGCGATCGTCAAGGGCGAGAACATCCCCGAGCCGGGCATCCCCGAGTCGTTCAAGGTGCTGCTCAAGGAGCTGCAGTCGCTGTGCCTCAACGTCGAGGTGCTGTCGAGTGACGGTGCGGCGATCGAGCTGCGCGAAGGCGAGGACGAGGACCTCGAGCGGGCCGCGGCCAACCTGGGAATTAACTTGTCCCGCAACGAATCCGCGTCCGTCGAAGACCTCGCCTAACTATCAGTTTCAACACCCGCAAGGGGAAAGGGAGTTACGTGCTAGACGTCAACTTCTTCGATGAACTCCGCATCGGCCTGGCTACCGCGGAGGACATCAGGCAGTGGTCCTACGGCGAGGTGAAGAAGCCGGAGACCATCAACTACCGCACGCTCAAGCCGGAGAAGGACGGCCTGTTCTGCGAGAAGATCTTCGGACCGACTCGCGACTGGGAGTGCTACTGCGGCAAGTACAAGCGGGTGCGTTTCAAGGGCATCATCTGTGAGCGCTGTGGCGTCGAGGTGACTCGCGCCAAGGTGCGCCGTGAGCGGATGGGCCACATCGAGCTGGCCGCACCCGTCACGCACATCTGGTACTTCAAGGGTGTGCCGTCGCGGCTGGGCTACCTACTTGACCTGGCCCCGAAGGACCTCGAGAAGATCATCTACTTCGCCGCGTACGTGATCACCACGGTCGACGAGGAGATGCGGCACAACGAGCTGTCGACGCTCGAGGCCGAAATGATGGTGGAGCGCAAGGCCGTTGAGGACCAGCGCGACGCCGACCTGGAAGCTCGTGCCCAGAAACTAGAGGCCGACCTGGCCGAGCTGGAGACCGAGGGCGCCAAGGCGGACGCCAAGCGCAAGGTCCGCGACGGCAGTGAGCGCGAGATGCGCCAGCTCCGCGAGCGCGCGCAGCGTGAGCTGGACCGGCTGGAAGACATTTGGAGCACCTTCACCAAACTGGCTCCCAAGCAGCTGATCGTTGACGAGAACCTCTACCGTGAGCTGGTCGACCGCTACGGCGAGTACTTCACTGGCGCCATGGGCGCGGAGTCGATTCAGAAGCTGATGCAGAACTTCGACATCGAGGCTGAGGCCGAGTCGCTGCGTGAGGTGATCCGAAACGGCAAGGGGCAAAAGAAGCTTCGGGCGTTGAAGCGACTGAAGGTGGTCGCTGCCTTCCAGCAGTCCGGCAACTCGCCAATGGGCATGGTGCTCGACGCGGTCCCGGTCATCCCGCCGGAGCTACGTCCGATGGTGCAGCTCGACGGTGGCCGGTTCGCCACGTCCGACCTGAACGACCTGTACCGCCGGGTGATCAACCGCAACAACCGGCTGAAGAGGTTAATTGACCTCGGAGCTCCTGAAATTATTGTCAACAACGAGAAGCGGATGCTGCAGGAGTCCGTGGACGCGCTGTTCGACAATGGCCGTCGCGGCCGGCCCGTCACCGGGCCGGGCAACCGTCCACTCAAGTCGCTGTCGGATCTACTCAAGGGCAAGCAGGGCCGGTTCCGGCAGAACCTGCTCGGTAAGCGTGTCGACTACTCGGGCCGGTCCGTCATCGTGGTCGGCCCGCAGCTCAAGCTGCACCAGTGCGGTCTGCCCAAGCTGATGGCGCTGGAGCTGTTCAAACCGTTCGTGATGAAGCGGCTGGTTGACCTCAACCACGCGCAAAACATCAAGAGCGCCAAGCGAATGGTGAAACGTCAGCGTCCGCAGGTGTGGGACGTGCTCGAAGAGGTCATCGCTGAGCATCCGGTGCTATTAAACAGGGCACCGACGCTCCATAGACTGGGTATCCAGGCTTTCGAGCCAATGCTGGTGGAAGGCAAGGCCATCCAGCTGCACCCATTGGTGTGTGAGGCGTTCAACGCCGACTTTGATGGGGACCAGATGGCCGTGCACCTGCCGCTGTCCGCCGAGGCGCAGGCCGAGGCCCGCATCCTGATGCTGTCCTCCAACAACATCCTGTCGCCGGCCTCTGGCCGTCCACTGGCCATGCCGCGACTGGACATGGTGACCGGGCTGTACTACCTGACCACCGAGGTCGACGGCGATAAAGGCGAATACGTTGCGGCAGCCAAGGATCGTCCAGAGTCGGGTGTGTACTCCTCGCCGGCCGAAGCGATCATGGCGGCCGACCGCGGGGTGCTTTCGGTGCGGGCCAAGATCAAGGTGCGGCTAACCCAGCTGCGTCCGCCGGCCGACATCGAGGCGGAGCGGTTCGGCGCCAACGGCTGGCATCCGGGCGACCCGTGGATGGCCGACACCACGTTGGGTCGGGTGATGTTCAACGAGCTACTGCCGCTGGGTTACCCGTTCGTGAACAAGCAGATGCACAAGAAGGTGCAGGCTTCCATCATCAACGACCTGGCAGAGCGCTACCCGATGATCGTGGTCGCGCAGACCGTCGACAAGCTCAAGGACGCCGGCTTCTACTGGGCGACCCGCAGCGGTGTCACTGTTTCCATGGCCGACGTGTTGGTGCCGCCGCGCAAGAAGGAGATCCTCGACCACTACGAGGACCGTGCGGACAAGGTCGAAAAGCAGTTCCAGCGCGGCGCTTTGAACCACGACGAACGCAACGAGGCGCTGGTGGAGATCTGGAAGGAAGCCACCGACGAGGTCGGTCAGGCGCTGCGGGACCACTACCCGGTCGACAACCCGATCATCACGATCGTCGACTCCGGTGCCACGGGTAACTTCACCCAGACCCGGACGCTGGCCGGCATGAAGGGTCTGGTGACCAACCCGAAGGGTGAGTTCATTCCGCGTCCGGTCAAGTCGTCCTTCCGCGAGGGCCTGACCGTGCTGGAGTACTTCATCAACACCCACGGCGCTCGAAAGGGCTTGGCGGACACCGCGTTGCGTACCGCCGACTCGGGGTACCTGACCCGTCGTCTGGTGGACGTGAGCCAGGATGTCATCGTCCGCGAACACGACTGCCAGACCGAGCGCGGCATCGTCGTCGAGCTGGCCGAGCGTGCGGCTGGGGTTGATGGTAAGGCCAGTCTCATCCGCGACCCGTACATCGAAACATCGGCATACGCACGGACTTTGGGCACCAACGCGGTCGACGAGGCGGGCAACGTGATCGTCGCGCGCGGTGAGGATCTGGGTGACCCGGAGATCGACGCCTTGCTGGCGGCGGGCATCACGCAGGTCAAGGTGCGCTCGGTGCTGACCTGCACCACCGGCACCGGTGTGTGCGCGACGTGTTACGGGCGGTCGATGGCCACCGGCAAGCTGGTCGACATCGGTGAGGCCGTCGGCATCGTGGCCGCCCAATCCATCGGTGAGCCCGGCACCCAGCTGACCATGCGTACCTTCCACCAGGGTGGTGTCGGTGAGGACATCACCGGCGGTCTGCCCCGGGTTCAGGAGCTGTTCGAGGCCCGGGTGCCGCGCGGCAAGGCGCCGATCGCCGACGTCACCGGACGGGTCCGCCTCGAGGACGGGGAGCGCTTCTACAAGATCACCATCGTTCCCGACGATGGCGGCGAAGAAGTCGTCTACGACAAGCTGTCCAAGCGGCAACGGCTGCGGGTGTTCAAGCACGAAGACGGTTCCGAGCGGGTGCTCTCCGACGGTGACCACGTCGAGGTGGGTCAGCAGCTGATGGAAGGCTCGGCCGACCCGCACGAGGTGCTGCGGGTGCAGGGCCCGCGCGAGGTGCAGATCCACCTGGTCCGCGAGGTCCAGGAGGTCTACCGGGCCCAAGGCGTGTCGATCCACGACAAGCACATCGAGGTGATCGTGCGCCAGATGCTGCGCCGGGTCACCATCATCGACTCGGGCGCGACGGAGTTCCTGCCCGGCTCGCTGATCGACCGTGCGGAGTTCGAGGCCGAGAACCGTCGGGTGGTGGCCGAGGGGGGTGAGCCCGCCGCCGGTCGTCCGGTGTTGATGGGTATCACCAAGGCGTCGCTGGCCACCGACTCGTGGCTTTCCGCAGCGTCGTTCCAGGAGACCACGCGGGTGCTGACCGATGCGGCGATCAACTGCCGCAGCGACAAGCTCAACGGTCTGAAGGAGAACGTGATCATCGGAAAGTTGATCCCGGCTGGCACCGGTATCAACCGCTACCGCAACATCGCGGTGCAGCCCACCGAGGAGGCCCGCGCCGCGGCCTACACGATCCCGTCCTACGAGGATCAGTACTACAGCCCGGACTTCGGCCAGGCCACCGGTGCTGCCGTTCCGCTGGACGACTACGGCTACTCGGATTATCGCTAAGAAAAAGCCCCGGCCAATTGCCGGGGCTTTTTCTGTGCGCCCAGTGTGCGGCCAGCTTCACGCTCGCGACTGAGTGTGCGGCTGGCCGCACGTTCGCCCGACGGGCCGCAGGTCGGTGTCGCTCACTAGACTGGGTGGCGTGCTCATCGGTTCGCATGTCAGCCCAACCGATCCGCTCGCCGCAGCGGAGGCTGAAGGCGCTGACGTCGTGCAGATTTTCCTTGGCAACCCGCAGAGCTGGAAGGCGCCCAAACCGCGTAGCGATGCCGCTGTGCTGAAGGCCGCGGCCCTGCCGGTGTACGTGCACGCGCCCTACTTGATCAATGTCGCGTCGGCGAATAACCGGGTGCGGATCCCATCGCGCAAGATCCTGCAGCAGACTTGTGATGCGGCCGCCGACATCGGTGCTGCCGCCGTGATCGTGCATGGTGGGCACGTCGCCGACGACAATGACCTCGAGGATGGTTTCGGCCGCTGGCGTAAAGCACTCGACCAACTGCAAACCGACGTTCCGGTCTACCTCGAAAACACGGCCGGCGGCGACCACGCGATGGCTCGCCGCTTCGATACCATCGCCCGACTCTGGGATGTCATCGGCGACACCGGGATCGGTTTCTGCCTGGACACCTGTCACGCATGGGCGGCTGGCGAGGGGCTAATTCAAGCTGTGGATCGCATCAAGGCCATCACCGGCCGGATCGACCTGGTGCACTGCAATGATTCCAAGGACGAAGCGGGCTCGGGTCGTGACCGTCACGCCAACTTGGGTAGCGGCCAGATCGATGCCGAGTTGCTGGTAGCAGCCGTCAAGGCAGCGGGTGCGCCGGTGATCTGCGAAACCGCTGACGAGGGCCGCAAGGACGACATCGCGTTCCTGCGCGAAAAGACCAGCGGCTGACGCAGCGCTGGCGTTACATTTTTTGTACGACTATCGGAAAAGCGTAATATCGGTGGCATGCCAGACACCCATGTCGTCACCAACCAGGTTCCGCCGCTGCTGGACTACAACCCGGCGACCTCCCCGGCGCTGATCGAGGCCCTAATCCGCGAGGGCGGTCAGTGGGGCCTCGAGAAGGTCAACGAGGTTGGGGCGATTTCCGCCAACCACGAAGCCCAGCGTTGGGGCGAGCTCGCCGACCGCAACCGGCCTGTCCTGCACACCCACGACCGATACGGACACCGCGTCGATGAGGTGGAATACGACCCGGCCTACCACGAGCTGATGCGCACGGCGATCTCCCACGGCATGCACGCTGCGCCGTGGGCCGATGAGCGGCCGGGGGCGCATGTGGTGCGTGCCGCCATGACCTCCGTATGGACCGTCGAGCCGGGGCATATGTGCCCGATCTCGATGACCTACGCTGTTGTCCCAGCGCTGCGGTGCAACCCCGAGCTGGCAGCGGTCTACGAGCCGTTGCTGACCAGCCGCGAGTACGACCCGGAACTGAAACTGGCCACCAGCAAGCGCGGCATCACCGCGGGCATGTCGATGACCGAGAAGCAGGGTGGCTCCGATGTCCGCGCCGGCACCACCCGGGCGACCCCAAACGCCGACGGCACGTACAGCCTCACGGGCCACAAATGGTTCACGTCGGCACCCATGTGCGACATCTTCCTGGTGCTTGCGCAGGCACCGGCCGGGCTGTCGTGCTTTCTGTTGCCGCGGGTGCTCCCCGATGGCACCCGCAACCGGATGTTCTTGCAGCGACTCAAGGACAAGCTCGGTAACCATGCCAACGCCTCAAGTGAGGTTGAATACTCTCGTGCCACTGCCTGGTTGGTCGGTGAAGAGGGACGCGGGGTCCCGACCATTATCGAGATGGTCAACCTCACCCGGTTGGACTGCACCCTGGGCAGTGCCACCAGCATGCGCACCGGCCTGACCCGCGCCATCCACCACGCCCAGCATCGAAAAGCATTCGGCGCCTACCTGATTGACCAGCCGCTAATGCGCAACGTACTGGCGGACCTGGCCGTCGAGGCTGAGGCCGCCACGATGGTCGCGATGCGGATGGCCGGTGCCACCGACAATGCGGTGCGCGGGAACGAGACAGAGGCGCTGCTGCGCCGCATCGGTCTGGCGGCCAGTAAGTATTGGGTGTGCAAGCGTTCCACCCCGCATGCTGCTGAAGCGCTGGAATGCCTGGGCGGCAACGGATATGTGGAGGATTCCGGGATGCCGCGGCTGTACCGCGAGGCGCCGCTGATGGGCATTTGGGAGGGCTCAGGTAACGTCAGCGCCCTAGATACCTTGCGTGCCATGGCAACTCGACCCGAATGCGTCGAGGTGCTATTTGGCGAATTGGCCGGATCCGCGGGTCAGGACTCCCGACTGGACGCCCATGTCGAGCGGCTGCGGCCACAACTGGCCGACGTTGAAACTATCCAGTACCGCGCTCGCAAAGTCGCTGAGGACATCTGCCTGGCGTTGCAGGGGTCGTTGCTGGTGCGCTACGGGCATCCTGCCGTCGTCGAGGCGTTCCTGGCTACCCGGCTCGACGGTCAGTGGGGCGGGGCGTTCGGTACCTTGCCAACCGGGTTGGACCTGGCGCCCATCCTTGAGCGAGCCCTGGTAAAAGGCTGAGTCGCAACATGACCCGCGCCGACGACGATGCAGAGCGAAGCGATGAGGAGGAGCGGCGCCAATGACTCACGCAATCAGGCCAGTGGACTTCGACAACCTGAAAACTATGACCTACGAGGTTGCCGACCGGGTTGCGCGGATCACCTTCAATCGGCCGGAGAAGGGCAACGCGATCATCGCCGATACGCCGCTGGAGTTGTCCGCCTTAGTTGAGCGTGCCGACGTGGACCCGAACGTGCATGTCATCCTGGTATCCGGTCGTGGCGAGGGCTTTTGCGCGGGTTTCGACCTGTCCGCCTACGCCGAGGGGCAGTCGCCGGCAGGCGGCGGTAGCGCGTACAAAGGCACCGTGCTGGACGGCAAGACCCAGGCCATCAACCACTTCGCGAACCAGCCGTGGGACCCGATGATCGACTACCAGATGATGAGCCGGTTCGTGCGGGGGTTCTCCAGCTTGCTGCATGCCGACAAGCCGACTGTGGTCAAGATCCATGGTTACTGCGTGGCCGGCGGCACCGACATCGCGCTGCACGCCGACCAGGTGATCGCCGCCGCCGATGCCAAAATTGGCTATCCGCCGACGCGGGTGTGGGGGGTTCCCGCCGCGGGTCTGTGGGCGCATCGTCTCGGTGACCAGCGCGCCAAACGTCTTCTGTTCACTGGTGATTGCATCACCGGTGCGCAAGCCGCCGAGTGGGGCTTGGCGGTCGAAGCGCCGGATCCGCAAGATCTCGACGAGCGCACCGAACGGTTGGTGGCCCGCATCGCTGCGATGCCGATCAACCAGCTGATCATGGTCAAGCTCGCGCTCAATTCCGCTCTGCTGCAACAAGGTGTGGCCACCAGCAGGATGGTCAGTACCGTTTTCGACGGAGTTGCGCGACACACGCCTGAGGGGCACGCCTTTGTCGCCGACGCAGTCGAGCACGGCTTTCGGGACGCCGTGCGCCACCGCGACGAGCCGTTTGGCGACTACGGCCGCCAGGCTTCGCAGGTGTAGCCATGCCGAATATGACTGCCCGATCAGTGGTGCTCAGCGTGCTGCTCGGTGCCCATCCTGCCTGGGCGACCGCTAGCGAACTGATCAGGCTTACCGCCGATTTCGGTATCAAGGAGACTGCGCTGCGGGTCGCCCTGACCCGCATGGTCAGTGCGGGCGATCTAATCCGGTCGGCTGACGGTTATCGGCTCTCCGATCGGTTGCTGGCCCGTCAGCGCCGCCAGGACGAGGCGATGCGCCCAGGGGTGCGGTCGTGGCATGGGTGGTGGGTCATGTTGATCGTCACCAGCGTAGGCACCGATGCCCGCAGTCGGGCTGCACTGCGAACTGCCATGTACAACAAGCGTTTTGGTGAACTGCGCGAGGGGGTATGGATGCGCCCCGACAACCTCGACCTGGACTTGGATCCCGAGGTTGCGGCCCGGGTGCGGATATTGAGTGCTCGCGACGATGCGCCCGCTCAGCTGGCCGGTCAGCTGTGGGACCTGCCTACATGGACGGCGACCGGCCACCGGCTGCTCGACGAGATGGCCGCAGCGCCTGACATTCCCGGTCGGTTCGTGGTGGCCGCGGCGATGATGCGCCATTTGCTCGCTGACCCGATGCTGCCGGCCGAACTGCTACCCGCCGATTGGCCGGGCGCCCAGCTGCGTGCCGCCTACTACGACTTCGCCACTGAACTGGCGGGGCGACGCGACGTGGTGGAACAAAAAGATGGGACTCAACTCGCGGAGGCGACATGACTAATCCAGTGCGTGTCGAGCGCAAGGGCCCGGTGACGACGGTGATCCTCAACCGGCCGGCGGCGCGCAACGCCGTCAACGGCCCGACGGCGGCCGCCCTCTACGCCGCGTTCGAGGAATTCGACCGCGACGACACCGCATCGGTGGCCGTGTTGTGGGGCGACGGCGGAACCTTTTGCGCAGGAGCCGATTTGAAGGCCTTCGGTACCCCCGAGGCTAACGCCGTGCATCCCAGCGGTCCCGGGCCGATGGGGCCTTCACGGATGCTGTTGTCCAAACCGGTGATTGCCGCGGTGAGCGGCTACGCCGTTGCCGGTGGTCTGGAGTTAGCCGTGTGGTGTGATTTGCGGGTAGCCGAGGAGGACGCCGTGTTCGGGGTGTTTTGCCGGCGGTGGGGAGTGCCGCTCATTGACGGCGGTACGGTGCGGCTGCCCCGGCTCATCGGGCAGAGTCGGGCGATGGACATGATTCTCACCGGCCGCGCGGTGGCAGCCGACGAAGCGCTAGCGATCGGCTTGGCCAATCGGGTCGTGCCCAAGGGCCAAGCCAGGCAAGCAGCCGAGGAACTGGCGGCTCAACTGGCCGCGCTGCCGCAGCAATGCCTGCGATCGGATCGATTGTCGGCGCTGCACCAATGGGGGATGCCGGAAGCTGCGGCGTTGGACTTCGAATTTGCCAGCATCTCGCGCGTCGCCGCGGAGGCCGCCGACGGTGCCGGACGGTTCGCTGCGGGCGCCGGCCGCCATGGCGCCCCGGCGGGTCCTGAGGTGAGCTAGCGGGTCATCCGCCCTTGTTGATGGTGTTGCCCGAGCCGATGTTGTCGACCTGCGGGTCGCCGTTTCTATACGTGATGGTGTTGTCGAGCCCCAGCACGCTGAGGTGTTGGTCGATCTTGTCGAAGGTGATCTTGTTATTCGTGCCGCCGATGGTCACCGTTGCGCAGCTGCCGTTGACGGTCAGCGTGTTGCTGGAGCCGGCCACGTTCAAGGATTTGCCGTCGCCGCAATCGAGGGTGGCGGTGGTTCCAAGGGATCCGTAGTTCATTGTGTTTCCGATCTCGACCGATGCGGTGGTGGGTGCGCCCGTCGTCGGTGCGGCTCCGGCACTCGTTGTGGTTGTCACGCTGCTCGTGGTTTTCGTCGACGGGCCTGCCGGGGGGTTGGCCGTCGAGCTGCAGCTGGCCAGCCCGAAAGTTGTCGGTACGACCGCCAGCGTCAGGGCCAGTGCGGCCAGCCTGGATGCGTCAGTGATGGGGGAGCGCATGGTTCCTCGATTCCTTGGATTAGCCGGGTACCCGCTGCAGCCGGTTGACCATGCCTAGTTCGCGGCCGCGGTCCTTGATGAACGGTTCGCCGTTGTGGAAGAACACTGTCTGGTCCCAGCCGTAGACGGTGATGTCGTTGATCACGGTGTCGGCGATCACGGTGTTGGACGAACCCATTAACGTGACCGCCCAGCAGGTTCCCTTCGCGGTGACGATATTCGCTGTGCCATCGACCATCAAGGTGGAATCGTTGCAGTCCAGAGTCTGCTGGAGGCCCTCCCCGGTGACATGGGTGTCGCCGTTTTTGGCGTGCGCGCTTGGCGGTGGGGCAGCAGGGGTGGCAGCGATCGTCATGACGCAGGTAGCTAGCGACCCCGCGACAGTTGTCCAATTCACGGCGGGCCCCTTCGCTGTGGCGGGTGTCTGCTGGACTGAGCCTACGTGCACGAACGACCAAGTACACGAGTTCGTCAACTAGAGTCGTTAGTTGAACTCACCGTGCACCGAAAAGCGGCGGTGGCCCAACCGTGTCATCGCAATCGAAGGACGATCGCCATGTCAGCTCAGCCGGAACCGCAGTCAGCGGGTGGGCGCCAGCGCGCGGCGAAAGCAGCGAAATCCGTGGCCCGCTCGGCCAAGCTGAGCCGCGACGGCATTATCGACGGCGCACTGACCTTCCTGGACCGGGAGGGCTGGGATTCGCTGACCATTAATGCGCTGGCGACCCAGCTGGGCACCAAGGGGCCGTCGCTGTACAACCACGTCAACAGCCTGGAGGACCTGCGCCGCGCCGTGCGGATTCGGGTCATCGACGACATCATCACGATGTTGCACCGGGTCGGCGAGGGTCGTGCCCGCGATGACGCGGTGCTGGTCATGGCCTGCGCCTACCGCAGCTATGCCCACCACCACCCCGGTCGGTATTCGGCGTTCACCCGGATGCCGCTGGGCGGGGATGACCCCGAGTACACCGCTGCGACCAGGGGCGCGGCCGCACCGGTGATTGCGGTGTTGTCGTCCTTCGGCCTCGACGGTGAGGAAGCTTTCTACGCAGCGCTCGAATTCTGGTCGGCACTGCACGGGTTTGTGCTGTTGGAAATGACCGGCGTCATGGACGACGTCGACACGGACGCGGTGTTCTCCGACATGGTGTTGCGGCTGGCGGCTGGCTTGGAGCGGCGTACCACGCTCGGCGGTAATAGGCGGTAATAGTCTGAGCTAGACGGCAGAAACGACCTGAGGTGCCGCTGCGGTCTGCGATACTTCCGGCATGCCACTCAAAGACCGTGTGCTGCAAAGCCCGCTCTATTGGAAGCTGGTCGATCAGAAGCTGCAGAAGTGGGCTTATCCCCTCGTCACCCGCCGGCTTGGCGCCGACGATGTCTTCCTCAACTTCGGCTATGAGGAGGATCCGCCCATGTCTTTGCAGTTGGTTGTCTCCGACGAGCCCAATAGGGGTTCTATCCAGCTCTACCATCGCACGGCGACTCAGGCGGATATCCGTGGCAAACGGGTCCTGGAAGTCGGTTGCGGCCACGGCGGCGGAGCCTCATACCTGATGCGCACCTTGCACCCGGCGTCATATACCGGAATGGATTTGAACTCAACCGGTGTCGCCTTTTGTCAAAAACGGCACCGGTTGCCCGGCCTAGATTTCGTGCGAGGTGACGCCCAAAACCTGCCCTTCCCCGACCAGTCTTTCGATGCAGTCGTCAACATCGAATCCTCGACTTATTACCCCAGTCTTCCGCGCTTCCTTGCCGAAGTGGCGCGCGTGCTGCGGCCGGGAGGGCATTTCCTCTACGCCGACGTCCAACCCCACAACGGTGTTGCTGCATGGGAGGCGATGTTGGCCGACGCCCCGATGCGCATGGTTTCGCACCGGGACATCAGCGCCGAGGTCAGGCGTGGGCTGGAGAAAAATTCGCAGCAGTGGATGGGCATGATCGATCGCTATCTGCCAGCGTTGCTGCAACGCTTTGCCCGGGATCTCGTCCCTAGGTGGGTCTCGGTCGCTCGTCGTGATCTGGAAAGCGGGATACTGTCCTACCGGATGTACTGCTTCGTCAAAGAATGAGGCGCCGCCGCGTTCTGGCTGTTGTTTGCCAGCGTTGATGCGCAGCTGCCACGCACTGACCGTGTCGATGGGGTTGGTGCAGCGCGCAGCCATCTCACCAGCGGCTTTTGTGTTCGGGCGCGCGATTATTCGATTACCCCACATTTGTGGAACCAACCGATTACGCTGCTGATCACTTCCCGAATTAGAGGTCGCTTCGATGATTGGGACAGTGGGTTTACGTGTGACGCTGCAGCGTTTGTGCCTAGCAGCAGGGGGACACGAAGTGGTGAACGATACCGCCACCCAGAGGAGCAGGCTCACCGGCAGCGTAAGGCGGTCCGGCTGATGGTGATGGTGTTTGTGCTGGCACTTCTGGTGGCGGCCGACCCGGTGCGTATTGGCGTTGCGCTGCTGTTGATTTCGCGGCAACGGCCCATGCGTAATTTGCTTGGATACTGGCTCGGCGCCCTGATAGCGAGTAGCGCTTTAACTGTCGGGTTGTTGACGGGGCTACGCGGCTTCGCGCCTGCGTTTGCGGAAGGCGTGAATTCCGTTGCTGCGAGCTCGACCGGCCGGCACGTCCAAATCGTTGTTGGTTTGCTGGTGCTACTCCTCGCCGTGCTCGTCGCGGTGGGCTTCCCAACGCATCTTCGGGCATCGGTACCTGTGCCGGCCGTCGGCGTTGCACCGGCCGGGCTGTTGAACCCGGGCCGGCCGACCGCACTCTCGCGACTGCTGGGCCGCGCCCGGGGTTTGCTGGATGGCCCGTCTTTCCGGGTAGCGTTCGTGGTCGGCATGTCCGGCACACCGCCGGCTGTCGAGTGGTTGGTGGCAGTCGCCGCCATCCTGGCCTCGGGAGCGAGCATCGGCATGCAGGTGAGTGCCGCTATCGGGTTCATCCTTGTGACGCTTGCGGTCGTCGAGATGCCGTTGGTGGCCTACCTGGTGAAACCGGCGCAAACCCAAGTAGTCATGCTGCAGTTGCATAGTTGGGTGCGGTCTCGCCGTCGGCAGATTCTGGCCGTCTTGCTTGCTGTAGCGGGAGCCTTTGCGGTGGCAAGCGGCATGGGCGCCGGCTGAGGCCGGTTGGGTTATCGGGTCGCTTTGACCTGCCCGAGCAGGGACGGGTATTGTGGTTGCTCGTGCCTGGCGGCTTACGGCGCCTGATGTTAGGGGGCGTGATGCTGGGCCAATTCGCATGTCCAGGATGCAACGGATTCGGTCCGGGGCGGGCACATGCGACACACCCGATCGCAGGGTACTGCGGCGGGGCATAACTGCACTACAACCAGACTTGCCAACAGGCTTGACAACGAACGCAACACAGAAAGCCGGTAGATGCCAACCATTCAGCAGCTGGTCCGCAAGGGCCGTCGGGACAAGATCGGCAAGGTCAAGACCGCGGCTCTGAAGGGCAGCCCGCAGCGTCGTGGTGTTTGCACCCGCGTGTACACCACCACCCCGAAGAAGCCGAACTCGGCGCTTCGCAAGGTTGCCCGCGTGAAGCTGACGAGTCAGGTTGAGGTCACGGCGTACATCCCAGGCGAGGGTCACAACCTGCAGGAACACTCCATGGTGCTGGTGCGTGGTGGCCGGGTGAAGGACCTGCCCGGTGTGCGCTACAAGATCATTCGCGGTTCGCTCGACACCCAGGGCGTCAAGAACCGCAAGCAGGCTCGTAGCCGTTATGGCGCCAAGAAGGAGAAGAGCTGATGCCACGCAAGGGGCCCGCACCCAAGCGTCCGTTGGTCAACGACCCCGTCTACGGGTCGCAGCTGGTCACCCAGCTGGTGAACAAAATTCTGCTGAAGGGGAAGAAATCGCTGGCCGAACGCATTGTTTATGGTGCGCTCGAGCATGCCCGCGACAAGACCGGCACCGATCCCGTCATCACGCTCAAGCGAGCTCTCGACAACGTCAAGCCGGCCCTTGAGGTGCGTAGCCGTCGCGTTGGCGGTGCGACGTATCAGGTGCCTGTCGAGGTTCGACCGGACCGATCGACCACGCTGGCCCTGCGCTGGCTGGTCGGCTTCTCGCGGCAACGTCGGGAGAAGACCATGATCGAGCGGCTGGCCAACGAGATCCTCGATGCCAGCAACGGCCTCGGAGCCTCGGTGAAGCGGCGCGAGGACACTCACAAGATGGCCGAGGCAAACCGCGCGTTTGCGCACTATCGCTGGTGATTTAGCCGCCTGCTCCCGTCGACCAGGCGCAATGACAACAGCAACTATCAACCGAAAGAGAAGACTTCTGTGGCACAGAAGGACGTGCTGACCGACCTCACCAAGGTCCGCAACATCGGCATCATGGCGCACATCGACGCCGGCAAGACGACGACGACAGAGCGCATCCTCTACTACACCGGTATCAGCTACAAGATCGGTGAGGTGCACGACGGCGCCGCCACCATGGACTGGATGGAGCAGGAGCAAGAACGCGGGATCACCATCACCTCCGCGGCCACGACCTGCTTCTGGAATGACAACCAGATCAACATTATTGACACGCCTGGCCACGTCGACTTCACCGTGGAAGTCGAGCGTTCGCTCCGTGTTCTTGATGGCGCCGTCGCGGTTTTCGACGGCAAGGAAGGCGTCGAGCCGCAGTCCGAGCAGGTCTGGCGGCAGGCCGACAAATACGACGTTCCGCGCATCTGCTTCGTCAACAAGATGGACAAGATCGGCGCCGACTTCTACTTCTCGGTTCGCACCATGCGGGAGCGGCTGGGCGCCAACGTCATTCCCATCCAGCTACCCGTCGGCTCCGAGGGTGACTTTGAAGGCGTCGTCGACCTGGTTGAGATGAAGGCCAAGGTGTGGAGCGCCGAGACCAAGCTCGGTGAGAAGTACGACGTTGTTGACATACCGGCCGATTTGAAGGAGAAAGCCGAGGAGTACCGCACCAAGCTGCTCGAGGCCGTCGCCGAAACCGACGAGGCGCTGCTGGAAAAATACCTCGGCGGCGAAGAGCTCACGGTTGCCGAGATCAAGGGCGCGATCCGTAAGCTGACCATCAGCTCGGAGGCGTACCCGGTGCTGTGCGGCAGCGCGTTCAAGAACAAAGGCGTCCAGCCGATGCTCGACGCCGTCATCGACTACCTGCCCTCGCCGCTGGACGTGCCGGCGGCCATCGGCCACGCACCGGGCAAAGAGGACGAGGAGATCGTCCGCAAGCCGTCGACCGACGAGCCGTTCTCCGCACTGGCGTTCAAGGTGGCGACGCATCCCTTCTTCGGCAAGCTCACCTACGTCCGGGTGTACTCGGGCAAGGTTGACTCCGGCAGCCAGGTCATCAACGCGACCAAGGGAAAGAAGGAGCGGCTGGGCAAGCTGTTCCAGATGCACTCGAATAAGGAGAATCCTGTCGAGTCTGCTGCAGCTGGTCACATCTACGCGGTGATCGGCCTCAAGGACACCACCACCGGCGACACTCTGAGCGACCCGAACAACCAGATCGTGCTCGAGTCGATGACCTTCCCGGACCCGGTGATCGAGGTGGCCATCGAGCCGAAGACCAAGAGCGACCAGGAGAAGCTGAGCCTGTCGATTCAGAAGCTCGCCGAGGAGGACCCGACCTTCAAGGTGCACCTGGACTCCGAAACCGGCCAGACCGTGATCGGCGGGATGGGCGAGTTGCACCTGGACATCCTGGTCGACCGGATGCGCCGCGAGTTTAAGGTCGAGGCCAACGTCGGCAAGCCGCAGGTGGCGTACAAGGAGACCATCCGCCGGGTCGTGGAGACCGTCGAGTACACCCACAAGAAGCAGACCGGTGGCTCGGGCCAGTTCGCCAAGGTGATCATCAAACTCGAGCCGTTTACCGGCGAGGACGGCGCGACCTACGAGTTCGAGAACAAGGTCACCGGTGGCCGTATCCCGCGCGAGTACATCCCGTCGGTGGACGCCGGTGCCCAAGACGCCATGCAGTACGGCGTGCTGGCCGGCTACCCGCTGGTGAACCTGAAGGTTACCCTGCTCGACGGTGCGTACCACGACGTCGACTCGTCGGAAATGGCGTTCAAGATCGCTGGTTCGCAGGTGCTGAAAAAGGCTGCCGCGCAAGCACAGCCGGTGATCCTGGAACCGATCATGGCCGTCGAGGTCACCACGCCCGAGGATTACATGGGCGACGTGATCGGCGACCTGAACTCCCGCCGTGGCCAGATTCAGGCCATGGAGGAGCGTGCCGGCGCGCGCGTGGTGAAGGCGCATGTGCCGCTGTCGGAGATGTTCGGCTACGTCGGCGACCTGCGGTCCAAGACGCAGGGCCGGGCGAACTACTCCATGGTGTTCGACTCGTACTCCGAAGTGCCGGCGAACGTGTCGAAGGAGATCATCGCGAAGGCGACGGGCGAGTGAGCGAAGCTCACGAGTATGCTGACGCGGTCACTACCGCGGCATAACTAGAAAACATCAACACTGCTTTTACAAGCACCAACAAGTCCAGGAGGACACAGAAGTGGCGAAGGCGAAGTTCGAGCGGACGAAGCCGCACGTCAACATCGGGACCATCGGTCACGTTGACCACGGCAAGACCACCCTGACCGCGGCTATTACCAAGGTCCTGCATGACAAGTTCCCCAACCTGAATGAGTCGCGCGCCTTCGACCAGATCGACAACGCGCCCGAGGAGCGTCAGCGCGGTATCACCATCAACATCTCCCACGTGGAGTACCAGACCGAGAAGCGTCACTACGCTCACGTCGACGCCCCGGGCCACGCCGACTACATCAAGAACATGATCACCGGTGCTGCCCAGATGGACGGCGCGATCCTGGTGGTCGCCGCCACCGACGGCCCGATGCCGCAGACCCGTGAGCACGTGCTGCTCGCTCGTCAGGTGGGTGTGCCCTACATCCTGGTCGCACTGAACAAGTCCGACGCCGTGGACGACGAGGAACTGCTCGAGCTGGTCGAGATGGAGGTCCGCGAGTTGCTGGCCGCCCAGGAGTTCGACGAGGACGCCCCGGTGGTGCGTGTCTCGGCATTGAAGGCGCTCGAGGGCGACGCCAAGTGGGTCGAGTCCGTCGCCCAGTTGATGGACGCGGTCGACGAGTCGATCCCGGACCCAGTCCGCGAGACCGACAAGCCGTTCCTGATGCCCGTCGAGGACGTCTTCACCATCACCGGTCGTGGCACCGTGGTCACCGGTCGGGTGGAGCGCGGCGTGGTCAACGTGAACGAGGAAGTCGAGATCGTCGGTATTCGTCCGACGACCACCAAGACCACCGTCACGGGTGTGGAGATGTTCCGCAAGCTGCTCGACCAGGGCCAGGCCGGTGACAATGTCGGTCTGCTGCTGCGTGGCATCAAGCGCGAGGACGTCGAGCGCGGCCAGGTCGTGATCAAGCCCGGCACCACCACGCCGCACACCGAGTTCGAGGGCCAGGTCTACATCCTGTCCAAGGACGAGGGTGGCCGGCACACGCCGTTCTTCAACAACTACCGTCCGCAGTTCTACTTCCGTACCACCGACGTGACCGGTGTGGTGACGTTGCCGGAGGGCACCGAGATGGTGATGCCCGGTGACAACACCAACATTTCGGTGAAGCTGATTCAGCCCGTCGCCATGGACGAGGGTCTGCGCTTCGCGATCCGCGAAGGTGGCCGCACGGTCGGCGCCGGCCGGGTCGTCAAGATCATTAAGTAAGTCTCTTTACCGCGGAGTCAGTACAAAGCCCGGACTGCCGAAATCGGCAGTCCGGGCTTTGCGCGTATGTGGCTCGTGGCAGCCTTGCTGGCGCTAATCTGACACGAACTTCCCTGCGAGGCGAGGAGAGGCACGTGTTAGCACGCTATCTGAAGACACAGTTATTGGTTTTGCTGTGCGGCGGTCTCGTCGGGCCGATCTTTCTGGTCGTCTACTTCGCCCTGGGATTGGGCAGCCTGCTGCAGTGGATGTTCTATGTTGGCCTGCTCATCACCGTCGCTGACGTGCTGATCGCGCTGGCGTTGACCAACTACGGGGCCAAGTCGGCCGCCAAAACCGCGGAGCTTGAGCAGCACGGGGTGCTGACGCTCGCCCAAATCACCGGGCTCACCGAGACGGGTACTCGGATCAACGAGCAACCCGTGGTGAAGGTGAATCTGCATATCTCCGGATCCGGGTTTGTGCCGTTTGATAGTCAAGACCGGGTCATCGCCAGCGTTACCCGGCTGGGCAACCTCACTGCACGCAAGCTCGTCGTCCTGGTTGACCCGACCACTCAGGAGTACCGAATCGACTGGGAGCGAAGCGCTTTGGTCAATGGGCTGGTGCCCGCGCAGTTCACCGTGGCCGAAGACAACCAAACCTACGACTTGAGCGGGCAAGCCGGCCCGCTGATGGAGATCTTGGCGATCCTGCAGGCCAACAATGTTCCGCTCAACCGCATGGTTGACATTCGGTCGAATCCGGGACTGCGTCAGCAGATCCACGCGGTGGTGCGCCGGGCGGCCGAACAGCAGGCATCGGCTGCCCAACCGGCACCGGTCGGCTCGCCGCCGCAGCCATCGATCGCGCAGCGGCTGCAGGAGCTCGAGACGCTCCGCGCCAGCGGTGCGTTGACCGATCAGGAATACAACAGCAGACGGGTCCAGATCATCTCTGAAATCTGACCCCTTGTCGGCCGCGAGTGTGAATCCCACGACGGGTTTACGCGTCGCGTCGTCAGATTCACACTCGGCGGCGCCAACCAGGGCCGCTGTTAGCCTGTCAGGGTGGCGACGCAGGCGGGATCACTGCAGGGACGGGTGGCGTTTGTCACTGGCGCCGCTCGTGCCCAGGGGCGCTCGCATGCGGTGCGGCTGGCCCGCGAAGGCGCCGACATCATCGCGCTCGATATCTGCGCTCCGGTATCCAGCAGTATCGCCTACCCGCCGGCCACGCCAGAAGACCTCACCGAGACCGCGTGCGCGGTGGAAGCCGAGGGCCGCAAGGTGCTGGCCCGCGAGGTGGACATCCGCGACGATGCCGCGCTGCGGCAGCTGGTGGCTGACGGCGCCGAGCAGTTCGGCCGGCTCGACATCCTGGTGGCCAACGCCGGCGTGCTGGGCTGGGGGCGGCTCTGGGAACTCACCGATGAGCAGTGGGACACCGTTATCGGGGTCAATCTGACGGGCACCTGGCGTACCCTGCGCGCCGCGGTGCCCACGATGATCGAGGCTGGCAACGGAGGTTCCATTGTGATCGTCAGCTCGTCGGCCGGTTTGAAGGCCACGCCGGGCAACGGCCATTACGCGGCGAGCAAATACGGACTGGTGGCGCTGACCAACACGTTAGCGATCGAGCTCGGCGGATTCGGAATCCGGGTCAACTCCATCCATCCCTACTCGGTCGACACCCCGATGATCGAGCCGCAGGCGATGACGGAGATATTCGCCGAACATCCCAGTTATCTCCATAGCTTTCCGCCAATGCCGTTGCAGTCCAAGGGTTTTATGACGCCCGATGAGATATCCGATGTCGTTGTCTGGCTCGCTGGTGACGGCTCGGGCACGCTGTCGGGCACGCAGATCCCCGTTGACAAGGGGGCCTTGAAATACTGACCGGAGACAAGGGCATCGTGATCATCGGCGGGGGGCTCGCCGCCGCCCGAACCGCCGAGCAACTGCGCAGGGCCGACTACACCGGTCCCCTCATCATCGTCAGCGACGAGGTGCATCTCCCGTATGACCGGCCGCCGCTGTCCAAGGAGATGCTACGCAAGCAGGTCGACGACGTCGCCCTCAAACCACGGGAGTGGTACGACGAGAAAGACATCACCCTGCGGCTGGGTTCGGCCGCTACCAGCCTCGACGCCCATCAACAGACGGTGACCCTGGACGACGGGACGGTGCTCGGCTACGACCAGCTCGTCATCGCGACAGGCTTAGTGCCGCGGCGCATTCCGGCGTTCCCCGACCTCGAAGGCATTCGGGTGCTGCGCTCCTTCGACGAGAGCATGGCGCTGCGTGAGCACGCATCCGCCGCACGGCACGCCGTGGTTATCGGCGCCGGCTTCATCGGCTGCGAGGTGGCGGCCAGCCTGCGCGGTCTTGGGGTGGATGTGCTGCTGGTTGAGCCGCAGCCGACACCGTTGGCATCGGTGCTCGGCGAGCAGATCGGCGAGCTGGTGGCGCGGCTCCATCGCGACGAGGGCGTGGACGTGCGTACCGGTCTCGGGGTGGCCGAGGTGCGTGGCCAGCGCCATGTCGACACGGTGGTGCTCACCGACGGCACCGAAGCGCCGGCCGATCTGGTGGTTGTCGGAATCGGGTCACGGCCGGCGACTGAATGGCTGGACGGCAGCGGCATCAAGGTCGATAACGGTGTCATTTGCGACGAGGCCGGACGTACCAGCGCACCGAATGTGTGGGCGCTCGGCGACGTCGCCTCCTGGCGTGACCGGATGGGACACCAAGCACGCGTAGAACATTGGAGCAACGTCGCCGATCAAGCCCGGGTCGTGGTGCCCGCGATGCTGGGGCGCGACGCGCCGGCAGGCGTGGTCGTTCCGTATTTCTGGAGCGACCAATATGACATCAAGATCCAATGTTTGGGGGAGCCGCACGCCACCGATATCGTCCACCTCGTCGAGGACGACGGCCGCAAATTTTTGGCCTATTACGAACGCGACGGGGTGCTGGTCGGCGTGGTTGGTGGCGGGATGTCGGGCAAAGTCATGAAGGTCCGCTCCAAAATCGCTGCGGGCACGCCCATCTCCGAAATGCTGGAGTAACTAGGCCGCAGCGTGTTCAGGTCGCTACCGCCAGTGCACCGGTGGGCCGTGCGGATGGCATTCGCCCAGGATCTGACGTTCGCCACCTGGCCAACTGCGGGCGCGCACCAGGAACTTGATCCCACCACCGGCACCATCGTGCGCCGGCTCGAGGGTGAGGTGCGCCAGCGGTGAGCGGCTATCGGCGCGTCTGGCCACGGCGTTGATTCCGTCGCGGATCGCGGTCCGCTCATCGTCGGATAGATACTGCCAGGTGATCGAATGCCACAGCACGGTTAACGCGCCGTCGGACAGGGTCAGTCCGGCGACCGCCTCGGCTGCCGTTTGGCGGGTCAGCCGCGCCGGAACCTTCCTGGCGACCGCGATGGCGCCACGCAGCCGTTGCAGCCGCGCGCGTTGGTCCGGCCAGACGTAGCTCAACACCGTCATTTCCCCGTCGGGGCTGGTGACGTCGAGGGGCGCGATGTCGTAGCCGTTGCGTTCGACGATCCGCACCTCACCTGCCGGCGGCAGTTCGCCCTGCCAGGCGTTGTCGATGGTCACCGGCGTGTCGATCGGACCCCACTGGCCGCCACCATAGTGGTAGCGATAGTGGTCTGCCCGCAGGTTCAGCCCGGCGCTCGATCCGATCTCGAAAAGCCTGACCGGCAACGCGAATCGGCGCCCCTGTTGGCCAGCCAGGTGCAGCAGCCCACCGATCAGCACGGCAGATCGGCCGACCTCGTTGGTCTGTGGCGGTTGCCCCAGTGCCGCACGCAGCGAGTCGGTCTGGTCGGCTGCGGCGCGAACGATATCGGGCCAAGCGGATTCGGCGTCCCAGCGGCCGCCGACGCTGGGATACCAGCGGCGCAATTCTGCTGCCCGACCGTCCAGCGCCAACCGGTGCAGCCCGCCGAGCAGCCGAAGCGGCACCGCGTGGCGTGCTGGAGCGTCTTCGTGGCCGGCCAAGATGGTCGCGAAGACCCCGCCGGCTTCGACGTCGTCGGCCACCAGCTCCAGCAACTCGGCGTACATCGGAGAGTCGGTGGCGCAGAACCGCCCCTGCGACCGCAGCGTGTGCAGCAGGTGCTCGCTCACGGGTTGAGCTTTGCGAATCCGGCGCCGACCACGTCGAACGCATTCGCGAGTGCCTTGGGTAACGGCACTGATTCGTCAGCTAGCCAGTGCTCATAGGCGCTCAATGCGACCCCGAGCATCGTCCAGGCGATCGTTTGGGGCAGTAGGTCGGTCGTCTTGACGCCCAACCGGCGGGCGACGAACCCGGCGATCACTTCACGCCAGCCGGCGTACATCGTCATCGAGTAGGCCTGTAGTTCCGCGGTTTGCAGGATGACCCGCATGCGTTGGCGGTGCCGGACGGTCTCGGACTCGTCAAAGGTATTGAAGGCCAACAACGCCGAACGCAGTGCTTCGTCCAGCGGAACCCGCGGATCGATGTTGTCGAACAGGTCCCGTAGCTGCGCGAGGTGGGTGCTGAAGTCGCCCCAGGGGATGGCGTTTTTGGACGCGTAATAGCGGAACAGGGTGCGGCGAGCGATGCCCGCTGCCGCCGCGACATCGTCGACGCTCACGTCGGCAAAACCCCGGGCGGCAAACAACTTGAGGGCCGTATCGGAAATGTGGTGTGGCGTTGTCGAGCGCCGCCGGCCCACCCGCGACTGCGGCAGCATCAAACCGCCCTTCCTTTTCGGCACTCGATGCCATATTCTAGCGACGATTGCGACCAGATCGACCTGTTGATGTCGAGTCCCTCGGCGAGAGGCAATTCATATGGACCACGAGACCGATACGGACACCGAGCTCGTCACAGAGACCCTCGTCGAAGAGGTGTCTATCGACGGCATGTGCGGGGTCTACTGAGCGTGCCCGGGCCCACGCAGGCTCGTGGGCCCGGCGGCTTTGACCCGGATCACGGCTGGCGGTTACACCCACAGGTGGCGATTCGGCCGGAACCTTTTGGCGCGCTGCTCTATCACTTCGGCACCCGCAAACTGTCGTTCCTGAAAAATCGCATCATCCTCGCGGTCGTGCAATCGCTCGCTGACCATCCCGATGTCCGGTCCGCTTGCCGCGCTGCCGGGGTCGACGAATCCGGGCAGGGTCCCTACCTGCATGCGCTCCAAGTGCTGGCCGAGTCCAACATGCTGGTGGCCCAGCAAGATTCCAAGGAGGGGCAATGACAGCGCCGATGACGGCCGGGGCGCCCCGCTTGATCGAGCAGTTCGAACAGGGGCTGGATGCGCCCATCTGCCTGACCTGGGAGCTGACGTATGCGTGCAACCTGGCTTGCGTGCACTGCCTGTCGTCTTCGGGCAAACGCGATCCCCGGGAGTTGTCCACCCGGCAATGCAAGGACATCATCGATGAGCTGGAACGCATGCAGGTGTTCTACGTCAACATCGGCGGCGGGGAACCCACCGTACGCCCCGACTTTTGGGAGCTGGTGGACTACGCCACCGCGCACCATGTCGGAGTGAAGTTCTCTACCAACGGGGTCCGGATCACCCCAGAGGTCGCCGCGCGGTTAGCGGCCAGTGATTATGTGGATGTCCAAATCTCACTCGACGGCGCCACCGCCGAGGTCAACGACGCCATCCGCGGTGCCGGGTCATTCGCGATGGCGATGCGTGCGTTGGAAAACCTTGCTGCAGAAGGCTTCTCCGATGCCAAGATCTCGGTGGTGGTCACCCGGCGCAACGTCGACCAGCTCGACGAATTCGCCACGTTGGCACGCCGGTACGGCGCCACTTTGCGGATCACCCGGCTGCGGCCCTCGGGCCGGGGCGCCGATGTCTGGGAAGACTTACACCCCACCGCCGCCCAGCAGATACAGCTTTACGAGTGGCTGGTTGCCAACGGTGAGCGGGTGCTTACCGGTGATTCCTTCTTTCATCTGTCGCCGCTCGGCCAGTCCGGAGCCTTGGCCGGTCTGAATATGTGCGGAGCGGGCCGGGTGGTGTGCCTGATTGACCCGGTGGGCGATGTTTACGCCTGCCCGTTCGCCATCCATGACCGCTTTCTGGCGGGAAACGTGTTGTCTAACGGCGGTTTTGACAATGTGTGGAAGAATGCCCCGCTGTTTCGTGAGCTGCGCGAGCCGCACTCCGCGGGTGCCTGCGGTAGCTGTGGGCACTACGACAGCTGCCGGGGCGGGTGCATGGCGGCCAAGTTCTTCACTGGCTTGCCGATTGATGGCCCAGATCCTGAATGCGTCCAAGGGCACAGCGCTGCGGCACTGGCCCGCGACCGTGACACGCCGCGGCCTCGCGCTGATCACTCCCGCGGCCGAGGAGTCAACGCGCCGGTACCCCTCACCCTCGCGGTGCGACCGCCGCTGCGCCTGTGTAGCGAAAGCCCGCTGTAACCATGGCTGACGAATGGTTTGAAACCGTCGCTATTGCCCAGCAACGCGCTAAGCGGCGCCTGCCTAAATCTGTTTACTCTTCTCTGATTTCGGCCAGCGAAAATGGAATCACCGTCACCGACAATGTTGAGGCATTCAGTGAACTCGGCTTTGCGCCCCATGTCATTGGTGTGACGGAAAAACGTGATCTATCGACCACCGTTATGGGACAAGATATTTCGCTGCCGGTTATCATTTCGCCGACCGGTGTCCAAGCGGTCGATCCAGGCGGTGAAGTTGCTGTCGCGCGGGCTGCAGCGGCACGGCGAACCGCGATGGGATTGTCCTCGTTCGCCAGTAAGCCGATCGAGGAGGTTATCGCCGCCAACCCCAAGGTCTTCTTCCAGGTGTATTGGCTCGGTGGTCGCGACGCGGTCGCCGAGCGTGTCGAACGGGCGCGTCAGGCCGGCGCGGTCGGCTTGATCGTCACCACCGACTGGACGTTCGCGCATGGTCGAGACTGGGGCAGCCCGAAGATCCCCGAGCAGATGAACCTGCGGACCATCCTGCGGTTGTCGCCGGAGGCGATCGTCCGACAGCGCTGGTTATGGCAGTTCGCCAAGACGCTGCGACCACCGGACCTGCGGGTACCGAACCAGGCCCGACGCGGCGAGCCCGGCCCCGCGTTCTTTGCCGCCTATGGGGAGTGGATGAGCACACCGCCGCCGACCTGGGAAGACATCGCCTGGCTACGGCAACTGTGGGGCGGACCGTTCATGCTCAAGGGTGTGATGCGGGTCGACGATGCCAAAAAGGCTGTGGATGCCGGTGTTTCGGCGATATCGGTGTCGAACCACGGTGGCAACAACTTGGACGGAACGCCTGCCGCGATTCGCGCCTTGCCCGCGGTAGCGGCAGCCGTGGGCGACCAAATCGAAGTGTTGCTCGACGGTGGCATCCGGCGCGGAAGCGATGTGGTCAAGGCGGTAGCGCTGGGCGCGCGTGCGGTGATGATCGGCCGCGCGTACCTGTGGGGGCTCGCCGCGGCCGGGCAAACCGGCGTCGAAAACGTCCTCGATATTCTGCGCGCGGGCATCGACTCGGCGTTGATGGGTCTGGGGCGTGCCAGCGTCGGTGACCTGCGCCCCGACGACATCCTGGTTCCGACCGGATTTGGCCGGGCGATGGGTGTGCCTCCCGATGCTGTCTAGTCCGTAAACGGGTGGCGTCTGCAGCCCCCGGCGATTGGCTGGTACCCGGTTGCCCTAGAGTCAGCGGCTGGGGGAGCGACCTCCGTCAAAATCCTGATACGGACGTTGCAATCGTGGCGGGCGAGCCGAATATCGACCTCGACACGCGCCACGCTGGAAAAAAATTTTATGGAAGGTTCAACAATCGGTACACGCCAGGAGAATTCGGCCTACCATCGGCAAGTGCCCGTACTCGGGGAACTAGCGAGTGCGACGTCGAGCCAGTTAGCAAGCATCTCGCCGTCAATCATGATCCCGCTGGGGTCTACCGAACAACACGGTCCACACCTGCCGCTCGATACCGACACCAGGATCGCGACCGCCGTCGCTCGAGGGGCTCGGGCTCGTCTCATGACCCACGTCGAACAGGACTGGCTGGTGGCACCGGCGCTGGCCTACGGTGCCAGCGGTGAGCACCAAAGTTTCCCCGGAACGATCTCCATCGGTGCCGAGGCCTTGACTGCGCTGCTGGTGGAGTACGGCAGGTCGGCTTGCGGCTGGGCGCAGCGCCTAGTCTTCATTAACGGCCACGGCGGCAATGTCGGCGCGTTGGACCGTGCAGTGAGCAGACTGCGCGCCGAAGGCCGTGACGTCGCATGGTGCCCGTGTACCGCCGCCGGCGGCGATGCCCATGCCGGGCACACCGAGACATCGGTGTTGCTGCATATCTCACCAGCCGACGTGCTGACTGACCGGTGGCTCGCCGGTAACGGTGCACCGTTGGCGGAATTGCTTCCGGCCATGCGCAGCGGGGGAGTCGCGGCAGTCAGCACGGTTGGAGTGTTGGGGGACCCCACCACCGCGACCGAAGATGAGGGCAAACGCATCGTCGCGGAGATGGTCGACGGGTGTGTGCGTCGAGTTGCTCGTTGGCTTCCTGGGGCCGACGGGATGCTGACATGACCCGCGCCGCCGACGATGCAGAGCGCAGCGATGAGGAGGAGTGGCGCATAGGCACGGCCGACGACGATGCAGAGCGCAGCGATGAGGAGGAGTGGCGCATAGGCACGGCCGCCGACGATGATGCCGGCGCAGCCGGGATCGAGGAGCCGCGCTTATGACTCAGGCCCGACTGCCGGATGGGTTCGCCGTTCAGGTCGATCGCCGAGTGCGCGTGCTCGGCGACGGCTCGGCCCTGCTCGGGGGGTCACCAACCCGCCTGCTGCGGTTGGCTCCGGCGGCCCAAGAGATGTTGTCTGATGGCCGGCTGAAGGTGCGTGACGAAGTCAGCGCCCAGCTGGCACGCACCCTGCTGGACGCCACGGTGGCGCATCCCCGGCCCGCGGGTGGCCCGTCGCACCGCGACGTGACCGTGGTGATTCCGGTGCGTGACAACGCCGCTGGGGTGCGGCGTTTGGTGAGCTCACTACGCGGATTACGCGTCGTTGTGGTCGACGACGGTTCGTTGTGCCCACTTAAGCCGGAGGACTTCGTGGGTGCGCACTGCGACGTCGAGGTGTTGCGCAATCCGCGCAGTAAAGGGCCAGCGGCGGCGCGCAACATCGGGCTGGCCGCCTGCGCTACCGACTTCGTCGCATTTATGGATTCCGATGTTTCGCCGCGGCGTGGTTGGCTAGAAGCCCTGCTCGGTCACTTCTGCGATCCCACCGTCGCCCTGGTCGCCCCACGCATCATCGGTCTCTCGCAGGGCGTGAACGCGGTAGCTCGTTACGAGGCGGTGCACTCGTCACTGGACCTCGGTCAGCGAGAAGCGCCGGTGTTGCCCCACAGCACGGTGTCCTACGTACCTAGCGCGGCGATCATCTGTCGCCGCTCCGCCATCTGCGAGGTCGGCGGGTTCGATGAGACGCTGCAGTCCGGCGAGGACGTCGACCTGTGCTGGCGGCTCATCGAAGCAGGCGCCCGGCTGCGCTACGAGCCCATCGCGCTGGTCGCTCACGACCACCGCACCGAATTGCGTGATTGGATTGTGCGCAAAGCATTCTATGGCGGCTCGGCGGCGCCGCTATCGGTGCGTCACCCGGACAAGACCGCTCCGTTGGTGATCTCCGGCTGGGCACTGATGGCCTGGATACTGATGGCCGTCGGGACGAGCATCACGCAGCTCGCGTCGCTGGTGATCGCCGTCCTGACGGGTCGCCGAATCGCCAGAGCGATGCGCAGTGCCGAGACATCGCTGCGCGATATTGTCGCGATCGCCACCCGCGGTCTATGGTCGACGGCGCTGCAACTGGCATCGGCCGTTTGTCGGCATTACTGGCCGGTGGCATTGCTGGCAGCCATCGCGTCGCGGCACTGTAGGCGGGTTGTGCTGATCGCGGCGGTCGTCGACGGAGTGGTGGACTGGCTGCGCCGCAGGGACGCCATCGGCGACGATGCCGAACCGATCGGACTACTGACCTATCTGGTGCTCAAACGGGTCGATGACCTGGCCTACGGCATCGGGCTGTGGTGGGGTGTGGTGCGCGAACGCAACATTGGTGCGCTCAAGCCGCAGATTCGGACCTAGCCGCCGCGTTGACTTGCCTTGGTTAAAGCCGTCTCGCGCAGCGATGTGCTGATCGTCGGTGCTGGCAGTGCTGGATCGGTTGTTGCCGAACGTCTTTCCGCCGATCCCGGCTGCGTGGTGACCGTGCTCGAGGCAGGTCCTGGGCTCGCCGACCCCGCATTGCTGGCTCAGACCGCCAACGGCTTGCAATTGCCGATCGGCGTTAGCAGCCCGCTGGTTCAGCGCTATTTGACAAAGCTCACCGATAAACCGGCTCGTCAATTGCCCATCGTGCGCGGAGCCACGGTCGGCGGTTCCGGCGCGGTCAACGGCGGCTACTTCTGTCGCGGATTGCCTTACGATTTCGAACGTGCCGCGATACCCGGCTGGGGGTGGTCAGACGTCCTCGACCACTTCCGGGCTATCGAGACGGACCTGGATTTCGATGGCCCCGCCCACGGCAACACCGGTCCCATTCCTGTTCGGCGGACTCGCGAGATGACAGGCGCCACTGAGGCTTTCCTAGCGGCTACCCAGCGCGCAGGGTTCCCGTGGATCGCTGACCTCAACGATGTTGGGCCGCACATGCCTTCAGGTGTAGGAGCGGTTCCGCTCAACATCATTGACGGTGTGCGCACCAGCTCCGGCGTCAGCTATCTACTACCCGCGCTGAGACGACCCAACCTGACGTTGCTGGCCCAGACGCGGGCCCTGCGGCTGCGCTTCTCCGCCGCAACCGCGGTAGCTGTTGACGCGATCGGCCCAGATGGCCTGATCTCTCTGGCTGCTGACCGAATCGTATTGTGCGCCGGAGCGATTCAGTCGGCTCATCTGCTGATGCTGTCGGGCGTCGGTGATGAGGCCATGCTGCGGGCTGCCGGTGTGAGAGTGGTGGTGGCGCTGCCGGTGGGGATGGAATGCAGCGACCATCCGGAATGGGTGATGCCCACCAATTGGGCGGTGGCGGTGGATCGACCGGTATTAGAGGTGGTGCTAAGCACCGCTGATGGCATTGAAATACGGCCGTACACAGGTGGTTTCGTCGCAATGACCGGCGACGGTAGCGTCGGCCATCGCGACTGGCCGCATATCGGGGTGGCGCTCATGCAGCCGCGGGCGCGCGGGCGCATTACCCTAGTCTCGCCTGATCCCCAGGTGCCGGCTCGCATCGAACACCGCTACGACAGCGAGCCCGCTGATGTCGCGGCGCTGCGTCAAGGCAGCGAATTGGCCCGCGAATTATTTGGTGCGGCAACGCGTATCGGTCCAACCGTGTGGTCGACGTCGCAACATTTGTGTGGCAGCGCCCCGATGGGCGCCGAGCGTAACCCGCGGGCCGTCGTCGACCATCGGTGTCGGGTCCGCGGCATCGAGAACCTCTGGGTGATTGACGGCTCTATTTTGCCCGCAATCACCAGCCGTGGGCCGCACGCCACCATCGTGATGCTGGCACACCGCGCCGCTGAGTTCGTGCACTGAACTCAGGATCGGGCCACCAGGCGCGTGCGGTCAGGTTGCCGGTGTGACCCATACCGTGATATCGGCGTGGACCACTTCGGTGCCGCTGCGGTCGGTCACCCGGACCGGCACGACCACCTCGACGCCTTCGCTGATCTGGGAAAAATCCGGCGGGTCCAGTCTGGCCTGCGCGTGCAGTGACGTGGTGGCTTTCGCCAAGTACTGCACGGTCATCGCCTTCGGGATCCAGCGGTGGCTGCGCGGCACCGTAGCTTCCATCAGCATTCCCATCGCCATTTCGGCGGCGTTGCAGGATGCGATCGCATGCACGGTGTGCAAGTGGTTGTGGATGAAAAACCACTTAGGCACCTTGACCTCGGCCAAGCCCGGCTCCATCCGCACCACGTGCGGCAGGATCGAGGCGAAATAAGGCACTCGCGCCACCGCCGCCGCTGAGAAGAGCCGGGTCCCGCCGGGGCGGGCAGCTAAGGTTTTCCAGACCTTATAGGTGGTGCTCGGACCGGTCATGACGACAGACCTTACGTTGCAGCCTCAAGCGGAGTCGCGATACGTGGTGAGTGGCTACCCACCTACTCGGGAGGGTCCAGCCCCTTTCTCCGCATGAAGATCGCGTTCGAGTTGCGAGGCGGATGGATCTTGTTTTCCCGTCCTTGCGTCCGAGCGCTACCGCCGGGTCTTTCCCTCCGCGCGCCCCATTCGGCGTTGAGGTCGCGGGGGCTCTTGCGTGAGTGGTCAGGCTAGTCTCCATGAGCCCACAGGCTTGGTGCGTGTCGTCAAATTAGCCGCCTTCAAACTGACCCACTACCGCCACTCCCCGAAATTTGGCCGATACCGTGAAGTAAGGCATACTGTTCAGGTTGCCTTGCGCCAGGTTTACGCCTGGCCGGGCATACGACCAGCGCCCACACGGGGCGCGTCCGGTCCCATCCTTGACGTGCGACTTAATTTCGGTCTTGAAATTGAGCGCGGCAAGGCTGCGTGCGGGTGACATGCCCGAGCGCGGGGGTCGGTGAACCACGACAGGTAAACAGCGGCGCAGTATCCGGCGCGACGCTAGACCGGCCCACGTTGGCCGGGTAGGTCGGCGCGCTGGGGGCACCAGGTCCGGATACGGGCCTTAAGTGGAGTGAGGTAGGAAAAGCGTGGCGGGACAGAAGATCCGCATCAGGCTCAAGGCCTACGACCATGAGGCGATTGACGCCTCGGCTCGCAAAATCGTCGAGACCGTCGTACGCACCGGTGCCAGCGTCGTAGGTCCGGTGCCGCTGCCGACTGAGAAGAACGTGTACTGCGTCATCCGCTCGCCGCACAAGTACAAGGACTCGCGAGAGCACTTCGAAATGCGCACCCACAAGCGGCTGATCGACATCCTTGATCCAACGCCGAAGACGGTTGACGCCCTCATGCGTATCGATCTTCCGGCCAGTGTCGACGTCAACATCCAGTAGGAGATTGCAGAGCGATGGCGCGAAAGGGCATTCTCGGTACCAAGCTGGGCATGACGCAGGTATTCGACGAGAACAACAGAGTTGTGCCGGTGACTGTGGTCAAGGCCGGGCCGAACGTGGTGACGCGCATCCGCACGCCGGAGCGCGATGGGTACAGCGCTGTGCAGCTGGCCTACGGCGAAATCAGCCCGCGGAAGGTCAACAAGCCGGTGACGGGCCAGTACAACTCCGCGGGTGTGAACCCGCGCCGTTACTTGGCTGAACTGCGTCTGGACCACCCGGACGCGGCGGCTGAGTACGAGGTCGGCCAAGAGCTGACGGCGGAGATCTTCGCCGAAGCCACGTACGTCGATGTGACCGGGACCTCCAAGGGCAAGGGCTTCGCCGGCACCATGAAGCGGCACGGCTTCCGCGGGCAGGGCGCCAGTCACGGTGCCCAGGCAGTGCACCGCCGTCCGGGTTCGATCGGCGGCTGCGCCACTCCCGCCCGAGTATTCAAGGGCACCCGGATGGCTGGCCGCATGGGTAACGACCGGGTGACCGTCCAGAACCTGTTGGTGCACAAGGTCGATACCGAGAACGGCGTGCTGCTGATCAAAGGCGCCGTCCCCGGCCGCACGGGTGGGCTCGTCATGGTCCGCAGCGCGATCAAACGAGGTGAGAAGTGATGGCAGCCCGGAACGAAGCAGCCGAGAAGGCCCAGAAGATCCGGAAAATCGACGTCAAGACACCGGATGGCAAGGTCGACGGCACCATCGAGCTGCCGGCCGAGCTGTTCGACGCCCCCGCGAATATCGCGTTGATGCACCAGGTAGTCACGGCTCAGCGGGCGGCGGCTCGGCAGGGTACGCACTCGACCAAGACGCGTGGCGACGTCAGTGGTGGTGGCCGCAAGCCTTATCGGCAGAAGGGGACCGGTCGCGCTCGGCAGGGCTCGACGCGGGCCCCCCAGTTCACCGGTGGCGGGACCGTGCACGGTCCCAAGCCGCGCGACTACAGCCAACGCACACCCAAGAAGATGATCGCCGCGGCGTTGCGCGGGGCGTTGTCCGACCGGGCACGCAACGGGCGCATCCACGCGGTCACCGAGTTGGTTACCGGCCAGACTCCTTCCACGAAGAGCGCCAAGGAGTTCCTGGGCACACTGACAGATCGCAAGCAGGTGTTAGTCGTCGTCGGCCGTAGCGACGAGACCGGCGCGAAAAGCGTGCGTAACCTGCCCGGTGTGCATCTCCTGTCGCCCGACCAGCTCAACACCTATGACGTGCTGCGCGCCGACGACCTGGTGTTCAGCGTTGAGGCCCTTAACGCCTATATCACCGCCAACACCGCTTCTTCCGAGGAGGTTTCGGCCTGATGGCAACCATCGCTGACCCCCGCGACATCATCCTGGCCCCGGTCATTTCGGAGAAGTCCTACGGGCTGCTGGACGACAACGTGTACACGTTCGTCGTGCACCCCGATTCGAACAAGACGCAGATCAAGATCGCTATCGAGAAGATCTTCTCCGTCAAGGTCGCATCGGTGAACACCGCCAATAGGCAGGGCAAACGCAAGCGCACCAGGACCGGATTCGGCAAGCGCAAGAACACCAAGCGGGCCATCGTCACCCTGGCGCCGGGCAGCAAGCCGATCGACCTGTTCGGAGCACCGGCCTAGCCGCGCGCGCGAGAGAAGGACCTGATTAGACATGGCAATTCGCAAGTACAAGCCGACGACCCCCGGTCGTCGTGGCGCCAGCGTGTCCGACTTCGCCGAGATCACTCGTACGGAGCCGGAGAAGTCGCTGGTGCGTCCGCTGCACGGTCATGGTGGGCGCAACGCCCACGGCCGCATCACGACTCGCCACAAGGGTGGTGGCCATAAGCGCGCCTACCGGGTGATCGACTTCCGCCGCAACGACAAAGACGGTGTCAACGCCAAGGTCGCGCACATTGAATACGACCCGAACCGCACCGCAAACATCGCGTTGCTGCACTTCTTGGATGGCGAGAAGCGCTACATCATTGCCCCGCAGGGACTCTCGCAGGGTGACGTGGTGGAATCAGGTGCCAACGCCGACATCAAGCCGGGTAACAACCTGCCGTTGCGCAATATCCCGGCCGGTACCTTGATCCACGCCGTGGAGCTGCGGCCGGGCGGTGGCGCCAAGCTCGCGCGATCGGCTGGGTCGAGCATCCAGTTGCTCGGCAAGGAAGCCAGCTACGCGTCGTTGCGTATGCCCAGCGGTGAGATCCGCCGGGTTGACGTGCGCTGCCGCGCGACGGTCGGCGAGGTGGGCAATGCCGAGCAGGCAAACATCAACTGGGGCAAAGCCGGTCGTATGCGCTGGAAAGGTAAGCGGCCGTCGGTTCGTGGTGTCGTCATGAACCCGGTAGACCACCCGCACGGCGGTGGTGAGGGTAAGACCTCGGGTGGGCGTCACCCGGTCAGTCCGTGGGGCAAGCCGGAGGGCCGCACCCGCAACCCGAACAAAGCGAGCAACAAACTCATCGTCCGACGCCGGCGCACCGGCAAGAAGCACGGCCGCTAAGAAGTCAGGGAGTAGCCAACCATGCCACGCAGCCTGAAGAAGGGCCCGTTCGTCGACGACCACCTGCTCAAGAAGGTCGACGTGCAGAACGAAAAGAACACCAAGCAGGTCATCAAGACCTGGTCGCGGCGGTCGACCATCATTCCAGACTTCATTGGCCACACCTTTGCGGTCCATGACGGACGCAAGCATGTCCCGGTTTTCGTCACCGAGGCGATGGTGGGTCACAAGCTGGGTGAATTCGCGCCGACCCGCACCTTCAAGGGACACATCAAGGACGACCGGAAGGCCAAACGGCGATGACCACGACCGAATTTCCGTCGGCTTTCCCATCGGTAACAGCCAAAGCACGGTTTGTGCGGGTGTCGCCGAGAAAGGCGCGTCGGGTGATCGACCTGGTGCGTGGCAGGTCGGTGGCAGACGCGCTCGACATTCTGCGCTGGGCGCCGCAGGCCGCCAGTGAACCGGTCGCCAAGGTGATCGCGAGTGCCGCGGCCAACGCCCAGAACAACAACGGACTGGACCCGGCGACCTTGGTGGTGGCCACCGTCTACGCCGACGAGGGACCGACCGCCAAGCGGATTCGTCCGCGCGCTCAAGGACGCGCGTTCCGGATCCGCAGGCGGACCAGCCACATCACGGTGGTAGTGGAAAGCCGGCCTGCGAAGGATCAGCGGTCGGCGAAGTCGACGAGGGCCCGTCGGGCCGAGGCCAGCAAGGCCGCCGGCAGCGCCCCAGCAAAGAAGGCTACTGCTAGTTCTGCGGCCACTAAGGCGCCAGCTAAGAAGGCACCCGCAAAGAAGGCACCCGCAAAGAAGGCACCCGCAAAGAAGGCTGCTGCTAGTTCGGGCGCCAAAACTTCTGAGGCTTCTGAAGCGAAGGGAGGCTCAGACTAGTGGGCCAGAAGATCAATCCGCACGGCTTCCGGCTGGGTATCACCACCGACTGGAAGTCTCGGTGGTACGCCGACAAGCAGTACGCCGAATACGTCAAGGAAGATGTTGCGATCCGGCGGCTGCTATCTACCGGCCTAGAGCGCGCGGGGATCGCCGACGTGGAGATTGAGCGCACCCGTGACCGGGTCCGGGTGGACATCCACACCGCCCGTCCGGGCATCGTCATTGGTCGCCGCGGCACCGAGGCCGACCGGATCCGAGCAGATCTGGAGAAGCTGACCCGCAAGCAGGTCCAACTCAATATCCTCGAAGTCAAAAACCCTGAGTCGCAAGCACAATTGGTGGCTCAAGGGGTCGCCGAGCAGCTGAGCAACCGGGTGGCGTTCCGCCGGGCGATGCGCAAGGCTATCCAGTCTGCGATGCGTCAGCCCAACGTCAAGGGCATCCGGGTGCAGTGCTCGGGCCGGCTCGGAGGCGCCGAGATGAGCCGCTCGGAGTTTTACCGCGAGGGCCGCGTGCCGTTGCACACCCTGCGCGCTGATATCGACTACGGGCTGTATGAAGCCAAGACCACCTTCGGCCGGATCGGTGTGAAGGTATGGATTTACAAGGGCGACATCGTCGGTGGCAAACGTGAATTGGCAGCCGCCGCGCCGGCTGGCGCCGAGCGTGCGCGCCGCGAGCGGCCGTCGGGCACGCGTCCACGCCGCAGTGGCGCGGCGGGCACCACCGCAACCGGTACCGATGCTGGACGGGCGGCGGGCAGCGAAGAAAGCGCTGCGCCCAGCACTGGGCACTCCGAGGACAGCGCGGCTACCCCCGAACCGCAGAGCACGGAGAGCTGAATCATGTTGATTCCCCGCAAAGTCAAGCATCGCAAGCAGCACCATCCGCGCCAGCGCGGCATCGCTAGTGGCGGCACAACGGTGAACTTTGGTGACTACGGTATCCAGGCCCTCGAGCACGCCTACGTCACCAACCGCCAGATCGAGTCCGCTCGTATCGCCATCAACCGACACATCAAGCGTGGTGGCAAGGTGTGGATCAACATCTTCCCGGATCGCCCGCTGACGAAAAAGCCTGCCGAGACCCGAATGGGTTCGGGTAAGGGCTCACCGGAGTGGTGGGTGGTCAACGTCAAGCCGGGTCGGGTGCTGTTCGAGCTCAGCTACCCGAACGAGCAGACGGCCCGGGCCGCACTCACCCGCGCAATCCACAAGTTGCCGATCAAGGCACGCATCGTAACCCGAGAGGAGCAGTTCTGATGGCAGTGGGAACTTCCCCTGGCGAACTGCGTGAGCTCACCGATGAGGAGCTGACTGAGCGGCTGCGCGAATCCAAGGAAGAACTGTTCAACCTGCGCTTCCAGATAGCGACCGGTCAGCTCAACAACAACCGACGGCTACGTACGGTGCGTCATGAAATCGCGCGCGTTTACACCGTGCTGCGTGAACGAGAATTGGGTCTAGCATCTGGGCCCGGTGGTGCCAATGGTGAGGAATCGTGATGGCAGAAGCTAAGACCGGCGCGAAGGCAGTGCCCTCGGCAGCCAAAGCCGCCGCTAAGGGCGCAACTGCGAAGGATGGCGCGCCAAAAGACAAGGGTTCCAAGCACACTCCGAGTAATCCGAAGGTGCGGGGCCGGCGTAAGATGCGCATTGGTTATGTGGTGAGCGACAAGATGCAGAAGACCATTGTGGTTGAGCTGGAAGACCGCATGCGTCACCCGCTGTACGGCAAGATCATCCGCACCACCAAGAAGGTCAAGGCGCACGACGAGAACAGCGTCGCTGGCATCGGTGACCGTGTTTCGCTGATGGAGACGCGGCCGCTGTCGGCGACCAAACGGTGGCGGCTGGTGGAGATCCTCGAAAAGGCCAAGTAGCGGTCTGACTGCCCGCAGCGGGGTCGACGTAACGCATCTTGTGGTCGTTGGTTACCGTGCGGCTAGATCCGCTTGGAATCTATGACCGAGATTCTGTTCGCATCATCTGCGTTCGCCCACTCGTTTCCTATTCCCGCACTGACGAAATCGCTGAGTGAATTAATGTCAGGTGGCTTGAGTTTCACACTTCCGGCGTATGACGGGTAGTGACGAGCACTTGCCCGTGAGCCTGACCACGGCATGAGGAGATCGTGCCATCGACGCGCGGCACGCCATGACGACACAGATGATGTCGAGGGCGGTGCGGCCGCTAGCTGGTCGGCGACATCAGGGATCGAGCTGGAGTCTCGATGCCCGGACTACCGCCACTTTCAGGTGTAGTCTTCACGCCGTGCTCGGCAGGTAAGTCCACTACGAGAGTGAGGCTGGCTATGGCGTCCCAGGCGGAATTTAACGGCAAGATCGAGTTGGATATCCGCGATTCGGAGCCGGACTGGGGTCCGTATGCGGCGCCGAGGGCGCCGGAGGGTTCGCCGAACATTCTTTATCTGGTGTGGGATGACACTGGTATCGCGACGTGGGATTGTTTCGGGGGTCTGGTTGAGATGCCGGCTATGACGCGGATTGCTGAGCGTGGTGTGCGGTTGTCGCAGTTTCATACCACTGCGTTGTGTTCGCCGACTCGGGCGTCGTTGTTGACTGGTCGCAACGCCACCACGGTGGGGATGGCGACTATTGAGGAGTTCACTGACGGTTTCCCTAACTGTAATGGTCGGATCCCGTTTGAGACGGCGCTGCTGTCAGAGGTGCTCGCTGAGCGGGGTTACAACACTTATTGTGTCGGCAAATGGCATCTGACGCCGTTGGAGGAGTCCAATCTGGCGTCGACTAAGCGGCACTGGCCGACCTCGCGTGGTTTTGAGCGGTTTTATGGGTTCATGGGTGGGGAGACCGATCAGTGGTATCCCGACCTGGTGTATGACAACCACCCGGTGACACCGCCGGCCACGCCCGAGGATGGCTATCACCTGTCTCAGGACATTGCCGACAAGACGATTGAATTCATTCGTGATGCCAGGGTGATCGCGCCCGATAAACCGTGGTTTAGCTATGTGTGCCCGGGTGCTGGGCATGCGCCGCATCATGTTTTCAAGGAATGGGCCGACAAGTACGCGGGCCGGTTTGATATGGGTTATGAGCGCTACCGCGAGGTGGTGCTGGACAAGCAGAAGTCGATGGGCATCGTGCCGCAAGACACCGAGCTTTCCCCGGTGAACCCTTATTCGGATGTGAAGGGGCCGAACGGTGAGCCGTGGCCGCTGCTGGACACGGTGCGGCCTTGGGATTCGCTGGGTGATGACGAGAAGAAGTTGTTTTGCCGGATGGCTGAGGTGTTCGCCGGTTTTGTGAGCTACACCGATGCGCAGATCGGGCGGATCCTGGACTATCTGGAGGAGTCTGGTCAGCTGGACAACACCATCATTGTGGTGATTTCTGACAACGGTGCCAGTGGTGAGGGCGGACCCAACGGATCGGTCAACGAGGGCAAGTTCTTCAACGGCTACATCGACACCGTGGAAGAGAGCATGAAGTTCCTCGACCGGCTCGGTGGGCCGCAGACCTATAACCATTACCCGATCGGGTGGGCGATGGCCTTTAATACGCCCTACAAGCTGTATAAGCGGTATGCCTCCCATGAGGGCGGTATCGCTGACCCGGCAATCATCTCGTGGCCCAACGGTATTGCGGCGCGCGGGGAGGTCCGCGATACCTACGTCAACGTCTGCGATATCACCCCAACCGTGTATGACCTGCTGGGTATGACCCCGCCGCAGACCGTCAAGGGCATTCCGCAGAAACCTTTGGACGGTGTGAGTTTCAAAGCGGCCCTTGCTGACCCGGACGTCGATACCGGCAAACAGACCCAGTTCTACACGATGCTGGGTACGCGCGGGATTTGGCATCGGGGTTGGTTCGCCAACACTGTGCATGCGGCCACCCCCGCGGGTTGGTCGCATTTCGACGCCGATCGCTGGGAGCTTTTCCACATTGAAGCCGACCGCAGCCAGTGTCACGACCTGGCTGCCGAGCACCCCGACAAGCTCGAAGAGCTTAAGGCGCTGTGGTTTTCCGAAGCCGACAAATACCACGGCCTGCCGCTAGCCGATTTGAACCTCGTGGAGACGATGACGCGGTGGCGACCCTACCTGGGCGTCGATCGGCAGACCTACACGTACTACCCGGATGGCGCGGAAGTCGGCATGGGCGCCGCCGCCGAACTTCGCGGTCAGTCCTACTCCGTGGTGGCCGACGTGACCATTGATACCACCGGCGCCGAAGGCGTGCTCTTCAAGCATGGATGCGCGCACGGTGGCCACGTGCTGTTCATCCAGGACGGACGGCTGCACTACATCTACAACTTCCTCGGTGAACGCGAACAGGTGCTCTCCTCGCCCGGTGCCGTGCCGTTAGGTCGACACCTGCTCGGCATCCGCTATACGCGGACTGGGACCGTGCCAGACAGCCACACCCCGCTGGGTGAAGCCACGTTGTTCATCGATGAAACCGCGGTCGCCACAGTGCCGGATATGACGACACAACCGGGACCGTTCGGCTTGGCCGGTGCCAGCATCATGGTCGGGCGCAACACCGGTTCGGAAGTTTCTAAACGCTACAAGGCGCCCTTCAGATTCACCGGCGGGGCGATCGCAGAGGTCACCGTCGACATCTCCGGCAAGCCATATGAAGACTTGGAAAGAGAACTTGCGCATGCGTTTTCACGCGATTGATCGTCGGGACTCGCCGTCGCCGACAACGCCGCCCAAGTCGCGGGGGCCGCGTATCGCGATGGCTTTCGGCATTGTCGTTGCTATCGTCGCTATCTACGCCCTATCGCTGGTCATCGTCCATTACCTGGCCAAGTCTGCGCCGCCCCTTCAACCGGATCTGGGCACCAAAGATGACACGGTGGTACTGATGCGGCTGGAGGAGTTGAAAACCGTCCACAACCGTCTTGCGGTGAATGTCCTTGTGATCCCTGAGGATTCGATGTGGGATCAGCGCCTCACGGTACTGACCACCGACACATCCGTGCGTATGTATCCACCGAACGACTTAGGTGATCTGGTCTACCCGGTAGGAAAATCGCCGGCGCAAGTCGCGACGACCATCGAGGCGCACGGCGATCCCAATAATTGGCCATTCGACACCTACACCACCGAGACCCTCAAGGCCGACGTGTTGGTTGGGAGTGGCGATCAACGCCAATACATAGACGCTCGGGTCGAAGTAACCGGATCGTTGGACGGCTGGGAGGTTCACACCGAGCGCAGAATCAGCGAAACCTCAAATAACCCTGACGACGTGATCATCACCTTGCAAAGAGCCAAGGGCCCACTGCTTTTCGATCTGGGAATCTGTTTGGTCCTCGTCAGCCTGCCTACCCTGGCATTGGTGGTGGCCGTTCCAATGGCCTTGGGCAAGAGGAAATTCTTGCCGCCGTTTGCAACGTGGTACGCCGCGATGCTGTTCGCCGTCGTCCCGCTGCGCAACTTCCTTCCGGGCTCGCCACCGCCGGGCTCGTGGATCGACCAAGCCGTTGTGTTGTGGGTGCTGATCGCACTGGTGGTGGCGATGAGCCTGTTCATCGTGGCCTGGGTCCGGGATCGGGACTGAAGCGCGCAGAAAGCGGCGTGCCACAGGACGCTGCGGTCGTCATACTCTGAAGTCGTGCTCACCGAGTTGATCGAACTGCCGGGCGGATCATTCCGCATGGGCTCGACAAGCTTTTACCCCGAAGAGGCGCCGATCCACACCGTGACCGTCGGTTCTTTCGCGGTGGAGCGGCACCCCGTGACGAATGCACAGTTCGCCGAATTCGTCGCCGCCACAGGCTATGTGACGGTCGCCGAGCAACCGATCGACGCGGCGCTCTACCCCGGAGTAGCCCCCGATGAGCTGAGTGCTGGTGCCATGGTTTTCCGCCCGACGCCGGGCCCGGTCGACCTGCGCGACTGGCGGCAGTGGTGGGTCTGGGTGCCGGGCGCGAGCTGGCGTCATCCGTTTGGTCCGGATCACCCAGAGAGCCCAGATAGCGCTGCCGCGGACCGCGCCAATCATCCAGTTGTCCAGGTGGCATACCCCGACGCCGCGGCGTACGCGCGATGGGCTGGGCGCCGTTTGCCGACCGAGGCCGAGTGGGAGTTTGCCGCCCGCGCCGGAAGCGCGACGACCTACTCATGGGGCGACGAGGCCAGGCCAGACGGTCAACTGATGGCCAACACCTGGCAGGGCAGGTTCCCGTACCAGAATGACGGCGCGCTCGGCTGGAGGGGAACCTCGCCGGTGGGGACCTTCCCGGCCAACGGTTTCGGGTTGGTCGACATGATCGGCAACGTGTGGGAGTGGACCGCCACCGAGTTCTCCGCACACCACCGGCTTGATCAGCCGCCGAAAGCCTGTTGTGCACCGGGGCGGCCCGCGGATCCCAGCATCAGCCAGACGCTCAAGGGCGGTTCGCATTTGTGCGCCCCGGAGTACTGCCACCGTTACCGACCAGCTGCGCGGTCGCCGCAGTCACAGGACACCGCGACCACTCACATCGGATTTCGCTGCGTGGCGGATCCTGGATCGGGCTAGACCGGCACGCGCGGATAGCTCGGCACCGCCGGTTATCCACAGCCTGAAGGCGGCAGTTATTTCGCGTCGGCCTGCGCCCTGTGGCATGATCGAATGTATGTTCGATCAGCAGGTGGTGGCCCGGTTTGATGAGTTGTTCGAGCGGCGTTATCCGTCGATGACGTCGGAGTCTGCGGTGTTGGTGGATCGGATTTGTTCATGGTCGCGGGCGGAGAATCGGGCGGCGGCGGCGCAGTTGGTGGCGATTGGTGATTTGTTTGGTTATCGGTTGGCGCGTTGTGCGGAGACCGAGGAGTGGGCGATTGACACTATGGCGGCGGTGGCTGCTGAGGTGGCCGCGGCGTTGCGGGTCAGTCAGGGGTTGGCGGCGAGTCGGTTGCGGTATGCGCGGGCGATGCGGGAGCGGTTGCCGAAGGTGGCGGCGGTTTTTCGGGCCGGTGATATCGATTATCGGATGTTTGCCACGATCGTGTATCGCACTGATTTGATCACCGATCGTGAGGTGCTGGCGGCGGTGGATGGGCTGTTGGCTGTCAAGGTGGTGCGGTGGCCGTCGATGACGCGGGGTCGGCTGGCTGGCCAGGTCGACAAGATCGTGGCCAAGGCCGATGCGGATGCGGTGCGGCGGCGTACGCAGCGGCGGGTTGACCGCGAGATCTGGATCGGGGAGTGCGCCGACGGGGTCTCGGAGATTCATGGCAGTTTGTTGACTCCGGATGCGCAGGCTCTCGATACACGGTTGATTGCGTTGGCGGCCACGGTGTGTGAGCATGATCCGCGTAGTCGTGAGCAGCGTCGCGCTGATGCGGTGGGGGCGTTGGCGGCTGGTGCTGATCGGTTGGGGTGTCGGTGTGGGCGGCGCGACTGTGTGGCCGGTAAGCGGCGGGCGGCAACGTCGGTGGTGATTCATGTGATTGCCGAGCAGGCCACGATCGACGGTGGTGGCTTGGCGCCGGCTTCCCAGGTGGGTGCTGATGGGCTTATCGCGCCTGAGGTGGTTGCGGAGTTGGCCAAGTCGGCCAGGTTGGTGGCGTTGGTTCACCCGGCTGATGCGGCGCCTGAGCCGGGGTATGTGCCCTCGGCGGCGTTGGCGGATTTTGTGCGTTGTCGGGATTTGACGTGTCGCTGGCCTGGCTGTGATCGCCCGGCCATCGATTGCGACCTGGATCATACGATTCCCTACGCTGCGGGCGGGCCGACGCATGCGTCGAACTTGAAGTGTTATTGCCGCACTCATCATCTGGTGAAGACGTTTTGGGGCTGGCGTGAGCAGCAGTTGCCGGACGGGACGTTGATTTTGACTTCACCATCGGGGTGTACCTATGTGAGCACCCCGGGCAGTGCGCTGCTGTTTCCGAGTTTGTGTCGGTCCACTGGCGGTATGCCGGCGCCCGAAGCCGACCCGCTGCCACAGTATTGCGGCGACCGGACCGCGATGATGCCCAAACGGCGTCGTACCCGTGCGCAAGACCGGGCCCACCGCATCGCCACCGAACGCCGACAAAATCATCACGCCCGCACCACCCCGCCAGCCGGCCCAGCCCCACCCGAAACCGACGACCCAGCGCCGTTTTGATGATTGCGGTCGGAATTTGGCCCTGAGCTGGTCATCCCCTAGACTCTAGGGGTTGCCTTGGGCAGACCTCGGCCGGCACACGCAAGCGACGAGCCTGCAAGCTGGCCCCGCGTGCCCTTCGGCGGCAAAGAGCACGTCAGGTTTTCTTGTGGGTACCTCCTGCCGTGCATACGTGAACCAGGTCAGGAGATCGAGTGATTCAGCAGGAATCGCGGCTGAAGGTGGCCGACAACACCGGAGCCAAGGAGATCTTGTGCATCCGGGTGCTCGGCGGCTCGTCCCGACGCTACGCCGGCATTGGTGATGTCATCGTCGCCACCGTCAAGGACGCCATTCCCGGCGGCAACGTCAAGCGCGGGGATGTCGTCAAAGCCGTCGTGGTGCGCACCGCCAAGGAGCGCAGGCGTCCCGACGGCAGCTACATCAAGTTCGATGAGAACGCGGCGGTGATCATCAAGCCCGACAACGACCCGCGCGGGACCCGCATCTTCGGGCCGGTCGGCCGCGAACTTCGCGAGAAGCGATTCATGAAGATCATCTCGCTGGCCCCGGAGGTGCTGTAGATGAAGGTCCATAAGGGCGACACCGTTTTGGTAATCGCGGGCAAAGATAAAGGGGCAAAGGGCAAAGTCTTGCAGGCCTACCCGAGCCGTAACCGGGTGCTGGTCGAGGGCGTCAACCGGATCAAGAAGCACACCGCGATTTCGACCAACCAGCGCGGAGCCCAATCAGGCGGCATCGTCACCCAGGAAGCCCCGATCCACGTCTCCAACGTGATGGTGGTCGACTCGGACGGCAAGCCCACCCGCATCGGCTACCGGGTAGACGAGGAGACCGGCAAGCGAGTCCGTATCTCCAAGCGCAATGGCAAGGACATCTGATGAGCACCGCAGAAAAAGTGCAGCCGCGCCTTAAACAGCGCTACCGCAACGAGATCCGGGATGCGCTGAACAAGCAGTTCAGCTACGGCAACGTGATGCAGATCCCGACCGTGGTGAAGGTCGTCGTCAACATGGGAGTTGGCGACGCCGCCCGGGACGCCAAGCTAATCAACGGTGCAGTCAGCGACTTGGCGTTGATCACCGGTCAGAAACCCGAGATTCGCAAGGCGCGGAAGTCCATCGCGCAATTCAAGCTGCGCGAGGGCATGCCGATCGGTGCCCGGGTGACGCTGCGTGGCGACCGGATGTGGGAGTTCCTCGACCGGCTCACGTCAATCGCGCTGCCCCGTATTCGTGACTTCCGCGGGTTGTCGCCCAAGCAATTCGACGGTGTCGGCAACTACACCTTCGGGCTGGCCGAGCAGTCGGTGTTCCACGAGATCGATGTGGACAAGATCGACCGGGTTCGCGGCATGGACATCAACGTCGTCACCTCGGCGACGACCGACGATGAAGGACGAGCGCTGTTGCGGGCCCTCGGCTTTCCGTTCAAGGAGAACTGAGCAGATGGCGAAGAAGGCACTAGTCAACAAAGCTGCGCGCAAACCGAAATTTGCGGTGCGCGGTTACACCCGTTGCAGCAAGTGCGGTCGCCCGCGTGCGGTGTTCCGCAAGTTCGGGCTGTGCAGGATCTGCCTGCGTGAGATGGCGCACGCCGGTGAGTTACCCGGTGTGCAGAAAAGTAGCTGGTGACGGGACACAGGACTAAACCATGACCGCGCTGACGACGATGCAGAGCGCAGCGATGAAGAGGAGTAGCGCTCAATGACTATGACGGACCCGATCGCAGACTTCTTGACACGTCTGCGCAACGCGAATTCGGCGTATCACGACGAAGTGACTTTGCCGCACTCCAAGATCAAGGCCAACATCGCCCAGATCCTCAAGAACGAGGGGTACATCAGCGACTTTCGCACCGAAGACGCTCGGGTCGGCAAGTCATTGGTCGTTCAACTCAAGTACGGGCCGAGCCGGGAGCGCAGCATCGCTGGTTTACGCCGGGTGTCCAAGCCGGGGTTGCGCGTGTACGCGAAATCCACCAACCTGCCCCGGGTGCTCGGCGGCCTGGGGGTGGCCATCATCTCGACCTCCTCGGGCCTGCTGACCGACCGCCAGGCAGCCAGACAGGGCGTGGGCGGCGAAGTCCTCGCGTACGTGTGGTGAGGGAGTAACCATGTCGCGCATTGGTAAGCAGCCGATTCCGGTCCCCGCCGGAGTCGACGTCACGATCGACGGTCAGAACGTCTCGGTGAAGGGGCCCAAGGGCACCCTGGATTTGACGGTCGCCGAGCCGATCACGGTGGCGCGCAACTCCGACGGTGCCATCGTGGTCACCCGCCCCGACGATGAGCGGCGTAACCGCTCACTACACGGGCTGTCGCGCACTTTGGTGTCCAACCTGGTCACCGGTGTGACGCAGGGCTACACCACCAACATGGAGATCTTCGGTGTCGGCTACCGGGTGCAGCTCAAGGGCTCCAATCTGGAGTTCGCGCTGGGGTATAGCCATCCGGTGGTGATCGAGGCTCCCGAGGGCATCACGTTCGCGGTTCAGTCACCGACGAAGTTCACCATCACGGGGATCGACAAGCAGAAGGTCGGTCAGATCTCGGCGAACATCCGCCGTCTGCGCCGCCCTGACCCGTACAAGGGTAAGGGCGTGCGTTACGAAGGTGAGCAGATCCGCCGCAAGGTCGGAAAGACAGGTAAGTAGTCATGGCGCAATCAGTCTCCGCGACTCGGAGGGTCTCTCGGCTGCGTAGGCACGCGCGGCTGCGCAAAAAAGTATCGGGCACCCCGGAGCGCCCACGGTTGGTCGTGAACCGGTCCGCGCGGCACATTCACGTGCAACTGGTTAACGACGTCACCGGCACCACGGTGGCCGCCGCGTCATCGATCGAGGCTGACGTGCGCGGCCTGCAAGGTGACAAAAAAGCCCGCAGCGTGCGGGTCGGTCAATTGATCGCCGAACGGGCCAAGGCCGCCGGCATCGACACGGTGGTATTCGACCGTGGCGGGTACACCTACGGCGGGCGGATCGCGGCGCTGGCCGATGCCGCACGCGAGAACGGATTGAGTTTCTGATGACAAGCAAGACTGGAAGGACCGCATAATGGCGGAGCAGTCAGCTGGCGGGCTCGGCGACACCCGCGGTGATAGCCGCGAAGGCCGCGGCCGGCGCGAGGGAGGTGGCCGGGGCGGTCGTGACCGGGACCGGGACAGTGAGAAGAGCAACTACCTGGAACGGGTCGTTGCCATCAACCGCGTCTCCAAGGTGGTCAAGGGTGGCCGGCGATTCAGCTTCACCGCTTTGGTCATCGTGGGTGACGGCCACGGCATGGTCGGTGTCGGTTACGGCAAAGCCAAGGAAGTTCCCGCCGCGATTGCCAAGGGCGTAGAAGAGGCTCGCAAAGGCTTCTTCCGGGTGCCGCTGATCGGCGGCACTATCACTCACCCGGTGCAGGGCGAGGCGGCCGCGGGCGTGGTGCTGTTGCGCCCGGCCAGCCCGGGTACCGGTGTGATCGCCGGCGGTGCGGCGCGCGCGGTGCTGGAATGCGCTGGGGTGCACGACATCCTGGCTAAATCGTTGGGCAGCGACAATGCGATCAACGTGGTGCACGCCACCGTGGCCGCGCTCAAGCTGCTGCAGCGTCCTGAGGAGGTGGCGGCCCGGCGTGGCCTGCCCATTGAGGACGTCGCCCCGGCCGGGATGCTGAAGGCGCGACGGGAGAGCGAAGCGCTGGCTATCTCTGCCAGCGCGGCGGCGACGCGTGAGGGAACGGCGTAACCATGGCAGAGGTGAAGATCACCCAGGTGCGTAGCACGATTGGGGCACGGTGGAAGCAGCGTGAGAGCCTGCGCACCCTGGGCCTGCGGCGGATTCGGCATTCGGTGATCCGCGAAGACAACCCCCAGACCCGCGGGCTGATCGCGGTGGTGCGCCACCTTGTCGAGGTGGAGCCGGCGGAAGCTGGAGGTAAGGCCAAGTGACCATCAAACTGCACGACCTGCGACCCGCGCGCGGATCGAAAACCGCACGCACCCGGGTCGGCCGCGGTGAGGGCTCGAAGGGCAAGACCGCCGGCCGCGGTACCAAGGGCACCAAGGCCCGCAAGCAGGTGCCGGTGACCTTCGAGGGCGGGCAGATGCCGATCCACATGCGGCTGCCCAAGCTCAAGGGATTCCGGAACCGGTTCCGGACGGAATACGAGGTCGTCAATGTCGGTGACATCAACCGGTTGTTCCCCGAGGGCGGCGCAATCGGCGTGGACGACTTGGTGGCCAAGGGCGCGGTTCGGAAGAACTCGTTGGTCAAGGTTCTCGGCGACGGCAAGCTGACCGTCAAGGTCAACCTGTCCGCACACAAGTTCAGCGGCAGCGCGCGCGACAAGGTCACCGCCGCCGGCGGCTCGGTTACCGAGCTGTCCTAGCGTTTTCGTTTCGCCCGCGGGTAGGACCCTCGAAGGGCGGCCGTTGGTGCCGTTACCGATTCAGCAGGCGCTCCAGCAGCGTCTTGGCGGGTGCCTGCCGGCGGTTTGGCTACATTCCGCCCAGCGCCGTCGACATGTATGTGCATGGCGTAGTTGTCCAGGATCAGATGTACGGCAAGGTCTTTGGGTACCTCTTGGTCGATGGTGCGCAGGAACTTCAGGAACTCTAGGTGATGGTGCCGTGTCGGTGGAGATCTTGAACGTGTCCACTGGATGCGGTTGCAGTCCGCGGGCATGCCAGATGCGCTGCACCGTCGAGTGACTCACCCCGGCGTGGCAGGCCATTGACCGGATGCTCTAATGTTTTCGCCTTTCGGCTTGGAATGTAGCGTGTTGTGCGCCTTGGAGACTCGTCGCCGCTCGAAATACCCGAACAGCCCAGCTGGGAACTGCCATCAGTCACCTGACACTGGCTGTGCCGTAATCATTTTGACTCGACATGACGGTGTCCCGAAGAGCTGCGCGAGTATTTTCGATGTGGTCAACGCGATTAGTGGCGTCATCTGATGATTGCGTGTATGGTATGCGGTCGGATTGGTAAGCGGTTTACGCGGAGTTGATATCTAGGTCTGTCGCATAATTGTCCCCGGTGAGGATGTTTCGTCTCGCTAGCGTGGGTGTCTGACAGCGCAATCAATCAATCAATCAATCGGTAGTTGATCGGTCCGTTGCAGTGTGCGCGGAATCGTTAATCACGTTGGCTACGAAGTGGAGTTGGCATGTCTTTTCTGACCACAGCCCCTGAGGCGTTGGAGAATGCGGCAGCGGAGGTGCGAAAAATGAGTGCTGACGCGGCTGCCGTTTATGCTGCGGCGGATCCAGTGATCACCGCGGTGGTGGCTCCGGCGCCTGATCCGAACTCGCAATGGGTGGCAGCGCATCTCGTCGGGCACGCGCAGCGGTTTGCGGAGGTTTTTGCTGCGGCGAGGGTGGTTTTTGAGGAGCTTGCGGTCGCCTTGGACGCCGGTGCTCAAAAGTATGCGGCCACCGAGGCCGACAACGTCAAGCCCTTGAGCTAAACGAGTCACCACAAGTCGTTACGAGCCGGAAGGAACAACGAACAACAAGATGCCGTATCTACCACCGGAAACCATCGCCAACTACTTCCAAAGCGGCCCGGGTACTGCCTCGCTGTGGCGCGCTGCTGGCCAGTGGGAGTCGTTGTGGTCGGAGCTCTGGGACCTCGAGGATAAGTTCGACCGCATGCTCGTCGGTCTGACAGCAGAGTGGTCGGGTCCCGCGGCGCGCCAGGTGATTGAAGCGGTCACGCCCCTTCGAGTATGGCTGTCTGACTTCGCTGGCAAGCTCTATGCGACCAGGAAGCAGACCACCCGTATCGTCAGTGCCTATTCGCATGCATGTTGCACTGTGATATCTATGGCGGTGATCGACGCTAACCGCACTCAGCGAATGCAGCTACTGGCCAATGACCCGCTCGGGCTAAACGCTCCCACGATCGCGCAACTCGACCAGCAATACGAGCGGCTCACTATACATAACGGTCGGGTGTGGGCGAGGTATAGTTCTGAGTTGTCGGAGGTGTCGGAGGCGTTGTCGGAGACGACTCCGTTTCCGCCGCCGTCGGTCGCCCACAACACCGGGTTGGTCCAGCCGGTTGCTCCAGAAACTTTGGTCTCCGAATCGGTGTGATGGCATCGTCAACGTTGTTGACCTAGCCCGGTGCTGTGCGGATTGGCTGGTCGGGCACGCGATGTGGCTGTATCACCGTTTTGCGCTGAGCCTGGGCGACGCTAACAGGTTACGGCGGCGGGCATTTGAGGAGCCCCCGCACGTCGGTCACATTGAACTCGGCCAGCGCCACGATCGTCTGCAGGCCGCGCAATACGCCAGCGGCTCCAGCGGGGCCAGCAGCGGTGCCTCGGCCGATGATCTGCTCGGGCACCCAGCCGCCCTCGAACCCGAGCTCCTCGGCCCGGACAAGATATTTGCGTAGTCCGGCGCCGTCGAAGCTATCGGAGTCCAGTTGCGGGATAGCGATCGAGAACCTCGCCTCACCACCGTCCGGCGGGGGCCCGGCGGCATGGGTACGCTGCAGACATGTTCGCCTTTTTGCCCCCACTTCCTGGTATCGACGACGTCCGTGCCCTGGCCAACCGGGTTAACACGGCCCGTCACCATGGCATACCGAGCGGTTGCGTGCTCGAAGTCAACCTGCGGTCGATGCCGCCGGAAACCACCAGCTTTGACCCTTTCGCAATTATCGCTGGGGGTGGTCGACCGATGGCCCTGCGCGAGGCTGTCGCCGCGATCCACCGTGCCGCCGACGACCCCCGGGTCGCCGGCCTGATTGCCCGCGTTCAGCTTGGTGCGTCGCCGCCGGCGGCAGTGCAGGAACTGCGCGCGGCCGTCGTCGCGTTCAGCGCGGTCAAGCCGTCACTAGCCTGGGCCGAGACCTATCCGGGCACGCTGTCCTACTACCTGGCTTCGGCCTTCGGTGAGGTCTGGATGCAGCCGTCGGGAAGTGTCGGGCTGATCGGCTTCGCGAGCAATGCCACGTTCCTGCGGGACGCGCTGGCTAAGGCAGGGATCGAAGCGCAGTTCGTCGCACGGGGTGAATACAAGTCGGCGGCAAACCTTTTCACCGAAGGCGGCTTCACCGACGCCCACCGCGAGGCGGTCAGCCGGATGCTGGAAAGCCTGCAAGGCCAGGTGTGGCAGGGGATCGCCGAATCCCGCGAGATCGACCCCGCAGCGCTCAATCCGTTGGCCGACCGGGCTCCGCTGTTACGCGATGACGCGGTCGCCTCCGGTTTGGTCGACCGGATCGGATTCCGCGACGAAGCTTATGCCCGCATAGCGGAACTGGTTGGTGCCAAAGGCATGACACCAGGGTCCAGCGAGCCGCCGACAAGCCCAGACGCCGACGAGGACGGTCCACCGCGGCTATACCTGTCGCGCTACGCCAGTGCGGCCCGGTCACGACTGGTGCCACCCATGCCGTCGATTCCTGGGCGCCGGTCCAAGCCAACCGTCGCCGTGGTCACCTTGGAAGGTCCGATCGTCAATGGACGCGGCGGACCGCAATTTCTGCCGTTCGGCACCTCTACCGGCGGTGGCGACACCATCGCGGCGGCGCTGCGCGAGGTCGCTGCCGATGAATCGGTGTCCGCGATTGTGCTGCGGGTGAACAGCCCGGGCGGCTCGGTCACCGCATCCGAAACCATCTGGCGTGAGGTGAAAAGAGCCCGCGACCGCGGCAAGCCCGTGGTGGTATCGATGGGCGCGGTCGCCGCCTCTGGTGGCTACTACGTCTCGGCGGGTGCCGACGCGATTGTGGCCAATCCGGGTACGATCACCGGTTCGATTGGCGTGATCACCGGAAAGTTGGTGATTCGGGATCTGAAGGGTCGGTTGGGCGTCGGGTCAGATACGGTGCGCACCAACGCCAATGCCGATGCGTGGTCGTCTGACGCGCCGTTCACGCCGGAGCAGCATACCCATCGAGAGGCCGAGGCGGACTTGTTCTACGCCGACTTCCTGCAGCGCGTCGCTGAAGGCCGCGGCATGACCACCGACGCGGTCGATGATGTTGCGCGAGGACGGATCTGGACCGGCGCCGACGCTCTCGAGCGTGGCCTGGTCGACGAACTCGGCGGGCTGGCAACCGCGGTGCGCAGAGCCAAGGTCCTGGCCGGTCTGGATGCGGACGCCGACGTCCGCATCGTCAGTTACCCTGGCTCGTCGTTGCTGGACATGGTGCGACCCCGGGCGTCGTCGCAACCCGGCGCCGCGTCGCTGCCCGACGCGGTGGCCGCGCTGCTGGGCCGCTCGGTTGCCGGGATCCTCGAACACGTCGAGCAGACGCTAAGCGGTGTCAGCGTGCTGTGGCTAGGGGAGTCGCGCTTGTGAGCGCCGTTAGTCGGAGGACGGGGCGACGATCTGCGGCGCCTCGCCAAACGGAATTACCCGCGACAGCTGAGCCCGCACTTCGCCTGCGTAGACGTCCATTGCCTTCGTGTTCTGGGCCCAGAACCCCTGATATTCCTCTTCGAGGGCAGCAATCTTCGGAGCGTTGATCACGATCTCGTTCTTCGCGTCCGCCAACTTCGTGCGGTTAGTGGCGATATCTTCTGGAGGCACCACGTTCTTGTGCACCCGGTCAAAGGCGTCTGCGATGCCCCGGGCCGCTTTGGCGGTCAATTTGGCACGTTGGTAAGCAGTCCACAGCCACGTCCGATGCTGTACGGCCGTTTCGGCCATCCAGTTCGCCGACTCACCTTGCCACGCGCTTCGTAGCTGCCCGTTCACCTGCTGAAGTGCCTGGGCTACTTGTGCGATATCTTCTGCCAAGTCATTCCACTGGTTACCGGCCTCAAGCATCGGCTCAGCACCTTGACCGTTATAGATGGCGTCGGAAATCTCCTCCGGTTTTATCGTTGCGAATGACGACGATAACTCCGTTTCTATTTCTGGGGGAAACATCTCTTCTCTTTGTCTTGATATCTGCGGTGCTGGTATTTCAGTACGGTTAGTCGGTCAGCCTATGTTTTCGATGTTGTCGGCCTCGGTGGCCGAATAAGCAACGGCGGCCGTCTGTAAGGCGTTCGCATACTGCCGGAGAATCTGCGCGTATTGCGCGCTGAGCTCGTCAAAGTTCTGCGCTTGCTGGGAGAGGTACTTCGCTGCGACCGTCGATACTTTGTCGGCGGCCGCAGGCGCAAGATTGGTCATGTTTGCCGCCTCGGTACTGCGATCATCGAGGAAATCAGCGACGGTCTCCGCGTAACGGGAGATATCGTCCACCACCTGAGGGTTTACGGTCACAAAAGACATGCCATCCCCGCTCATTGTAAAACCCCAAGCAATTGCCCCGGGGATGATTAAGTATTGTTATCCGTACCGCCGGCGCTGGTGGTAACGAAGCGACTGCTATTGCGCGCAGCTACGCGACGAACACAATGGTTGACTTCACGTGTCGTGCCGTAGTCTAACGGATCAATGCACACGGCGCGACCCGCGGATCGCTGATGTGGCTTTGCATGGGAGCTGCGGTGTGTTCCCGGCGAACGAGACCAGCAGTTCGTCGCGTAGCCGGCCGTTGAACGACTCGACCCAGGCGTTCTGCCGCGATGAGCCAGGATCGATGAATAGTGAACCGGCGCCGTTGAACCGGCGCCAAGACAGCGCCGACACCGTCGTCGCGGCGGGCGCCGACGCGATTGCGGCCAATCCGGGTACGATCACCGGTTCGATTGGCGTGATCACCGGAAAGTTGATGATTCGGGATCTGAAGGGTCGGTTGAGCGTCGGGTCAAATACGGTGCACGCCAACGCCAACGCCAATGCCGATGCGTGGTCGGCTGACGCGCCGTTCACGCCGGAGCAGCACACCCCTGGCCGGTCTGGACGCGGATGCCGACGTCCGCATCGTCAGTTACCCTGGCTCGTCGTTGCTGGACATGGTGCGACCAGCGTGCCGTGGCTGGGGGAGTCGAGTGCCGTTAGTCGGAGGACGGGGCGACGATCTGCGGCGCCTCGCCAAACGGAATTACCCTCGACAGCTGAGCCCGCACTTCACGTGCGTAGGCGTCCATGGCCTTGGTGTTCTGGGCCCAAAACGCCTGATATTCCTCTTCGAGGGCAGCGATTTTCGGAGCGTTGATCACGATCTCGTTCTTCGCGTCCCGCAACTTCGCGCGGTTAGCGGCGATATCTTCCGGAGGCACCACGTTCTTGTGCACCCGGTCAAAGGCGTCTGCGATGCCCCGGGCCGCTTTGGCGGTCAGTTTGGCACGTTGGTAAGCAACCCACAGCCACGTCCGATGCTGTACGGCTGTTTCGGCCATCCAGTTCGCCGACTCACCTTGCCACGCGCCTTGTAGCTGCCCATTCACCCACTGAATTGTCGTAGCTGCTTGTCCTAGTTCTTCCGCCAAGTCGCACCACTTGGTACCGGCCTCAAGCATCGGCTCAGAACCTTGACCGTTATAGATGGCGTCGGAAATCTCCTCCGGTTTTATCGTTGCGAATGACGCCGATAACTCCGTTGCTATTGTTGGTAAAAACATCTCTTCTCTTTGTCTTGATATCTGCGGTGCTGGTATTTCAGTACGGTCAGTCGGTCAGACAATATTTTCGACATTTTCGATATTGTCGGCCTCGGCGGCCGAATAGGCAGCGCCGGCGTTCCGCAAGACGTTCGCATACTGCCGGAGAATCGCCGCGTATTGCGTGCTGAGCTCCTCAAAGTTCTGCGCTTGCCGGGAGAGGCGCTTCGCCGCGACCGTCGATACCCGGTCGGCAGCCGCGGGCGCAAGCGCGGTCATGCTGGCCGCATCGGTACTGGTGTCATCGAGGAGATTAGCGAGGCCGTCCACCTCGTTGGCGGTGTCGTCCACCGCCTGAGGGTCTACGATCACAAAAGACATGCCATCTCCGCTCATTCTAAAAACCCCGGGCAATTGCCAGGGGATGATTCTGTACGGTTGTCCGCACCGCCGGCGTTGGTGGTAACGCAGCGGCTGCCATTGTGCGCAGTTGCGCGACGAACACAATGGTTAACTCCACGTGTCTGGCCCGTAGCCTAACGTATAAATGCCCGGCGCGATGCCGGGCCCCAGGTGGAGCACGGCGCGCGCGTAGTTCACACTTGATGTGGTTACCTCGGATTGGCGCGCAGGTAGTTGTAGACCAGGGCGAAGTTGCGGTTCACATCCTCGGGAATAGCGACCGGGCCGCCGAGAGCACGAGCGCCCCAAACGATTTGGGCGGTCCGCTCCACCAAAGCGGTGATGTGCAGTACCTTGTCCGGCTGGGGCCCGATGGCCACCAGGCCGTGGTTGGCGATCAACGCGGCGGCACGGCCTTGCAGCGCCTTGACCGCGTTGACGCCGACGCCAGGTGTACCGGACGCGGCATACTCGGCACACCGAACGTCCCCGCCGCAGTAGACCGCGAACTCGTCGATGCAGGCCGGAATCGGCTCATGTGCGATGGCGAACATGGTTGCCCACACCGGATGACTGTGAATGACGCTGCCGATGTCGTTGAACGCTGTGTAGCACGCCAGATGCAACTTCATTTCCGATGACGGCGCCCGCCCGGTTTTCGCTTGCAGGACAATCCCTTCGGGATCGACCAGCACCAGATCGTCGAGCATCATGTCCCGATAGTCGACCGATGACGGCGTGATAACGATGTTGCCGTCGCCGCGCCGGGCGGAAATGTTGCCGGCTGTTCCTTCCACCAAGCCGCGGCGCAGCATGTCTTTGGCCGCCGCCAGTACCGCGGCCTCGGGGTCGTCAACGAATGTCATGGGCCGAGCACCTCCGGGTTCACCAGATGGGCGGGCGGGTGGCCGGATAGCAGCGCTTCTAGATCGTCGGCGACCATCTGTGCCTGCCGTGCCTCAGTGTTCCACGTGGCGCCGCCGATGTGCGGGGTAAGCACGACGTTGGGCATCCCGACCAGTGGGTGGTCGGTCGGCAGCCACTCGCCGGCGAAATGGTCGAGGCCTGCGGCGGCCACCTTGCCCCGGCGCAGGGCCTCGACCAGCGCGTCGGTGTCGTGCAGCTGGGCCCGCGCGGTGTTGAGAAAAACGACACCGTCGCGCATGGCCGCAAATTGCGCGGCGCCGATCATCCCGATGGTTTCGTCGGTGACCGGGGCGTGCAGGGAGACGACGTCGGCCTCGCTCAGCAGCTCGTCGAGGCTGTGGCGGGCGTCGTCGTGGTAGGGGTCGGTGGCGATGACGCGTAAGCCCAGCCCGGTTAGCCGCCACCGTAACGCTCGGCCGACCGCACCCAGGCCCACCAGTCCGGCGGTGCGCCCGGCGATTTCGCCGGCACGGAACCGTTGATAGGGAATGGTGCCATCGCGAAATATGTTGCCGCTGCGGATATCCGCGTCTGCGGTCAGCAGGTGACGGGTGGCTGCTAGCAACAACGCCACCGCCATCTCGGCGACCGCGTCGGCGTTGCGGGCCGGGGTGTTCAGCACTGGAATGCCGGCTGCGGTGGCTCCGGGAATATCGACGTTGTTGGGATCCCCGCGGGTGGCTACTACGGCGAGTAGGGCGCGCCGCCCTTGCTCGAAGACCGGGCCGCCGACCGAGTCGCTTTCCACCACAACGACATCGGCGGCTTCGTCAGCGATCCGGTCGGCCAGCTGCGCTGCGCTGTAGATCCGCGGCGGGGTCTGATCGAGCTCACTGATCCAAGGGTCGTACACCACGTCGGCCAGCTCTGCCAGCTTGGTGAAGCCCGGTCCCCGCAGCGGAGCTGTTACCAGGGCACGTGGTCGGGATGTCACGAAAGCCAATGCTGGCGTACGGTGACGCCCGTGTCACGTAAAGGCGTCACAATCGGCATCGATGTCGGTAGCACGGCGGTCAAAGCTGTGGTTGCTGACGAGGATGGTCACGTGACGGCCCGGCAGCGAATTCCGCACCAGCTACGGGTGCCGGCCCCTGACCGGCTCGAACACGACGCCGACCAGGCATGGCGGCAGGGCCCATTGGCGGCCCTGGACCGATTGATCCGGCCCGACATCAAGGCGGTGGCCGTTGCGGCCATGGTGCCCACGTTGACCGCCGTCGATGCCGCGGGCCGGCCCATCACGCCGGGACTGCTGTACGGCGACAGCAGGGGGCGGGTGCCAGCCGACGTGGACCGACCGGCGCAACCGCTTCCGTCGGTGGGTGAGGCCGCCGAGTTTGTCCGCTGGACGGCCGCCGCCGCCCCCGATGCGGCCGGCTACTGGCCCGCACCAGCGGTGGCCAACTACGCGCTGGCCGGCGAGGCGGTGATCGATTTCGCTACGGCCATCACGGCCCTGCCCCTCTTCGATGGGACCGGATGGAACCCGGCGGCATGCGCCGGCTATGGCGTGACCGCCGACCGGATGCCGCGGGTGGAGGCGATTGGAGCGGCTACCGGCCAGGTGCACGGCAGCAGCGCCGTGCTGGCCAGCGGCAGCGTCGACACCCTATGCGAACAGATCGTGGCCGGCGCCGACCGCGACGGCGACGTCCTGGTGCTGTGCGGCACCACGCTGATCGTGTGGACGACCATCCCGGAGCCGCGACGGGTGCCCGGGCTGTGGACGATCCCGCATACGACCGCCGGGAAGAGCCGGATCGGCGGAGCCAGCAATGCCGGCGGGTTATTCCTCGACTGGGTGGATCGCCTCGTCGGACCGGGTGATCCGACTGGCGATTTTGAGGATGTCGATCCGCGCCGGGTACCGGTCTGGTCGCCGTATGTGCGCGGCGAACGTACGCCGTTCCATGATCCCGATCGCCGCGCGGTGCTCGACGGCTTAGATCTCACCCACGACGCCGCATCGGTGCGCCGCGCCGCCTACGAGGCGTCGGGCTTCGTGGTCCGCCAGCTCATCGAACTGAGTGGAGTGTCGGTGTCGCGCCTCGTGGCCGCCGGTGGCGGTACCGGGGTTCGGCCCTGGATGCAGGCCATCGCCGACGCGACCGGTCGGCCGGTGCACGTGTCCGGGGTGGCCGAGGGAGCGGCGTTGGGGGCTGCGTTCCTGGGCCGCATGGCCGCCGGTCTGGAATCGTCGATCACCGATGCCGCCCGGTGGGCCTGCACCGAACGCATCGTCGAGCCCCATCCAGCGTGGGCGGTAGCGGTCGCGGACCGCTACCGCCGGTTCCTCGAGCTGGCCGACCGGCCGTCCCGTGGCGCTAACCCCGAGGCCTAGCGCGACCCCTGGGGTGGCGTTCTAGGCTTATGCCATGACCGACCACGACCAAACCGCTGCCCGCCGAGAGATAGCTGACGCGCTGTTGAAGGCTTTGGAACGTCGCCACGAGGTAGCCGATGCCGTGGTGGAGGCCGAAAATAAGTCCGCCGCAGTCGAGGCCATCGTCAAGCTGCTCGACACGTCTCACCTGGCCGCCGAAGCGGTCATGAGCATGTCGTTCGATCGGCTCACCAAAGATTCCCGCAAAAAGATCCTTGCCGAGCTGGAAGATCTGAACAAGCAGCTGAGCTTCACGCTGCAGGAGCGCCCGGCAAGCCTGGGTGAAAGCCTTGAGCTTCGGCCCTTTTCCGGTGACGAGGACCGCGACATCTTCGCTGCCCGCACCGCGGAAATCGGTGCCGCCGGCGATGGGTCTGGCGGACCGGCCGGCAGCATCGACGACGAGATCCGGGCGGCGCTGGCCCGCGTCGCCGACGAAGAGGCCGCGTGGTTTGTGGCCGTCGATGCAGGCGCGAAGGTCGGGATGGTGTTCGGTGAGCTCGTCCACGGCGAGGTGGACGTACGGGTCTGGATTCACCCCGATCACCGAAAGAAGGGTTACGGCACCGCTGCGCTGCGCAAGTCGCGGTCGGAGATGGCGTACTGCTTCCCCGCCGTGCCGATGGTTGCCCGAGCGCCCGCCGCCGACCCGCGTAGCCGGATTACGGCTGACTAGCAGCCGGGCGCACGCCGGCTGCTAACCCAGCGTTGCGGCAACCGCGACAACATTGCGGAACTGGGCCATCTCGTCGTCGTCGGGGAAGACGCGGCCGTACTCGGCGAACAGATCCCGCCGTGGCCTGGTGGTCACCTGCCAGCCTCGATCAGTCAGGTAGTCAACGACATTGCTGCGCTCGCCGTCGAAGAACAGTCCGGACAGGTCGATGTCGCAGCCCAGCTTGATCCACCGCTGGTTGAATTCCTGCGCGCGCTGCGACATCGTCGCACCCGACTCCGGATGGTATTCGGTGGCCAGCTTGCTCCCCGGCGCGCTGAGCGTGGTGATGTTGTCGAACAGCCGGTCCTGAGCTTCCGGTGGCAGGTACATCAGCAAGCCTTCGGCGCTCCACGATGTTGGTTTCGAAGCATCAAATCCGCTGCGGCGCAACGCTGTTGGCCAGTCATCTCGCAGATCGACGCTGACTGTTCGTCGGTAGGCTGCCGGCGCGACGCCGAGCGCCGACAGCGTGGCACTTTTGAACTCGATGACTTGGGGCTGATCGACTTCATAGACCACAGTGCCTTTCGGCCATGGCAGTCGGTAAGGCCGGGCGTCGAGGCCTGCGGCCAGGATCACCGACTGGCGGATACCGTCGCGGGCGGCGTCGAGGAAGAATTCGTCGAAGAAGCGGGTGCGCACCGCGATCGAATCGGTTTCCATCCGCAGGTCCCGCTCGCTGCATTTGTCAGCCTCGTCGCCAGCCTCCGAACCGACTTGTAGGCAGATGTCACCGTCAATCAGGCGAGTAAAGAAGCTGAGGCCGACCGCACGCACCAATGGTGCCGCCAACGGGTCATTAATGATCGGGTCGGGCTCCGCGCTAGCCAGCGCGCGGGCGGCCGCGACCATCGTCGCGGTAGCGCCGACGCTCGAGGCCAGATCCCAACTGTCCTGCTCAGTGCGTGTCATGGTGTTCCTATTTCAGCTCAGCGCAGATGTAGTTCACGTCACCGAACGGAGCGTCGTCGCCGTCGATCGGTGGCGTCCGTGCTGGGCGCCAGGTCCCAGGAGTCTCCCTCAAACCGGGCGCTGCCCATCCCCGTCATCTGTTGCCCTTCGTCGTTCATACGATGTGTGGCAGCTTCATACTTAGCCAATGTAATGACCCACCGAGACTTTACGCCTGTTGTCTGGCAGGGTGCTGCGAAGTGAACGCGGACCGTTTGGCGGCCCGCAACGGGGCTTATGCAAACCAGCTGTTAGTCTCGTACACGGTTTGACCGGCGACGCCGTATGTCCTGCCTGCGGGTATGGGGCGCGAGACGCAGGATAACCCCCGGAAATCGATGCCAGCCGGACCAGCCGGTTGGCATGCCGCGAAAAGAGTTCGGCTGCGCAGGAGGAAGAGTGCTCTCGGCTTTCATCTCGTCGCTGCGGACAGTCGATCTAAGGCGGAAGATCCTTTTCACGCTGGGCATCGTCGTGCTCTATCGCGTCGGTGCAGCGCTGCCATCTCCGGGCGTCAACTACCGGCACGTGCAGCAGTGCATCAAAGAGGCCACCGGTGGCGAAGCCGGGCAGATTTACTCGCTGATCAACCTGTTCTCCGGCGGCGCGCTGCTGAAACTCACGGTGTTCGCGGTGGGGGTGATGCCCTACATCACCGCCAGCATCATCGTGCAGCTGCTGACCGTGGTGATCCCGCGCTTTGAAGAACTGCGCAAAGAGGGTCAAGCAGGCCAAGCGAAAATGACGCAGTACACCCGTTACCTGGCAATCGCGTTGGCCGTCCTGCAAGCCACCAGTATCGTGGCGCTGGCGGCCAACGGCGGGCTGCTGCAGGGTTGCCAGGAGGACATCATCTCCGACCAGAGCATCTTCAGCCTGGTCGTCATCGTGCTGGTGATGACGGGCGGGGCGGCGCTGGTGATGTGGATGGGGGAGCTGATCACCGAACGTGGCATCGGCAATGGCATGTCGCTGTTGATCTTCGTCGGTATCGCTGCCCGCATTCCCGCCGAGGGCAAACAGATCCTCGATAGCCGGGGCGGGGTCATCTTCGCCGCGGTCTGCCTGGCCGCGCTGATCATCATCGTCGGTGTGGTCTTCGTTGAGCAGGGCCAGCGCCGGATCCCGGTGCAATACGCCAAGCGCATGGTGGGTCGGCGGATGTACGGCGGGACCTCAACATACCTGCCGCTCAAGGTCAACCAGGCCGGCGTTATTCCGGTCATTTTCGCGTCGTCGTTGATCTACATTCCGCATCTGATCACCCAACTGGTCCGCAGCGGCAGCGGTGGTGTGGGCAACAGCTGGTGGGACAAGTTCGTCGGCACCTACCTGTCTGATCCCAGCGACCCGGTTTATATCAGCATCTATTTCGGGCTCATCATCTTCTTCACCTATTTCTATGTATCGGTGACATTCAATCCCGACGAACGTGCCGACGAGATGAAGAAGTTCGGCGGCTTCATTCCTGGCATTCGACCGGGACGGCCGACGGCCGACTATTTGCGTTATGTGCTAAGCCGAATTACGCTGCCGGGCTCGATCTATCTTGGCGCGATCGCGGTGCTGCCCAACCTATTCCTGCAGATCGGCAATGGTGGCGCGGTCCAGAATTTGCCGTTCGGGGGAACGGCGGTGCTGATCATGATTGGCGTCGGATTGGATACGGTCAAGCAGATCGAGAGTCAGTTGATGCAGCGCAACTATGAAGGGTTCCTGAAGTGAGAGTTGTTTTGCTGGGACCGCCGGGGGCAGGCAAGGGCACGCAAGCCCAACGGCTCGCCGAGAAGCTGGGGATCCCGCAGATCTCCACCGGCGAATTGTTCCGGCGCAACATCGAGGACGGCACCAAACTCGGGTGCGAGGCCAAGCGCTACCTGGACGCCGGCGACTTGGTGCCCTCCGACCTAACCAATCAGCTGGTGGACGACCGTCTCAACAAATCGGACGTGGTCGACGGCTTTATCTTGGACGGGTATCCGCGCTCGCTCGAACAAGCCAAGGCGCTGCATGAAATGCTGGAACGCCGGGGCACCGACATCGATGCCGTGCTGGAGTTTCGCGTGTCGCAGGAGGTGTTGTTGGAGCGGCTCAAAGGACGGGGCCGCGCCGATGACACCGACGACATCATCATCAATCGGATGAACGTCTACCGTGACGAGACCGCGCCGCTGCTGGAGTACTACAGCAGCGAATTGAAGACTGTCGACGCCATCGGCACCATGGATGAAGTGTTCGCCCGCGCGCTGCGCGCTTTGGGAAAGTAACCGTGGGGCCGTTGACCCGGCTGCGCAGTCGCCGAGTCGTGCCGCAGCGCAGTGCCGGCGAACTTGACGCAATGGCCGCGGCCGGTGCAGTGGTCGCGGCCGCACTGCACGCGGTCCAGGCCGCCGCAGGCCCCGGGGTATCGAGTTTGAGCCTCGACAAAATCGCCGAGTCGGTGATCCGCGAAGCCGGCGCTACACCGTCATTCCTTGGTTACCACGGCTACCCCGCTACCATCTGCGCATCGGTCAATGACCGGGTGGTTCATGGAATCCCCTCTGCCGCTGAGATTCTCGCACCCGGTGACCTAGTATCGATCGACTGCGGAGCGGTGCTGGAAGGTTGGCATGGTGATGCGGCGATCACCTTCGGGGTAGGCACCCTGACTTCCGCCGATGAAGCCCTGTCGCAGGCGACCAGAGAATCGCTGGAAGCCGGCATCGCGGCGATGATTGTCGGCAATCGTTTGACCGACGTGGCGCATGCTATCGAAATGAGTACCCGCGCGGCCCAAATCCGGTACCGACTCGCGTTTGGGATTGTGCAAGGCTACGGGGGGCATGGCATCGGCCGGCACATGCACATGGATCCGTTCCTGCCCAACGAAGGCGCTCCTGGGCGCGGCCCACTGTTGGCGCCCGGCTCGGTATTGGCCATCGAACCGATGTTGACGCTTGGCACCGGCAAGACGGTTGTGCTCGACGACGAGTGGACGGTGAGAACCGCCGACGGTTCGCGTGCGGCGCATTGGGAGCACACTGTGGCCGTCACTGAGGACGGGCCCCGCATTCTGACGCTGACCTGACGCTCTTCCGCACACGTACTCTGGTGAATCTTCCCCTGAGTGCCGTGAACTAAACATCTACTCGACTCGTGTCAGTAGGCGGAGGTGATCGAGTGACTCGCGTGGCCGACACCGCGGCTGCAGAAGCCGCCCTGATGAAGGCGCTCTATGACGAGCATGCCGCCGTGTTATGGCGCTATGCGCTGCGGTTAACGGGCGATGCGAGCCAAGCCGAAGACGTGGTCCAAGAGACGCTGCTGCGGGCCTGGCAGCATCCCGAAGTGATCGGCGACACCGAGCGCTCGGCGCGGGCGTGGATATTCACCGTTGCTCGCCACATGATCATCGACGACCGACGCAGTGCACGGTTCCGCAACGTTGTCGGTTCGATCGACGAACCCGGCGTGCCTGAACAGTCCTCACCGGACGAGGTGGATGCGGCGCTGGACCGGCTGCTGATCGGCGACGCGCTGGCCCAATTGTCCGCCGAGCACCGGGCCGTCATCGAGCGGTCCTACTACCGCGGCTGGACCACCGCGCAGATAGCTACCGACCTCGGGATTGCCGAAGGAACAGTGAAGTCGCGATTACACTATGCTGTGCGGGCATTGCGGCTCACTCTGCAGGAACTTGGAGTTACCCGATGACACGGGAGTTTATCGGGGAGCATTCAGGCCCCATCCCGGTGGTCATCAGCTCCGAATACTTAAGGGTGACAGGAGATGGATGACATGAGGACGCCGCTACGTGGCATCGGTCCGCCAGGCAACACCGAGCGACCTGATTTGCCGATGGGTGACAGCCACCACTACGCGATGTGGGATGCCGCCTATGTGTTGGGGTCGCTGTCTGCGACCGACCGCCGCGAATTCGAGGCACACCTGGCCAACTGCCCCGCATGCCGGCAGGCGGTCGCCGAGCTCAGTGGCATGCCGGCACTACTTTCGCAGTTCAACCACGAAGAGGTGGCCGCGATCAGTGAGTCGGGCAGCACATCTGGCACTGCGTTGGCGACACTCGAGATGTCGCCGAAGTTATTGCCCTCGTTGTTGGCTACGGTGCGTTGGCGCCGCCGCCGTACCCGCCTCACCACCTGGGTGGCCTCAGCCGCTGCGGCCGTTGTGCTCGGGATCGGCGTGTTCGTCGGTGTTCAAGGGCATTTCGCGACAGCACCGCAGCAGGTGACGGCGTCCGCGGAACCGATGGCACAGGTTGGGACGAGTCTGCTGACCTCCACGGTGTCGCTGAGCAGCCAGCACTGGGGGACGTTCATCAATCTGCGATGCGTCTGCCTGGCTCCGCCAGATGCGCACCACGACACGCTGGCGATGGTGGTGGTGGGCCGCGACGGCAGCCAAACCAGGCTGGCGACCTGGGTGGCCGAACCTGGTCACACCGCGACGCCCGCCGGCAGCATCTCGACGCCGCTCGAGCAGATCGCCGCCGTCCAAGTGGTTGCTGCTGATAGCGGCCAGGTTTTGCTGCAGCGTTCGCTCTAATCCTCCCCGGGGTGAGTGAACTGAAGTCACTCGCCTGTCGTGTTACAGGCATGCCTCGGAAGCACCGGGTGGTTGACCACATTGTCGAGCACCTCGCGGCCATCGGCGTTAGCCACATTTTCGGTGTGGACGGCGCCAATATTGAGGATTTGTATGACGCGGCGCATTTCCACCCCGGAATCACCCCGGTGCTGGCTAAGCATGAATTCTCCGCCGCCACGATGGCCGACGGGTACAGCCGCAGCGGGGCCGGGCTGGGGGTGGTGGTAGCGACTTCGGGTGGTGGCGCGCTGAACCTTGTTGCGGGCCTGGGGGAGTCACTGGCAAGCCGGGTTCCTGTGTTGGCCTTGGTCGGCCAAGCTCCCACAGCGCTGGACGGCCGGGGCAGCTTCCAGGACATGAGTGGCTGTAATGGATCGCTGAACGCTGAGGCGGTGTTTTCGGCGGTCTCGGTGCGCTGCGAGCGGGTGCTCACACCGGCCGGTATCGTTGCCGCGCTGCCTAGAGCCCTCGCCGCTGCGCGTACCGGCGGACCGGCGGTGTTATTGCTGCCCAAGGATATTCAGCAGGCAAGCCTGCAAATCGACGGCAGCCGCAATGGTTCCCATAATGGGTTCGCTGTGCACCATCGGCCCATCGGAAACCCGTCTCTGATCGCCCAGGTGCTGCGCCAAGCGAACGGTCCGGTCACCATCATCGTGGGCGAGCAGGTGGCCCGCGACGACGCTCGAGCCGAGCTCGAAGCGCTGCGCGCGGTGCTGCGTGCCCGGGTGGCCACCGTCCCCGATGCCAAGGACGTCGCGGGAACACCGGGGCTGGGGTCGTCGTCCGCGCTCGGGGTAACCGGTGTGATGGGCCACCCGGGGGTGGCCCAAGTTGTGGCCGCCAGCGCCGTATGCCTGGTCGTGGGCACCCGACTATCGGTGACCGCGCGTGCCGGCCTCGACGACGTGCTGGCTGCGATGCAGACGGTCTCGCTTGGATCGGCGCCGCCCTATGTTCCGTGCACCCACGTCCATACCGACGATCTGCGTGGCTCGCTACGCATACTCACCCAGGCGCTGGCCGGACACGGACGCCCGACGGGCTTGCGGGTGCCCGATGCGGTGCGGCGCACCGAACTGACGCCCCCGCCTTGCTTCGCGTCAGGTGTGCGGTACCGCGACGCCATGGCGGTGCTGGACGGTGCCCTGCCCGACGGAGCGGACATTGTGGTCGACGCCGGCAACACTGGCGCGTCGGCGGTCCACTACCTGCCGGTGCGACGCGGCGGCAGATTTGCGGTCGCACTCGGTATGGGCGGCATGGGCTACAGTTTCGGCGCCGGGATCGGGATGGCATTCGGACGTGCCAACAGCGGACGACCCAGCGGACGCACCGTGGTGATTGCCGGGGACGGTGCGTTTTTCATGCACGGCATGGAGGTGCACACCGCGGTGCATTACCGGCTTCCGGTGACGTTTGTGTTGTTCAACAACAACGCTCACGCCATGTGCGTGACTCGTGAGCAGCTGTTCTATGAAGATCTGTACAGCTACAACCGATTCCATTCCAGCCGGTTGGGCGCCGGCCTGGCAGCAATGTTCCCGGGGCTGACATCCGTTGACGTCAGCGACCTGGACGGGTTTGCCGCTGCGGTGCGTTCGGCGCTTGATGTGGACGGCCCTGCGGTGGTCAGTGTGGAGTGCGCTGCCGACGAAATCCCACCGTTCGCTCCATTTCTCACCGGGAAGTCGGTGAAAAACACTACTGCAGTAAAGAATCCAGCCGCGAAGGAGAACAGAGCCCATGTCGCTGCCAGCGCTTGACGATATTCCCACGCCAATCAATGGGGTCACCCGCATCGAGACACACCCCCGGGAGAAGGCCACTCCGATCATCATGGAGATGATGCGGTCGGTCTACCCGCACGATCAGGTATTCGGCGAGTACTGCACCGTCAACGACTACATCGACTGTCCGCCCGACGAGTTGTTTGAGTACATGGCAGACACCCGCAGTCTCGAGGAGTGGACCTACAGTCTGCGTGGTTTCGCCCCCACCGACGAACCGGGCTTGTGGCTGGCTCACGACAGGCTCGGTTCGGAGACCAAGATCTACACCCGCACCGTCGTCAACTCGCAGGCCCGTACCGTCGACTACCACTGTGCGTGGGATCAAGGCAAACACCTGTGGATGATCTACTTGATGCGCGTCATCGACGCCGAAGTGGTCCTCGACAAGCCCGGTTCGGTTGTGCTGTGGACCAATTGCCATCACCCGTTCTACGACCACAACCCGTACCCGGAGGCAGCTCCGCCCGAACGCACCGTCTGGGTCGGCGATTTCTGGGACATGTTTAGCGCGGGGCACCTGCTGGAAATGAAAAACCTCAAAGCAATTGCCGAGTACCGCCACCACAATGGCCTGCCGGTGACCCCTGCCTGGATGAGATAAAGGGGGGAGGACATGCTGAGCCAACCCAGCGTCAGTCTGACCGACGTTTCCACCTATTTGCCCGGCGAGCCGATCGGCGCAGACTACTACGCGCAATTCGCCGAGTCCGACGACCTGCGTGACAACGTCATGTTCCGTTCGCCGGCGTTCCGCCACCATGTCGCGCCGGACGAGACGGCGATTGACATGATCGAGCGTGCAGCCCAGGGTTTGATCGAACGGCACGGCGGCGACGTCATCGAGGGCGCCGATGTGTTGATCACCCACACCCAGGCTCCCGACCTGCCGTTCTACGGCGCAGGCGGGGGTGTCGCCCACCGTTTGGGTATGCGGCCCACCTGGGTGCTTGACCTGCACAATGGCGGGTGCGCCGTGTTTGTGTTGGCGCTCAATGTGGCTCGCCAACTGTTGACCTCAGGTGCGGGGCGCACCGCGGTGATCGCCATCGCGCAAAATGCGGCCGGACAGGTGTTCGATCAGCAGGGGATCCGCCGGAAGGCACAGGCGTCGGTGCCCGGTGACGGTGCCGCGGTGGGCCTGGTCACGGTGAGCGACCAGTCACCCATTCTGGGTATCGAGTGCCGCACCTACGGGGAATACCACGGTGAAATGACGCTTTCTCCCGACCCGCCCCGCAAGTGGTGGCAGCCCGGGACCGGTGAGCTTTGCATCGGTTTCACCGAAAGCAAGATCACTAAAGTGCTGGCTCGCGGCAACCGGCAGGTCCCCGAAGTGGCGCTGGCGGTATGTGATCGAATCGGCTTGGCTTCCAAAGACATCGATCTGCTGGTCACCAACCAACCCAACCGGGTTTTTCTGCGCAATTGGCGGGACGCGCTCGAGGTGCCCAAGGAACGCCACCGGGACACATTTGATGAGTGCGGCAACCTGTTCGGCGCCGGTATCCCGATCAACCTCGAGCGCGCGATATCTGACGGTCAAGTCAAGACCGGCGAGGTGGTCATGATGGCAGCCTTCGCGCACGCCGGCGACTTCGCCGGCGCGGCGGCGGTGCGCTGGGGTGGGCGGGGCTGATGCACCCCAGCATCAGCCCAGTGAGCCCCGTCACCGCCGAGGTTGATACGGAGTTACCGAACGCCGTTAATCCGTTTGCCTTGTCGCTCAACGAGAATCCGTTTCCACCACTGCCCGCGGTGCGATCAGCATTAATTCGCTCGATCGACGCGGCCAACCGGTACCCGGAGTTTCTGCCCGAACGGCTGCGCCGCTTGATTGCCGGCCGGATCGGCGTGCCCGCGGATCAGGTGGTGCTCGGCGCCGGTGCGACGGGCGTGGTGCTGCAGGCGTTGCAGGCGTTGACCACCGCGGGAGACGAGATAGTCACCGCGACCCCGACCTTCGACGGTTATCCGATCATCGCGCAGATGGCGCGGCTGACCCTGGTGACCGTCCCTCTCGACAAGCACGGCCATAACGACCTCGACGGGTTGGCCGATGCCGCCGCGAACGCCCGGGTGGTGGTGGTGTGTCGGCCGCACAACCCGACCGGCACGCTGGAGCCGACGGGCGCGCTCTTGACATTCCTGCGTCGGGTGCCGCGAGATACCGTCGTGCTGCTCGACGAGGCCTACATCGAATTCGCCTCACCTGAGCACCGGGTCGACGTGGCGGCGCTGACTGCACGTTTCCCCAACGTGGTGGTAGTACGGACCTTCTCCAAGGCGTATGGGCTGGCGGGACTGCGGATCGGCTACGGACTGGCGTCGGATGAACTGGCCCGAACGTTGTGGGCTCAGCAGTTGCCATTCGGCATCGCGATCACCAGTTTGCTTGCGGTCGCGGCCTCCTACGATGCCGAAGACGAACTACTGCAAAGGATCCGGCTCATCACTGCTGAACGTCGCTATCTCCGTATGCGTCTGAGCGCAATGGGGATATTCACCACCGACGCTCAGGCGAACTTCATGTATCTGCCTTCGCAGGGCCGGCGGGGTCGGCTATGGCGTGATGTATTTGCCGACAGCGGGCTCCAGGTCCGGTGCTACCCGGACGGGGGCGCGCGAATCACCGTAGGCAATCGGGCGTCGACCCTTGCGGTGCTGTCCGCGGTAGGAAAGTCCGTGGCATGACCGCGAGCTGGAAAGCACTGTCCGGCTTCCCCCGCGAGGGGGCGGGGGAAGCCGGGTGTGCGCTTCGGTCGCAGGTGCGGTAAGAAAAGGCGTGGCCGCCGCAACACCGGACAAGGAAACGGGCGCGCACCGGCAGAAACGCGACCCGATCGCCGCGGCACGGGCCAATTGGGAGGGTGCCGGATGGGGCGACGTGGCGTTGGGCATGGTCGCGGTGACTTCGGTGATGCGCGCCCATCAGATCCTGCTGGCCCGGGTCGAGACGGCGCTGCGTCCCTACGACCTGAGTTTTTCCCGCTTCGAGTTGTTGCGGCTACTGGCGTTTAGCCGCACCGGAGCGTTGCCAATCACTAAGGCGTCCGATCGGCTGCAGGTTCATGTCACCAGCGTCACCCACGCGATTCGCCGGCTGGAAGCCGATGGGCTGGTGCAACGGGTGCCGCACCCCACCGACGGGCGGACCACGTTGGTGGCGATCACCGACCTTGGCCGCGCCACGGTCGAAGACGCTACCGTCACACTCAACGATCAGGTATTCGCCGACATCGGGATGGCAGCGGCTGAATCGCAGGCACTGGTGTCGTCCATCGAAACGTTGCGCCGCAACGCCGGAGATTTCTGAGTAAGTTGTACCGCGAAAGTGCAACTGGCGACGTTGTCTCGAGAAACAGGTCGGCAGTTGCACTTTCGCGGCAGTAGGAAATCGGGAGTGATCAGGTCTTGTCTTGCGGCAGTGGCCCGACCCACCGTTCGCCCCCGGCGATTCCGTCTGGGTGGGCGCGCAGTATGGCTTCGACGGCGGCAGCGAGGGCAGGGATAGCGGCGCGGGTACGTGTGCGCGCCGAGGGCAGCAAGATCAGACCCGGGTGCATTCGGCCCTGTGCGAGCCACTCGGCCGCAAGTGGGCGGAAGTCCTTGACGTTGTTTGTTACCAATGCGCGACCTTCGCTGCTCGCGATCTCGAAAACGATCCTGTCGCTGCATCCCAGCAGGTCGTCGCGATCAGCGACGGCGAGCACGTCATAACCGGCGTTGCGTAGCAACACAGCGATCTGTGGGGATAGCTGCTCGTCGAGTAGTGCCTTCAACCGCGCAGAGCCTGTTCGCCAGCAATGGCTGCCGCACGGCCACGTTCATACTCGGCCTCATTGAGCTCGATCTCGGCGTCGACCTCGTCGCGGTACTCGCCGTAGTAGGCTACTGCCGCCTCCACCAGCCCGATTGGTATCTGCAGGTACTCGGCCGCCTCGTTAATCGACCCCTCGTTGTCGCGGACGGTGGCGACAACCTCCCAGACATTCAGCCCGCGACCGACCAGGCTCGCCCGGCGTCCACTCGGCCCATCGAGAAACTGGATCAATGGATGCGCATCGTGGCGCAGGCCTTCCTCGACGTAGCGCTGCGCAAGGGTGCGTTCGGGCATGTGAGCGCGCCGTGCTCCGTCGCTGAGTCGCTGCCGCAGCCCGGGAGCTAGTCGCAAGGTGAAGTGATCGGCCACAGACCCAACGTACCACGGTGTGACACACTGTGGCACACCGACTCGGCTGCGCTGCGGTGACCGGCGGCTGTTTAGCGACCGCGCAGCATCTCGATCACCGCGCTGAAGTCTAAGGCGCCGTGTTCGGCGGCGAACTTGGCATAGATCTCGGCCGCATGGCTGGCCAACGGGGCCGCCGAACCAGTGGTGGCCACCGCATCCATCGCCAGGCCCAGGTCCTTGTTCATCAGCGCGGTCGCGAAGCCCGGCTTGAAGTTGTTGTTGGCCGGCGATGTCGGCACTGGGCCCGGCACCGGGCAATTGGTGTGCACCGCCCAGCAATTGCCGGTCGCGCCGGTGATGACGTCGAACAACGACTGAGCCGACAGCCCAAGCTTATCGGCCAGCACGAACGCTTCTGAAATCGCGATCTGCTGCACCGCCAGCACCATGTTGTTGCACACCTTGGCGGCTTGCCCCGCGCCGGCGGCGCCGCAGTGAATGACCTTGCCCGCCATCGGTTCTAGCACCGGACGGGCTCGCTGCACGGCGGACTCGGCACCGCCCACCATGAAGGCCAGCGTGCCGGCCACCGCACCCTTCACCCCGCCGGAAACTGGTGCGTCAAGTTGAGGCAAGCCGTGCGAGCCGGCCAGCGCGTGCACCTCGCGGGCGTCGCTGACCGAGATCGTCGAGCTGTCGATTAGCAGTGCACCCTGCCGCGCGGCGGGCAGCACCTCGGCGTAGCAGCGTTTGACCACGTCACCGTTGGGCAGCATGGTGATGACCACGTCGGCCTCAGCTACCGCGTCGGCAGCGCTGTCGAACAGTGAAACGCCAGTCGAGGCCGCCGCCGTCGCCGCTGTGGGTGCCGGGTCATACCCGCGCACGGTATGGCCGGCGGCGACCAGATTAGCCGACATTGGCGCGCCCATGTTGCCCAGCCCTAAGAATGCGATCGTGAAAAGCTCTGTCATTGCTGCCTTTCTACGTGGTGGCCCGGAATCGTGCGGCCTCGGCGCGACCGATGACCACTCGCATGATCTCGTTGGTCCCTTCCAGAATTCGATGCACCCGCAGATCGCGGACGATCTTCTCGCACCCATACTCGCGCAGGTAGCCGTAGCCGCCGTGCAGCTGCAAGGCCTTGTCCGCGACATCGAAGCAAGTATCGGTGACGTAGCGTTTGGCCATCGCGCACAGCTCGACCTTGTCGGCGTCGTCATTGTCTAGTGCAGTCGCGGCCCGCCATAACAACATTCGCGACGTTTCGAGCCCAGTAGCCATGTCGGCCAGGGTGAAACGGATCGTGGGCTCGTCGAGCAGCGTAGCGCCGAAGGCCTGCCGATCGCGCACATATGTTCCCGCTTTGTCGAAGGCCGATTGTGCGCCGCCCAGTGAGCAGGCCGCGATATTGAGCCGGCCGCCGTTGAGGCCGTTCATCGCAATTCCGAAGCCGGAGCCCTCGCCGTCGACGCCGCCCAACATCGCGTCGGCGGGTATCCGCACCCCGTCTAGCACCACTTGCGCGGTAGGTTGCGCATGCCAACCCATCTTCTCTTCGGCGGCACCGAAACTCAGCCCCGGAGTACCCTTTTCGATGACGAACGCCGATATTCCACGCGGGCCAGGTCTTTCTGGACCTCCGGTGCGAGCCATCACCAGGTACACATCGGACGTTCCGGCGCCGGAGATGAATTGTTTGACGCCGTCGAGGACATAGTCGCCACCGTGTTTAACGGCGCGAGTGCTCAAAGCGCTGGCATCGGAGCCGGCGCCGGGCTCGGTCAGACAGTAGCTGGCCATGACATCCATCGACGCCAACCGCGGAATCCAAATTTTGCGTTGTTCAGCGGTGCCGAACCTGTCGATCATCCACGCGCACATATTGTGGATGGATAGGAACGCCGCGGTCGTCGGGTCCGCGGTAGCCAACTGCTCGAAAATGCGTACCCCGTCGAGTCGACGTAGCCCGCTGCCGCCGACATCGTCGCGACAGTAGATCGCCGCCATGCCGAGCTGGGCGGCTTCACGTAACACATCCACCGGAAAATGCTTGGTGGCATCCCATTCCAGGGCGTGTGGGGCTAGGCGCTTGGCGGCGAACGCGGCTGCCGTCTCGGTGATCACCCGCTCGTCATCGTTCAGGGAAAGGAACTGCATGCGGCTGCCGGCCTTAATCCATTGTTGGGATTGCGAATTCGGCGCCGTCCTTGATGCCCGAGGGCCACCGCGATGTGACGGTCTTGACCTTGGTGTAGAACTGGATCGACGCCTGCCCGTGCTGGTTGAGGTCGCCGAAGCCAGAACGCTTCCAGCCGCCGAAGCTGTGATAGGCCACCGGGACCGGGATCGGCACGTTGACACCGACCATGCCCACCTGCACCCGGGACACGAAATCACGGGCGGTGTCGCCGTCGCGGGTGAAGACCGCCACGCCGTTGCCGTATTCGTGCTCCGAGGGCAGCCGCAATGCTTCTTCGTAATCGTGGGCTCGCACCATGCACAGCACGGGCCCGAAGATCTCGTCGGTGTAGATCGACATGTCTGGGGTGACATGGTCGAACAGTGTCGGCCCGATGAAAAAGCCGCCGTCTAGCTTCGATTCGCCAAAGGTCAGGTCGTCGCTGGAGCGTTGACGGCCGTCGACGACAATTTCGGCGCCGGCGGCCACACCCTGATCGATGTAGTCACGCACTCGGGTCAACGCGGCCTCGGTGACCAACGGACCGTAGTCGGCTTTCGGGTCCAGGCTGTGCCCCACCCGCAAATTGTTGATTCGCTCAATAAGCCTGGCGCGCAACCGTTCCGCTGTCTGCTCGCCGACTGGCACCGCGACGCTGATCGCCATACAACGTTCGCCGGCGCTGCCGTATCCGGCACCGATTAGCGCATCGACGGCCTGATCCAGGTCCGCGTCCGGCATCACGATCATGTGGTTCTTGGCGCCGCCGAAGCACTGCGACCGCTTACCGGTCGCCGCGGCGCCCGCGTAGATGTACTGGGCGATATCGGAGCTGCCGACGAAACCGACCGCCTTGATGTCGGGGTGGTTCAGGATGGCGTCGACGGCTTCCTTGTCGCCGTGCACGACCTGAAACACACCGGGGGGCAGGCCCGCCTCGATGAACAGCTCGGCCAATCGCAGCGGGACCGACGGGTCGCGCTCGCTTGGCTTGAGAATGAACGCATTTCCGCACGCCAGGGCGGGACCGGCCTTCCACAACGGGATCATCGCCGGGAAGTTGAACGGGGTGATACCCGCGACCACGCCCAGGGGCTGGCGCAGCGAATAGACGTCGATACCCGGACCAGCGTTATCGCTGAACTCTCCCTTAAGCAGGTGCGGGATCCCGATGCAGAACTCGATCACTTCGATACCGCGCTGGATGTCGCCACGGGCATCGGCCAGTGTCTTGCCGTGCTCGAGGGACAGTAACTCGGCCAGCTCGTCGCCATTGTCGTTGACCAGTTCAACGAATCGCATCAGCACCCGAGCGCGCCGCTGTGGATTCCACGCGGCCCAGCACTTTTGGGCCTGGGCGGCCGATGTCACCGCGGCGTCGACGTCGGCCTTGCCGGCCATCGCTACCTTGGCTTGGACCTGGCCGGTGCTGGGGTTGAAGACGTCACCGGTGCGGGTGGACTGGCCGGCGGTGCGCTGTCCATCGATGAAATGCGGAATCAGTGTGGTCATGAGTGCCCTCAAGTGTGCGGAAGTAACGACGTGATACTTGCATATCCTAGTAACTGCCGGGCGGCAGGTGCAAGCAGGGTCATGGCTTGGTTCGGTGCGCCCGGCCGCCGGCAGCGGAGGCGTCGAGCCGTTGACCGAGCGGCCGCAGTCGGTGGTCACGGGTAAACACCAGGCGGACCAGGCCCAGAGCGACCACGACGGTGGTCGCCGTGACCGAGCCAAGGATGAGGAACATCACCACCGCCTGGACCAGCACAGCCTGCACCGGGGGTACACCGGCGAGGATGAGTCCGGTCATGGCACCGGGGAGGAACACCAGTCCGGTGGCTTTGGTGGTTTCGATCTGCGGGGAAATCGCCGACCGCAAGGCGACGCGCAGGTAGGGGGTAGCGGCCAGGCGGGACGGTTGGCCGAGGGCGAGCCGGGCTTCGACCTCGTCACGTTTGTCGCGCAGTTCGTCGAGCAGACGCCGAGCCACCAGCACGATGGCGGTCATCGAATTGCCAATCATCATCCCGGCGATCGGCACCAAGGTTCGGGCCTGCAGTGGGAACACGCGGAGCCCGAACAGCACGCCCAGCGTGACTACCGCCGCCGCGGCGAGCGCGACGATGGCCAACGGCGCCAGCCGAGGAACTTCCGGTGCGCGTCGACGGGCGACATCTCCGGCATAACCGACCATGGCGGCAGTCCACGCCCACGACCACCACAGCGAGCGGCCAGGCGCAAACAACAATGTCAAGGCGCCCCCGACGAGCAGCAACTGCGCCAGCGCGCGCGCTGCCGCCCACACCACCTGCCGCTCCATCCCCAACCGCTGCCACCGGGAGACTGCCGCGGCAAACGCCACCAACGCCAGCGATGTCGCCAGCCCAAGCCACCCGACCTCGCCGCTCACTGCGTCACCTGCCCGTCGCCGTGCTCACGAGTCACTGGACCAAGTCCGAGGCAGCGGCCCCGCTCGATCCGCAAGACGCGGTCGGCGGCCCGCTCCACCTGTGCCGGGTCGTGGGTGACCCAGAGAGCCGGAATCTTGTCGACCTCGGCCAGTTCGCGCACCGCGCGCTCGATCACCTCGGCCGCCTCGGCGTCAACGGCGGAGGTGGGTTCATCGAGCAGCAGCACTTGCGGTTGCGCCATCAGGGTGCGGGCCAAGCACATGCGTTGCGCCTCGCCGCCCGACAGCGCGCTGGCATCGCGGTCCAACCATGATCCGGACCCTGATCCGATGAGACCCACCCGCGCCAGCGTTTCGCGCATCCGCGAGTCGGACGCAGCGGGATCGGCGACTCGAAGGTTGTCGGCCACGGTGCCAGGAAATGGTGTGGGGCGCTGGAAGCAGATACCCACCCGGCGTCGCAGCCACAGTGGGTCGACGTCGCCGATGTCTTTGCTGCAGAACGACACTCGACCGCTAGTCGGCACCTCTAGTCGATTGCACAACCGTAGTAGGGTCGACTTGCCTGATCCCGACGGTCCGAACACCGCCGTCACGCCCTGCCCGGGAACGGCGGCAGTGAACCCGTCCAACGCGCGCACCTGATCCCGCTCAACAACCACATCGACGAAGTCGAACACCGAGTCTGCTGCCACGACACCTCCCAGTTGTTCTCTGCGTGCCGGCGAACGTGAAGCTGGCCGCACGCTCGCGCCCGAACGTGAAGCTAGCCGCACGCTCGCGCCAAGCGGACGGCCAGCTGCCATGCGGGGCCGGGCGTGACATCGCCGTGCCGGCGGTCGAACATTCGGGCGGCGCCGAGCAGCGCGGACGCCGCATTGCCGCGCAACAGTTTTTCCGAGATCGGCGCCAGCTGGCGCACCGCCGCGGTGAGCGGCGTGATATGCGACTCGAGGACCACATTGGCCAGCATGGACTCCAGGTCATCGCCACGCCAGGCGACCGGGTGCTCGATGTGCAGCAGGATCTGCCCGCCATCTTCCCGAAACATCAGCTGGTCGGCAGCCAAGTCCGGGACGAGTTGGTACCCGGCCAGGGCTCCGACCCCGATCGACCAGAGCCGCGCAGCGAAGCCGAGAACGAACGTTGAGACCGCAACTCGACGGTCTGGGGCGTCGCTGCGGGCCTGTACGCTGGTGATGATGCCGTCCAGCAGCGTCGTGTCGGTGTAGAGCTGTTGCACGGGCCACCAGCCGTCCTGCGCGATCGTCCCGGTCCCGATAGCGAAAGATGGTCCCACGTCTGATAATTCGTGCAGCACCGCGGCGGCCTCCGCCGTCGGTATGCAATTGCGATTGCTGTCTGGCAGGCTGCGCAGCAGCGCTGGCAGGGTGCTCAGTGTGGCCGGTGTCGCACTGTGGGCGTCGGTGTGCAGTGTGATCGTATCGGAATCTGTTGCGGTGAGCATGATCTCGGCAGGTTCGCGGATGCTCCAGCCTTCTCTGCTGAGCACGCGCTGTAGCGCTGCGCGTAGCGGATCAGCTGCCTCGACGCGTGCGCTTCTCCCGGTTGGGCCTCGGAACACGAACGCTCCGACGGCGGGATCGAACCGCAGTGTGTCGCGGTCGAACAGAGCACCGACGTGTCCAGCGAGCATGAGTTCTTCGGGTATCGCGTCGCGCAGCCCGCCGTCGGCATCGAACAACCACACCCGGTCAGCGACGCGCAGCGCGAGTTCGAGCTCGTGCGTTGACATGACGATCGCAAGGTCATGTTCGCGGGCCAGGGTGCGCAACATCTCGACCAAGCCGGCGCGGGATGACACGTCCAGGAAGGCCGTCGGCTCGTCGAGCACCAGCAAACAGGGCTGCTGCGCGAGAGCGCGGGCGGTGAGCACCCGCTGAAGTTCCCCGTCGGAGAGTTCCGCGGCGGGCCGCGCGGCCAAGTGTTGGGCTTCCACCGCACTCAGCGCCCAGTCGACGACGGCGTGGTCGGCCGACGTCAGCCGGGCGCGATAGCCCAGGTGCGGGATGCGTCCCAGGCCAACAAGTTCTCGCGCTGAGAGCAGGCCGGGGTCGATCCGGTCGGTGAGCACGACCGCCACTCGTCGGGCCAGTTCGCCGGGCGCGAGCCGGGCCAGATCCGTTCCGTCAACGACGATGTGGCCGCCCAACGCGGGTTGCAGCGCGCAGAGGGTGCGGATCAGCGTGGACTTGCCGCAGCCGTTCGGGCCTAGCAGCGCGGTGAGCTCGCCGCGGTGCGCGAGCGCGTGTAGGCCCGCGGCGATGCTGGTGGTGCCGCGCCGGCGGCGGCGGTAGCCGATAGCCAGGTCACGCAACTCGACCGCCGTCCTGGCGCTCATCGCTGCATTCCCCAGCCGCGGCGGCTGCCCATCAGCACAGCCACGACGATTGGTGCCCCGATCAGCGCGGTAATCGCGTTAACCGGCAGCGCCGCGGCGGTTCCCGGAAGTTGGGTGACGACCGCGCAGCCCAGCGCCACGGCCGCACCCATCAGCACCACTCCGGGAAGTACGACGCGGTGATCGGAGGTGCCCAACGCGATCCGCGACACATGCGGTACCACGAGCCCGACAAACGCGATCGGCCCGCAGAAGGCGGTCGTCACACCGGCCAACAGCGACCCGGAGGCCACGGTAATCACCCGGGCCCGCCGCACATCGATGCCCATCGTGCGGGCATACCCCTCGCCGAGCAACAGGGCGTTAAGAGGACGGATGGTCAGCGCTGCCGCGACCAACCCCGACGCGGTTAGCGGCAGCAGCAGCCGCAGGTCAGACCAGCTGGTGCCGGCGAAGCTACCCAGTCCCCACAGCAGATACTGCTGGATGCGCCGCGGATCGGCGTAGACGACCAGCACGCTGGTGGCCGCGGTACCGGCCGCGCCCACCATCACGCCGATCAGCAGCAGCGTCGCCGCCGAACGCACCCAGTGAGCAAGCGTCAGGACCACCGCCAGCACGAGGGCGGCCCCCACTACCGCCGCCACCACCGTGCCGGCCCGACCGGCTCCGGCCAGCCCCGCGATGAAGCCGGCACCCGAGCCGGCACCCACGATCACCGCTACAGCGACGCCCAAGCATGCACCGGAGCACACACCCAGCACATACGGGTCCGCCAGGGTATTGCGAAACAACGTCTGCATTTGCAGCCCCGCCACCGCCAGGGCGCTTCCGGCAGCGATCGCGGTCAGCACCCGCGGCAGGCGCATGTTGGCCACGACGACCTGCCAGCGTGGGTCCGACGGTTGCGCGCCGACCAGGACCCGGATCGTGTCGGGCAGCGGCACCCGCACCGGCCCAACCGCAAGCGCCAGCACGGCCAGGAGCACCACAGTTACCGCCAGCAGCGTCAGCACAGCCGCCGCCCGGCTCAGCCGGAGCGGCATGGTCGTCGCCGGTGTGGTCGCGGTCACCGGCGGGGCACCTGCCGGTAGAACTCGAACGGGTGGTTGGCGGCGAGTTCGGGATGCAGGATCGCCACCAGATCTCCGAGCACCAGATCAGGGCGCGCCACACCGCGCTCCCAATAGTCGTTACCGCCGCCGGGGCCGATCGCCTTGGTCGCTGACCAGACTTGGCCGGTGCGCACCGCAGCCAGCTCGCCGTAGCGGTTGTCGGCCGCCAGCGCTTCGTCGAGGGTTTTCCAGTCACTAGTGACCAGACACACCGGCGCCTGCCCGGCTTCGGCGTAGACCGATTCGAAGCTCAGCTGCAGGTTTCCGGTGCGCTGGTAATCGGCCCACGGATAGCTACCGCCGGCGTCGACGATCAGCCGGCCGGCATAGTCACCGCCCGCCGGCACTGACCAGGCGCCCTGAGACAGGGTTCCGGGCAGCACCTGGGTGGGCTGCATCTTGGCGGTTTTGTTCGCCATCGTGTGGTAGTCGCCCCGCAGTTGGTTGTAGAGTTCGGCGGCTTTCTTCTCGGTGCCGGTCAACGCGGCGAACACCTTCACCCATTCCGCGCGACCCAACGGGGTGGCCTCTAGCCATTCGGCGTCGGCAACCACGTCGACGCCGGCGTCACGCAGCTTGGCATAACTCGGATCGTCGACGCCCTGGGTTACCAACACATCGGGGTGGCCGGCGATCACCGCCTCCACGTTGACCTGCTGACCCGGCGCATACTCGGCGATCTTCCCGGCGGTCACGCGTCGGCGGAGCTGCGGGTTGACGACGTTGGCGGTCTCGGCGACACCGGCGAGCACGTCGGTCTGCTCTAGTTCGGTGATCATCCCCAGATGGGTGGTCGACGCCGAATACAGCCTGGTGACCGGCACCGTGATCTGTTGTGCGTGCGCCAGGTCGCCGGTTAGCTTCGGGGCCGGTGCGCCGCAGCGCACCAGCACATACGACTCGGGTGAACCGCCCGGATACGGGTGCTTGACCGTCAGGATTTGGTAACTGTTGTGGTAGCTGATGGTGAAATTCGTGGCGTCGGTGACCGTCACCTTATCGGGGAAGTAGTCGGTGTCCGGGCTGAAGTCAGTCAGGCAGCCGGCATCGGGCGCGGCGTTGGTGTCAGACGGGCCAGCGGGGCTCGCGCAGCCGGCCACGGCGAGCGTCAGGCTGGTGGCCACGGTGAGGGCCGCCCAGGGGGGACGTGGCATCGGGGTCGGTCACACTCCATCGGGTCCATGGCACACTATTGCTCGTAAAGGCGATGACGATGCAGGAAGCCGGTGCAAAGCCGGCGCGGTCCCGCCACTGTAATCGGGGAGCGACCCTCGTAGGCCACGGCCCAATCAGTTGAACGGGCTGGAAGGCGAGGCAAGCGGCGATCCGAGAGCCAGGAGACTCGCGTCATCGTGTCCTGCCAACCCGGGGCGGTGCACCCCGAGAGAGCTGCCTCGCCATGACGCTGCAACTGCTATCCGGCGGCCCGGCCGCCGCCCCGAGCATTGAATCGCACCCGTTCGCGGGTGGCTCGCGATGAGCACGCCGATCTGGATGGCGTCACCGCCGGAGGTGCACTCGGCGCAGCTGCGCAGCGGCCCGGGGCCCGGTCCGCTGCTGGTGGCGGCCGCAGCGTGGCGCTCGTTGAGCATCGTGTACGCCGAGACGGCCGACGAGCTGGTCGCGCTGTTGGTGGTGGTACAGGTTGGCGCCTGGGACGGCTCGGCCGCCGAGGCGTACGTGATCGCCTATCTGCCGTATCTGGGGTGGCTGATGCAAGCCAGCGTCGACAGCGCGGTGATGGCCGTCCAACACGAAACCGCGGCCACCGCCTACACCACCGCCCTGGCGGTGATGCCGACCTTGGCTGAGCTAGCCGCCAACCGCACCGCCCACACGGTGTTGGTGGTCACGAACTTCTTCGGTATCAACACCATCCCGATCGCGCGTAACGAAACCGACTACGTGCGGATGTGGATCGAGGCCGCCACCGCGATGGGCACCTATCAGGCGGTCTCAACGCTGGCGGTGGATTCCGCGCCGGAGACCATCGCCGCGCCCCAGATCATGGAAACCGACGCGCCGGCGGCCGATACCGACCAGCCGTCGCCGGCAGCCCCCGCCCAGCCCCCCGAGGTTCAACGATGGTTGCAATGGTTGCAGCGGATCGGCTACACCGACTTCTACAACAATGTGGTTCAACCGCTCATCACCTCGCTGACGAACACCCCTTTCTTCCAAGCGATGTTTTCCGGATTTGATCCGTGGCTGCCTTCGCTCGGCAATCCGTTGAGCTTCCTCAGCCCGTTCAACATCGCGTTCGCCCTCGGCACCCCGATGGACATCGGTTCATATGTCGGCTATCTGTCCCAGACCTTCGCCTTTATCGGGGCCGATCTTGCAGCGGCGTTTGCGTCGGGCAATCCGGCGACGATCGGTTTCACCCTGCTGTTCACCACCATCGAAGCCATTGGCACGATCATCACCGATACCATCGCGTTGGTTAAGACCCTGATTGAACAGTCACTTGCGCTGCTCCCGGCTGTTTTGCCGCTGTTGACCGCTCCGTTGGCGGTCGCCACCGCGGGTGCAGCAGGCAGTTTCGCGGGGTTGTCGGGGCTGGCGGGCCTGGTCGGCGTGGCGCCAGCCGCGCTGCCGGTCGCCCCGCCCGTCGCAGCAGCGGTTGCCCCGGTCGTCCCGCCTCCGACGCCGAGCCCAGCTCTGACCCCGGCGCCGGCTCCCGCGGCCGCGGGAGCGCCGGTCGTCACGCCTGGCCGCCGCCGACTCCCGCACCACCGCCGGTGACCGGTGCGGGCACGGAAAGCTTCGGGTACCTGGCGGGTGGCCTGCCGTCGACCGCCAGGAGGGCGGCGGGCACCAGCACCCGACGGCAGGCGCCGGCGCCCGAGGACACCGAGGCGCCCGCGGTCGCGACCACGCCCCGGGAACAATCTCCATCGCGGCGGCGGCGCTTCGCGACCGCATCGGATCAAGGAGCCGGAACCCTGGGATTGGCCGGAACCGCCCAGCAGGCCAATCCCGGACCAGCCGCAGGATTGGTCACTTTGCCCAACGGTACGTTCGGCGGCAGCCCACGCGCGCCCATGTTGCCGAGAACCTGGGCCACCGACGCAACTTTCTGTTAAGGAACGGCTGATGTCGGGTCTGCTGGTCGCCGGTACGACGAGTGACGCTGGCAAGAGTGTCGTGACCACGGGGCTGTGCCGCGCGTTGGCTCGGCGCGGCGTGCGGGTGGCGCCTTTCAAGGCGCAGAACATGTCCAACAACTCGATGGTCTGCGATGGCCCGGGCGGCGCGGGCGTGGAAATCGGTCGGGCGCAGTGGGTGCAGGCGCTCGCGGCCCGGGCGACACCTGAGCCGGCCATGAATCCGGTCTTGCTCAAGCCGGACAGTGACCACCGCAGCCATGTGGTGTTGCTGGGCAGACCCTGGGGCGAGGTGGCGTCGTCGAACTGGCTTGAGGGGCGGCGCGCTCTGGCCGAGGCGGCACACCACGCCTTCGACGACCTCGCGGCCCGCTACGACATCGTGATCGCGGAGGGCGCCGGCAGCCCGGCTGAAATCAACCTGCGCGCTGGTGATTACGTCAATATGGGGCTTGCCCGTCATGCGGGGTTGCCGACCATCGTCGTCGGTGACATCGACCGCGGCGGGGTGTTCGCTGCGTTCCTTGGCACCGTCGCGGTGCTGTCCGCCGAGGACCAGGCGTTGGTCGCGGGATTTGTGGTCAATAAGTTCCGCGGCGACCTCGACCTGCTGGCGCCAGGGCTACGTGACCTGGAAGGGCTCACCGGGCGCAGCGTGTACGGCACCCTGCCGTGGCATCCCGACCTGTGGCTGGACTCAGAGGATGCCGTCGACGTGGCGGGCCGGCGTGCCGGGGGCGCTGGGGCCCGCCGAGTGGTGATTGTGCGACTTCCCCGGATCAGCAACTTCACTGACGTGGACGCCCTGGGTCTAGAACCTGACCTGGATATCGTGTTCGCCTCCGATGCTCGCGCGCTGGGCGATGCCGACCTGATCGTGCTGCCAGGCACCCGGGCCACGGTCGCCGATCTGGCTTGGCTTCGGGCGCGTGGCATAGATCGTGCGGTGCTGGCGCATGCCGCGGCGGGGAAGCCACTGCTCGGTATTTGCGGTGGATTCCAGATGCTGGGCCGGGTGATTCGCGACCCGTGTGGCATCGAAGGCCCGGTAGGGTCGGCGGCCGAGGTCGACGGCATGGGTTTACTCGACGTGGAGACCACGTTCGCCGCCGAGAAGGTGCTGCGGCTACCGCGAGGCCAGGGGCTGGGAGTGCCTGCCTCGGGGTACGAGATTCATCACGGCAGGATTACCCGCGGTGACGGGGCCGAGGAGTTCCTCGGCGGCGCGCGCAACGGACAGGTGTTCGGCACGATGTGGCACGGCTCGTTGGAAAGTGACGCGCTGCGTGCGGCTTTCCTGCGCGAGACGCTCGGACTCGCTTCGTCGGGCGTGTGTTTCCCGGCCGCACGCGAGCGCCGCCTCGACCTGCTCGGCGATCTGGTCGAACGCCACCTTAATGTCGATGCGCTGTTGAACCTGGCTCGGCACGGTTGCCCGCCGGCGTTGCCCTTTCTTCCGCCTGGGGCGCCGTGACGAGCCAGTGCGAGCGAACGCGCCGTTTACCATGACGCGGTGCGGATTTTGGTTACTGGCGGCGTCCGCTCGGGAAAGTCCACGCACGCTGAAGCGCTGTTGGCCGATGCCGCAGACGTTGTTTATGTCGCTCCTGGCCGCCTCGCCGATCGCAGCGATCCCGACTGGGATTATCGCGTCGCGCTGCATCGGGCTCGTCGCCCACCGACCTGGCGGACGGTGGAAACCGCTGACGTCGCAACGGTTTTGTCCGAGGCGCGGTGTCCCGTCCTGGTGGACTGTGTGGGCAGTTGGCTGACGGCTCTCATGGATCGCGAAGCGCTGTGGGATGGTACGACCGCTGACGTCTACGTTGCGGTTGAGGCGCGACTCGACGGGCTGTGTGGGGCGTTGATCGGATTGCCCGATGCGGTCGTGGTGACGAATGAGGTCGGCCTCGGTGTGGTGCCTGCCCATCGTTCGGGTGTGCTGTTTCGGGATCTGCTCGGCGCGATCAACCAACGCGTGGCGGCCGTCTGCGACGAGGTACATCTGGTCATCGCCGGACGGGTGCTCAAGCTTTAAGGGTCGGCTACCGACGTGGTGCAGCAGCACGGCGCCGACTGCTGTGGTGCGAACCACAGATGGATATCCGCCACAATGGGATCGGCCGGACGCTGCGAATTTGTTGTGCGTTGGGCAAAGCGGTTATCGGGCCGCATGCCCCGGCAAATGTGTCTGGCGATAGTGCGTCGGCAAATAGTTTCAGCTGCCGCGGTGGGGTGAATCGGTGGCCGGCGTCGCCACCGAGACGGGATTGTGCCGGCCCCTTGTTTATTGACGCAGATGTCATTGATGACACCCGTCAGCAATGCGTTCGACGTGGCCGTCGTGCACTGAAGCCGCAGTAGCGCAACGATTTTGCACGCAGATCACGGTACTTAATTCAGGTTCTGGAGTTTCCGGGAGAACGTCCAACGCTGTGGATTGCAGCGTCCTTCTGGTTCCGATTGCACGTGGGACTTGTTGTGTGTAGTTTGCACGTTGGACTGCGGCAGTTCGGGTGGATTTAACCTATTGCGCCCGTCACATAACTGCGTGCGGTGAGAGCCGCGTCGCACCACCAAATTCCGGCGGTGCCGACAGTACAAGTAAACGGTTACGTGACCATCCCCCGGCAATTGCTGGGGTTCTTCGAAAAGGAGTTGGTATGTCTTTTGTATCCGCAGTCCCCGGGGCTGTATCCGCAGTCCCCGAAGCGTTGAAGACAGCGGCTGAAGACGTACGGGCCGCTAGCGCTCATGCGGTGGAGTTCAACGGCCAGGTGTCCTCGGCGCTGACCGGTGTTGCGGCCCCGGCTATCGACGCGTTGTCGCAGAAGGCGGCAACGTTCCTGCGGATGTACACCGAGCAGTATCAGCAGACCCTCGCTCAGGGCATGGCGATTCTTGACCAGTTTTCCGAGGTCTTGGCGGACAGCTCCGCTGCGTATTCGACCGCCGAGGACAACAACGCTCAAACCTTCGCCTGATCTCGCTGCAGGCGATACCAGCAGGCCAGCAGGAAGGAACAACGGGACAAAGAGATGCTTTTCGAATTCGAAGCGCTACCACCGGAGACGAACTCCGACAACATGTATACCGGCGCGGGACCTAACAAGCTGTTTGCCGCCGCCGAGGGGTGGCAGTACATGTTTACGGCGATGTGTTGCACGTATACGTCGTTAACTAGGGTGGTCAAGGTGCTGCAAGAGCACTGGCAAGGTCCGTCGGAAATCCGGATGGCAGAAGCGGTCGTGCCGTATCAGAAGTGGTTGGAGACCTTCACCCTGCAGATCCGTAGGACCTCCGAACAGGTTTTCCGTCTCCTAAAAGCCTATGAATATGCGCTCGAGAAGATGGTCCACCCGAACGATATCGCCTGGAACCGCTATCACGCGGCCATGCTGCGCTATGACGACATGGCCGGGGAATACGCTGAGGAGATCGCCAAGCTCGACGCGGAATATGACCGATTCTGGGCCGAGGACGCCGCGCAGATGTGGATCTATGCCCAAGAGGTGTTGGATGCGTTGTCGAAGTTGACTCCGTGGCCGCAGCCGCCGGAGATCATCAGCGGGGCCCAGGTGAGCTAGAAGACCGTCGCGGCCCATCCCGGCAGGAAGAGAACGAAGAGATGTATTTCGGAGCGCTACCACCGGAAATTATCTCTGGCAAGATGTATGCCGGCGCGGGTCATGACTCGATATATGCCGCCGCCAGACAGTGGAAGCAGCTGTTTAACGAGATGGCTAGCGCCCCTAAGCTGTTCGGGGAAGCGCTCACGAAGCTGAATGCGCAGTGGTCAGGTCCGTCGGCGATCCGGATGGCCGAGGCGGCCGCGCTCTATCAGGAGTGGTTGTACACCTTCGTCCACGATATCTATCGGACCGCCACACAAGCCTTCCGCCTGGTGGGTGCCTACGCCGACGCGCGTAAGGCGGTGGTGTCCCCGGCGGTGATCGCCTATAACCGCACGAGGGTGCACGAGCTGATCCAGTCGGACCTGTTTGGGGAGAACACCGTGGCGATCGCGGCCCTCGAGGCGCAATATCAGCAGTTCTGGGCTCGGGACGCCAAGGCAATGGACACCTATGCAGCTAACGTGTTGGACACATTGTCGACGATGACTCCGTGGCCGAAGCCACCGGAGATCACCGAGACCGGGTTTGCTCAGGCGTCTGCCACGGTTTAGTCGGCCAGCCACCCGGGCTGTCACTAGTGCACTGCCTCGGATCGCGGCACCCGCTGAGGCACCACGAGCACGACATACACAACGGCCGCGAGGACCACGAATCCCGACGCGAACAGCGGTAACGTCCTCGCCGACACTCCAGCGCCTAACGCGATACCACCCAGACTGCTACCGATCGCACTGCCCAGGTAGATCGCCGACGCGTTGACCGCAACAGCGATGGCGCCGCGGTCCGGCGCACGCTCCAACAACAGATGTTGTTGCGGCGGGGGAGATCCGAATCCGGCAGCACCCCAGACTGCCAGTGCCGCACAGAGAATGGCGATGACACCGCCAGCGGGCGTGATCACTGCGATAGACACCGTCAACATGGCTAAGACGATCAGCATCACTCGGGAGGTGCTGGCCGTCCGGTCGATAAACGGTCCGATAGCAAATGCCCCGACGATACCCCCGACCCCCCAAATCCACAGATACAGCGTAGGATTGGTGATTCCGGCGACGGCTCTCAAAACGGGCGCAATGTAGGTGTACAGGCCGAGGCTGGCAATGTTGAACAACAGTGACACCACGACGATCGGTGTCACGCGGCTATCCACCAGGGTGGCCAATCGCGTCTTGATCCCCGGTGGTGCGCCGATGTGCAAGTGCGGCATGAATCGGACAATGCCGAGGCCAGCGACGATCCCGACGCCGGTTAGTAGCCATAATGCCGACTGCCAGCCGTGTGCCCGCGCCAGCAGCATGCCTGCGGGCACGCCGAGGACGGTCCCAACACTGAGTCCGCCGAGGATGACTGATAAGGCGCGGCCCCGCTGGTGCGGCGGCACCAGATAGGCAGCGGCCGCCGCTGCGGTCGGCGAATACAGACCGGCGCCAACGCCGGCGACGGCTCGGGACAGCAGCAGCACTGCGAATGAATTGGAGGCAGCGGTACCAATGTTGCCAAGAGTGAACACAATGATCGATGCGAGCAGAAGTGTTTTGGTGCTCAACTTGGTGAGGGTCGCTGAGAGCAATGGGCCTGATACCGCATAGCAGAGGGTAAAGGCCGTGACCAGCTGCCCGACGTTCGACTCGGTGGTATGCGACGCCGTCGCGATCTGCGGAACCAATCCGGCAATGATGAATGTACCCATGCCGAGCGCGAACGTGCCGATCGCGAGCAGTACGACCTTTCGCATCGCTATTAGCCCCAACCCGCGATTGCGTCGGCTGCCTCGGTGGCCCAGTAGGTAAGGATGCTGGTGGCGCCGGCCCGCCGGACCGCCAGCAGGGATTCGCGAATCGCTTCGGTACGGTCCAGCGTCCCCTGCGCGGCCGCCGCCTCGACCATCGCGTACTCGCCGGATGTCTGGTACGCGGCTACCGGAAGATGTACCATATCAGCCACTTTGGCGATAATGTCGAGGTAAGGCAGGGCAGGCTTGACCATGATGATGTCGGCACTCTCGGCTACATCCAAAAGGACTTCGCGGGCCGACTCTTTGATGTTGGCGGGATCCTGCTGATATGTGCGGCGGTTACCGACCAGTGACGACCTCACCGCTTCACGGAACGGTCCATAGAACGCGGATGCGTACTTGACTGCATACGCCATCACCGCGACCGACTGATGGCCAGCCGCGTCCAGATGTGCGCGAATCACCCCGATCTGACCGTCCATCATGCCGCTCGGTGCGACGACGTGGGCTCCGGCATCCGCTTGTGCCACTGCTACTTCAGCGAACCTGATGATGCTCTGATCGTTGTCGACGTCGCCGCCGGGACCGAGCACACCGCTGTGGCCGTGCGTTGTGTATTCGTCGAGGTTGATATCGGTCATCACCACGGTCTTGTCGCCTACCTCGCGGACCACGGCTCGCAGCGCTCGCTGCGTGATCCCGTCGGGATCAGATGCCTCCGCGCCGATTTCGTCCTTGACCGACGGGATGCCAAAGAGGATGACGCCACCAACTCCGACGGCTGCTGCGGTGGCAGCGGCTTGCACGGCAGAATCCACTGAATGCTGGAACACCCCCGGCATTGATCGGACTTCGTGCGGGTGGTCGATGCCATCCCTGACAAAAATTGGCTGGATAAGAGCGGACGGAGCCAACCGCACCTCGGCGGTGAGGCGACGTAGCGCTGGCGTGCGTCGCAGCCGGCGCGGCCGATCCGGAGTGGCTGCCATTGGCGGCGCTTCTCCACGGGGGAACGAAATACTCATGCGGAGTACCCCCGTTCGATGTGGTTCGAGGCAAAGACCGAATCGATATGCGCCAGGACTTCCGCGTCGGGACGCGCGAACCAATATCCGGTGGAGGGTCGCGCGGTGCAGTGCGCCGCGCGGAGCCGCACCTCGGTTTCGGCCGACTTCAGTAGCAACCCAAGAGGATCCAGTAGTGGCAAGCCCGCAACTTCGCGAACTCGGTAGTGCCACATGATTTCAGCAGGCAATCCTGTGGCAGGTATGAGGACTTGGGCACCCGCCGACGATGCATGCCCGGCCGCCGCGGCGAACTCATCAAGGAACTGTTCTGGGTCCCCATTTACTGCCAACGTGGTCGCGGTAATGCTGCCCGGTATCAGTTCGTAACTTGCCAGCAGATGATCAGCGCGGTAACGCCGTACATTCTCGATTATTGGCTCACGCAGGCCGGGGACCATTCCAATGAAGCTAAACCGAATATCATGTTGAGCACAGTAATTGGATGCGGTTCTGCCAAGTCCCAGGGTTGGGATGGTTGCCATGCTGCGTGCTGCAGACAGGCCGGGGTCTTGGCCTGCGGCGATCACCCAGGCGTCGTATCCCTCGCGCTCGGCTTGGGCTGCCGTCTCGGCGAAGTACTGATTGAAGCGGAGCGCGATTACGCCGTATTGCACGTAGTCGTACGGGGTATCGGTCGAGTATGTGCGACGTGGCAAGGTGTGGATAACCACTTCGGTGCCGGGGTCGACGACAGCCGAAATATGTTGCTGGTACCAGTCATCGAGTAACGACAAACGCCCGGCAACGATATGTTTCTGCAGCCAGATCTTCATCGCATTCCTACCTGTAGGACTCGAGATTGAGATGTTTCGTTGGGCAGATCATGCAGGGGGGTGTCTAGAAGAGAAGCTTCGATTAGGAACTGCTTTGCTGCATCGCAGTTTTCGGCAAGCGTCGCGATGTCATCCAGATGCGTAGTAAAGCGATGAAGGTCGTCGTCTTGTAGTCCGCGGACTCGACGTTCGCTACGCGGAATTACTTCGTTGAGCAGGTATTGCCTGCGTGCCTCAGTGATTCGCGCAACGACGGACTTGTCGATTCGCCGGTGCAGCCAGTCGGCTAGTGCTGGCATGATGGCAAATGCATCGTGGATCCCGGAATTCATGTTCAGTCCGCCCGCGGTCGATGTCACATGGGCTGCGTCTCCGACTACTACGACAGAACCGAGGTCGGATAGGTACGAGTCGACGACACCGCGACCGAGTGGGTAGCTATCGATCCGGTCGATAGCGAGATCGCCAGCTTTCCAAGGCGTCGCGTTGGCCACCGCGTCGGCTACCCGGCGCCGGTCGGGCTGGCTGTTCGCCGACCGTACGATAAGGCGGGTTGCGGTTTTCATGCGTAATGCGCTGACGCCGTCATCGTTGCCTCGGAAGTAGCACAGCCCCGATAAGGGTGGTGGCGCCTGGGTCGGCAGTAGTGCGGCAAGATCCGCATGGGCGTGTGCGCGAAGCGCGACGGTTGGATAGTTCCGCACTAGCATCGGTATCCCGGCTAGTTGCCGAATCAATGAATGCGATCCATCGCACCCGATGATCACGTCGGCTGTAATGATTTGGCGTTGCCCGTTATTCGTCAAGGTGGTTACGCTGGGCCGGGCCGGGTTGAGGTCGATCGCTGCTACCCCGGCACGAAGTTCGATCGCGGGCTCAGCTGCGATCAGCTGGGCCGCTCGGTCAAGGAGGGCCTGTTGATCGAGATGGATTCGGAAGGGATGATTAGTGAGGTCGGCGAGCAACCGATAATCAAGCTCCGCGCGAATGTCTCCGCGGTTGTCGCGCCACTGCACCGAGGTCACGGCGACGGCGTCGGGGTCGGAAGCTAGCTCGATGCCGAGCGTTCGAAGGAGATCCAACGTTGACGGATGAAAAGTGGATGCTTGGGATGCGGTGATCAGCTTGTCGTTGCGCTCCACGAGGGTAACGGCAACGTTACTCTTGGCCAGTAGCAGCGCCGCCAGTGCTCCCACCGGACCTGCGCCGACGACAACCGCATGCGGGTTCATCACAACCTCGCCAATGGGTTTGGGTTATCCAACGTGAGTCGAAGCCAGGCCGCCCCACACGAGTTCGATGTGTAGAACTCTTGCCCAGTAAACTGTTGGGTCAACGTGGTGACAGCAGCTTGGGTGTGCACCCCGGTGCCTACCAGGAGGATGGGTGTACCCAAGAGCTCGGCATCGCGCACGGCGGTGACGATGTCGTCGGTGCCAAGCTGATAAGGCGAACCAGCCGTCATGCCGGTGGTTTTGTCGACCACGCGGATCACCGAATCGATTTCGAAACCTGCACTGGTCCAGTATTTTTCAGATAGATCGGTGAGCCAATCGGGATGCGGGGACGCGATGGTGATGGTATTGATGCCGCGGTGGCGTAGCCAGGCGACAACTGCCACGGTGGTCGATACCGTAATTACACCGGTGCACTCTGACGCGGTGCGGCAGTCGCGCAGGTCGGCGTCAAAACCCTGAAGGTAGTGGTTGCCGCTGCAACAAGCCATGATCGCGTGCAGCGGCATGCTTCCGAAACTCATAAGACGGGAAGGCAACTCGGCGGCGTAGCGGTCGAGGCGTTGTCGCAGCCCGACATCGTGATACACGCCGTACCGGGCGGTCGAGAAGGCGAAGACGTCACCGCCTAGTGTCAGATAGTCGTCTTCTACTGCTGTGTTGGCCGGTGGCACGATCAGCCCGACGCGCGGCTTGCGCCGTTGTTCGCGAAGTGGACCCACATGGACGTCGGTTGCCACGGCCGAACCTTTCGGGCATCTTGCGGGGTCGATCCGAGGAGGCTCTCCGAAGTGTACCCGGGGGTCGCCCTTGTGCCGGGCGGATTTGCTCAGCGGTGGTGTTAGCGGCAGGTGGCTTCGATTTCGAAAGGCTTATGGACCTGCTGACCGGCATTGTCCACACCGCTGGCTGTCCCGGTGATTTGGTATGTGTTGCCGTTCTTGGTGGCACTGGCGTTCTCGCCGGGGACACCCTCGGTGAAAGCCATGACCACACCGTCGATGGTGCCGAGGCCGGCGTTGTGGACCACCGATGCGTCCGGCTCCATGCCAACGATGACGCCGGTGATCATGTCACCGATCGCGATAGAGAACTTGCCGTTCGTCGTCGAGCACACGACTGGACCACTGACGTTTTGTGGCTGGCCGCCGATGGTGACCTTCGCTTCTCCGGCTGCTGCGGCAGTGCTGCTCGACACGGTTGTGGGGCCCGAGCTGGTGGTTGCGCTCGACGACGTGGTCGTCCTTGACGACGGGGCGGGAGCCTGTGAGCCCCCGCTGCAGCCGGCCGCGCCGGCAACGATCGTGATGGCGCCGACGGCGACCAACAACTCATGCCTCACCAAAATTCTCCTTCGTCGGTGGTAACCCGCGATGGCCGCGTCGCTATTTGCGGCCGAGGTCGGCGATAAATCGCTGCGTCTGTTCCCAGGTCGGTAGTAGGCCAGACGCGCGTACGTCGTCAAGGTTGGGGGCTGCGGCATCGCGCTCGGACAAGTGCGGGCCAACGCCGTCAACCATCGGCCAGTCGATGGCCAGGGCCGGATCTGTGGCGCAGATGGTGTGCTCGCGCGTTGGGTTGTATTCCGCAGAGCATAGGTACATCACTGTCGAATTATCTTGCAGTGCAAGGAATCCATGTGCGAGACCCTCTGAGATATAGATGGTCTTCCGGTCGGAGTCGTTGAGCATAACGGAGGTCCAACGGCCGAAGGTTGGTGAGCCCAAACGGATATCGACGACGACATCGAACACCGAACCGGACACGCAGGTCACATATTTGGCTTGGCTCGGTGGCAGTTGCGCGAAATGCAGGCCACGCAGCACACCGGCCGAGGACACCGAGCAGTTGGCTTGTCGGACGTCTAAGCGGTGACCGGCGAATGCGCTGAACCCACTGTCTGTGAGCCATTCGAAGAACATTCCGCGGGAATCGCCATGAATGGTAGGGGTGATCTCCCAGGCGCCCGGGATGTCCAGTTCGCGGACATCCATTTTACTGACCTCGTTCTTCGTAGCGCGCTTCCGCGGCGTCCTTCAACGGTCGCCACCACGATTCGTTGTCGCGATACCAGTCAATGGTGGCGCGCAATCCCTCGTCAAAGTCCGTGTGCTTTGGTGCCCAGCATAATTCGTCGTACAGCGGGGTCGGGTCGATCGCGTACCGCAAGTCGTGGCCGATGCGGTCGGTGACGTGGTCGAAATCGTCGGGGTCTCGGCCCATCATCTGCAGCAGCGTGCGCAGCACGGTCAGGTTGTTGCGCTCGCCCTCGGCGCCGATGAGGTAGGTGCGGCCGATCTGGCCTTTCTCGAGGATTCGCCAGACGGCGCTGTTGTGGTCGTCGACGTGGATCCAGTCGCGGACGTTGGCACCGGTGCCGTACAACTTGGGCCGGCGCCCGGTGAGCACATTGGTGATCTGGCGCGGGATGAACTTCTCGACGTGCTGGTATGGCCCGTAGTTGTTGGAGCAGTTGGAAATCGTCGCCCGCACGCCGTAGGAGCGCACCCAGGCGCGGACCAACATGTCGCCGGCGGCTTTGGTTGCCGAGTACGGACTCGACGGGTTGTAGGGCGTTGACTCGGTAAATCTTGTCGGTTCGTCGAGCTCCAGGTCGCCATAAACCTCGTCGGTCGAGACGTGGTGCAGCCGTACACCGTGGCGTCGCACCGCCTCCAGGATGGTGAACGTCCCGATGACGTTAGTGCGCAGGAACGGCTCTGGGTCGTCGAGCGCGTTGTCTACATGGGTTTCGGCGGCGAAATGCACGACCGCGTCGGACTCGGCGACCAGCCGGGAAACCAGCTCGATGTCGGTGATATCGCCCTGCACCAGCCTGACGGCCTGGTCGACGTCGGCTAGCGATTCGCGTCTGCCCGCGTAAGTCATGGCGTCGAGCACTGTCACGATGTCGTCGGGATGGTCGCGTACCGCGTTGTGCACAAAATTGGCGCCGATGAAGCCGGCGCCGCCGGTGACCAATAACCGCATGGTCAAACCCTAGCGGAGCGCTAGCCAGGTACGGGCCCGGTCATGAGGGAGTCAGTCCGAGCGGCCCGGCCAGTTCGGCCAGTGCTGAAACCAGGTTGTCCCCCGTGGTGTTGTCCCCCGTGGTGAGGACTTGAACAGGGACGTGGTCGGCGCCGGCCTCGAGGTGCTGGCGTAGGCGTGCCGCGATCGCGTCCGCAGTGCCGTAGGCGACCACGGCGTCGACCAGCCGGTCGCTGCCCGGCCGGGTGATTTCGTCGTCGGAAAAGCCCAGCCGCTTCCAGTTGTTGCGGTAATTGGTCAGGTTGAAGTACATGTCCAGGGCCTTGCGACCGACCGCGCGGGCCTGGTTAGGGTCGGTGGTCAATACCACCTTGTGTTCGGGCGCCAAGAACGCCGCCGGGCCGACGAGTTCCCGGGCCTGCGCGGTGTGTTCTGGTGTGGTGAGGTACGGGTGCGCTCCGGCGCTGCGTTGCGCCGAGAGCCCGAGGACTCGAGGACCCAACGCCGCGACCACCCGGCGGTTGGCGGGCACCTGCAAGTCGTCGAGCTCATCCAGGTACGCCGCCAGCGCGACCAGTGCGTTCTGGGGGTTGCGGTATTCGTTCGTCGCCTCGGGATGGCCGACGCCGATACCGAGTAGGAAGCGGCCCGGGTAGGCCTTGTCAATCCGATGAAACGACTCGGCCACCGCCTTGGCGGGCGCCGACCAGATGTTGACGATGCCAGTGGCGACCTGCAGCGTGGTGGTCGCCTCGAGGAGGGGTTCGACCCAAGCCAGTTCGGCGGGCGGTGAGCCACCCACCCAGACGGCCCCGTAGCCTAACGACTCGATTTCCTTGGCTTGCTGGGGTGTTACCCCGCGTCCGAACGATCCGAACCTGCCGAGATTGGGCTTGCTGGCTTTTACACTGGCACGAGCATTGGCATCAGAGTCGGTCTCAGAGTCGGTCATGGTGTCACCAACCGGCAGCGTGCTGCACCTATTCCGCTGCGGCTGGTGCGGTGACCCGGCACTGCGGGGATTTTGGTGAAGCCGAATGACGGGGTATCGTAGAACAACGGTGCTTCATCGCGCCGACTTTTTGCGTGCTCAGTCCTGGAATTTTCCTGTCACCGGCTCACGTTTGAAGTTGGAGTGAATGCTGCGCCGATCCGGGCACCCGGACTGGGACGAGCGGGAAGATAAGGACAGCCGGTAAGCAATGGCCAAGAAGGACGGTGCCATCGAGGTCGAGGGTCGCGTGGTCGAACCCCTGCCCAATGCGATGTTTCGCATTGAGCTGGAGAACGGTCACAAGGTGCTCGCCCACATCAGCGGCAAGATGCGGCAGCACTACATCCGCATCCTGCCCGAGGACCGGGTGGTGGTGGAGTTGTCGCCCTACGACCTGTCCCGGGGACGCATTGTGTACCGGTACAAGTAACGAAAACGCCCAGACCAGAGAACAGGACCGAGACTGCTGTGAAGGTGAACCCGAGCGTAAAGCCCATGTGCGACAAGTGCAGGGTGATCCGTCGGCACGGGCGGGTCATGGTGATCTGCTCGGATCCGCGCCACAAGCAGCGGCAAGGGTAGCTTGAGCGCAAACAACTGAATCAGACCTCCCAGTACCACTGAGCGGCTGGCATCGATCAGATGGGCCAGCTCAGCCACGCCCGGACGGAGGCCGGGCCCCGCACCAAATCCCTTTTTGGGCGCAGGGAACGGACTGGGACCAGACCTCCGCATGAGATAAGAGGAAACGCCACCTATGGCTCGACTAGTCGGCGTCGACCTGCCGCGCGACAAGCGGATGGAGGTCGCCCTGACCTACATCTATGGCATTGGCCGCACCCGCTCCAACGAAATCCTGGAGGCCACCGGCATTGACCGGGACCTACGGACCAGGGATCTCACCGATGACCAGCTGACCCACCTGCGCGACTACATCGAAGCCAACCTCAAGGTGGAAGGTGACTTGCGTCGCGAGGTGCAGGCCGACATCCGCCGCAAGATGGAGATCGGCTGCTACCAAGGTCTGCGGCACCGCCGGGGCCTGCCGGTGCGCGGCCAGCGGACCAAGACCAACGCGCGGACCCGCAAAGGCCCCAAGCGCACCATCGCAGGCAAGAAGAAGGCCAGGTAACCCATGCCACCGAAGAAGGTAAGCGCGGCGGGTCCCAAGAAGGGGCAGAAGACCCGTAAGCGAGAAAAGAAGAACATCCCGCACGGTGCTGCGCACATCAAGAGCACCTTCAACAACACGATCGTGACCATCACCGACCCGCAGGGCAACGTCATTGCCTGGGCGTCATCGGGCCACGTCGGCTTCAAGGGCTCGCGGAAATCGACTCCGTTCGCCGCGCAGCTGGCGGCCGAGAACGCCGCCCGCAAGGCCCAGGAGCATGGGGTGCGCAAGGTCGACGTGTTCGTGAAGGGCCCGGGCTCGGGCCGGGAGACCGCGATCCGGTCGCTGCAGGCCGCTGGCCTGGAGGTGGGCGCGATCTCCGACGTCACTCCCCAGCCGCACAACGGCTGCCGCCCGCCCAAGCGCAGAAGAGTCTAGAAGGGGTCTAGGAGATAATCATGGCTCGTTACACCGGACCCATCACCCGCAAATCACGCCGGCTTCGCACCGACCTCGTCGGCGGCGACCAGGCGTTCGAAAAGCGTCCCTACCCGCCTGGTCAGCACGGTCGCGCGCGGATCAAGGAAAGCGAATACCTGCTGCAGCTGCAGGAGAAGCAGAAGGCCCGCTTCACCTACGGCGTCATGGAAAAACAGTTCCGCCGTTACTACGAAGAGGCCGTGCGTCAGCCCGGTAAGACGGGTGAGGAACTGCTGAAGATCTTGGAAAGCCGGCTCGACAACGTGATCTACCGCTCCGGGCTGGCCCGCACCCGCCGGATGGCCCGTCAGCTCGTCAGCCACGGGCACTTCAGCGTCAACGGCGTGCACGTCAACGTCCCCAGCTACCGGGTGTCGCAGTACGACATCATCGACGTGCGGGACTCCTCGCTCAACACGGTGCCGTTCCAGATCGCGCGGGAGACCGCGGGGGATCGACCGATCCCGAGCTGGATGCAGGTCGTTGGCGAGCGCCAACGCATCCTGATCCACCAATTGCCGGAGCGTGCGCAGATCGAAGTGCCGCTGACCGAGCAACTGATCGTCGAGTATTACTCGAAGTAAAGCCCAGACTTCCGCCGCTGCATCCGCACCGGCGGGAAACCTAACGGCATCAAATAGTGGGTGCCGAGAAGGAGAAAGAACACCGATGCTGATCTCACAGCGACCCACCCTGTCCGAGGACATCCTCACCGACAACCGGTCCCAGTTCGTCATCGAACCGTTGGAGCCGGGATTCGGTTACACCCTGGGCAACTCGCTGCGCCGTACGCTGCTGTCGTCGATTCCCGGCGCGGCCGTCACCAGCATTCGTATCGATGGCGTCTTGCACGAGTTCACCACGGTGCCGGGGGTCAAAGAGGATGTCACTGAGATCATCTTGAACCTCAAGGGTCTGGTGGTGTCCTCGGAGGAGGACGAACCGGTCACGATGTACCTGCGCAAGCAGGGTCCGGGTGAGGTCACTGCCGGTGACATCGTGCCGCCGGCCGGCGTCACCGTGCACAACCCTGGCATGCGCATCGCGACGCTGAACGACAAAGGCAAGCTCGAAGTGGAGCTCGTCGTCGAGCGTGGCCGCGGCTACGTGCCGGCGGTGCAAAATCGGGCTTCGGGTGCCGAAATCGGTCGCATCCCAGTCGATTCCATCTACTCGCCGGTGCTGAAGGTGACCTACAAGGTGGACGCCACCCGAGTGGAGCAGCGCACCGACTTCGACAAGCTGATCCTCGACGTGGAGACCAAGAGTTCGATCACCCCCCGCGACGCGCTGGCATCGGCGGGTAAGACGCTGGTCGAGTTGTTTGGTCTGGCGCGAGAACTGAACGTGGAGGCTGAAGGAATTGAGATCGGGCCGTCGCCGGCCGAGGCCGACCACATCGCGTCGTTCGCGCTGCCGATCGACGACCTGGATCTGACCGTACGGTCCTACAATTGCCTCAAGCGCGAGGGTGTGCACACCGTCGGCGAGCTGGTCAGCCGTACCGAGTCCGACCTGCTCGACATCCGCAACTTCGGGCAGAAGTCCATCGACGAGGTGAAGGTCAAACTGCACCAGCTGGGTCTGTCGCTCAAGGACAGCCCGGCCAGTTTCGACCCGTCCGAGGTCGCCGGATACGACGTCGCCACCGGCACGTGGTCCACCGACGGCGCCTACGACGACCAGGACTACGCCGAAACCGAACAGCTCTAAAGCCTTTCGCATCTAGACAGGAGCGTCAGCAATGCCCAAGCCCACCAAGGGCCCTCGCCTCGGCGGGTCGTCTTCGCACCAGAAGGCCCTTCTGGCCAACCTGGCCACGTCGCTGTTCGAGCACGGCCGGATCAAGACGACCGAGCCGAAGGCTCGTGCGCTGCGGCCGTACGCGGAGAAGCTGATCACACACGCGAAAAAGGGCACGCTGCACAACCGTCGAGAGGTCCTGAAGAAGATCCGCGACAAGGACGTGGTGCACGCCTTGTTCGCGGAGATCGGGCCGTTCTTCGCCGACCGCGAGGGCGGATACACCCGCATCATCAAGGTCGAGGCGCGCAAGGGCGACAACGCTCCGATGGCGGTGATCGAGCTGGTGCGGGAGAAGACGGTGACGTCCGAGGCCGACCGGGCCCGCCGGGTTGCCGCCACCCAGGCCAAAGCCGCGCAGGCCCAAAAGAAGCCGGCCCAGGCTGAGGCTGAGGTGGTCGAGGAGGCTCCCGTCAGCGAGCCTGACGAGGCCGCCGAGAATTAGTGAGGATGTCCGTCTTCGGCTCGACATCGCCTACGACGGAACCGATTTCGCAGGCTGGGCGGTCCAGGCGGGGCAGCGCACGGTCGCTGGCGTGCTTGATGAGGCGTTGACGACTGTTTTCCGAACGCCGGTGCGGCTGCGCGCCGCCGGGCGTACCGACACCGGCGTCCATGCCACCGGGCAGGTGGCCCATGTCGATGTTCCCTGCGGCGCCTTACCGAACGCCTATCCGCGCGCACCGCGCGCCGGCGAGCCCGAGCTTTTGCCGCTGCTGCGGCGGCTCGGCCGGTTCCTTCCCGCTGATGTCCGAGTCCTCGATATCGCCCGTGCGCCAACAGGTTTTGACGCCAGATTCTCTGCCTTGCGGCGTCACTACCGGTACCGACTGTCGACGGCACCGTACGGTGTGCAGCCGCACCAGGCGCGCTACGTCACTGCTTGGCCGCGTGACCTGGATCTGGCTGCAATGTCAGCTGCGTCGCGAGATTTGTTGGGGCTGCATGACTTTGCAGCGTTCTGCCGTCACCGCGACGGTGCTACCACGATACGCGAACTGCAGCGGTTGGACTGGTCGCGAGAAGGTTACTTGATCACCGCGCATGTCACCGCCGACGCATTTTGCTGGTCGATGGTGAGGTCGCTGGTCGGCGCGTTGCTGGCTGTTGGCGACCACCGGCGGGCCCCCGGCTGGTGCGCTGAGTTGCTCACCGCGGCAAGCCGGTCCAGCGACTTCGCGGCCGCGCCGCCGCACGGCTTGACGTTGATCCGGGTGGACTATCCACCCGACGATGAGCTGGCCGCGCGGGCCCTGATTACCCGGGATCTGCGCTCGCCGCGCTAGATCTTGCCGGCGACGAAACTCGCGGCCCGGTTGGTCAGTGCACCTGCACCGCTTGGGGTTCCGGCGGGACAAGCACCGGCAGCGCCGGCCCAAACCCGGGCACCTGGGTGCCGGATCCGGCTAGCAGCTTGGACGCCACGAAAGCTGCTGCCTGGGTGGTGTACACGGGGACGTAGCCCTCGGTGTGTCCGCGCCACTCGTTGCCCGGACCGGCGTGGCAGATCGGGTCGTTGGGATTACACAGGTCGATCGCCTTGGCGGCGAACAGCGGGCTCTGGCTCGGCAGCGATCCGCCGGCGCGGTCGGCCACATTGCCGAAGACGGCGACTGCCGCGACGTTGTCGGCGTATTGGGCTGGTAGCGCACGTCCCCAGCTGATGCCGCCGATCGGAACGCCGCTGACGATGTCGATCACGTCCGCACCCTGCGAATAGCCGCCCAACACCAGCTTGGTATTCGGGCATGACGACGCCATGGATTTGACATGTGAAATCACGTCGTTGGCGCCGTCGTCGGTGTGCAGCTGCAGGCGGCTGGCGGCGTAGTTCACCGGGTACACCCCGATGTTCATGTTGGTCTGCTCGCGCAGCGAGTCGACGAATGCTTCGCCGACGCGGCCGATGCCGGGCGGCTCGCTGGTACCGCGGGCAAAGATGACCTCGGCGGCCGGGCAGTCGTCTGCGGCGGCTACCGGGACCGTGCTCCGGGTGATGAACGAGACGGTGGCGGCGACCAGAACGGCAGCACCCAGGCCGACCCAGCACCGTATGCGGCGGTTATGCACGCCGAAATTTTACCCGTAGCCCGGCGAGAATAAACGTTGCGGCTGTGGATGGATGACGCAGCAACTGTGGCTGGCAGCCTACCGTGAGGTGCAACGCGGCCGGAACGGATTTGGGAGAAGATGGTGCGTCATCCGACGACGTGGCTGCACGTCAGCGGCTATCGATTTCTGGTGCGGCGCATCGAGTGCGCATTGCTGCGCAGGGATATCAGCACGGCCGACGGAGCTCTTCGCACCCACCCGGCGTCATTGGCGCTCGGCTGTCTAGTGGCGACGGTCGTCGTGGCGGGATGCGCGTTTTGTGCCTTAATGCAGCCGTCGACGGCGCTGGGTCATGCACAGATTGTGATGGGTCGAGAATCGGGAGCTTTGTACGTGCGGGTAGGCGACACCTGGCACCCGGCGCTAAACCTGGCGTCGGCGCGGTTGATCGCGGCGACGGACAGCAATCCGCAGCCGGTGCGTGAGTCCGAATTGGGCCGCACCAAACGCGGTCCGCTGCTGGGTATTCCGGGTGCGCCGCAACTTCTTGGCTCCGCGCTGCCCGGCGATGAATCGGTCTGGACGATTTGCGATACCGATGGTGGGCGGCCGCAGGATGCGGCAACGACGGTGATCGTCGGTCCGGTAGCGGGGTCGTCCGTCCATCGCGTGCCGCCCGAGCAGACGTTGCTGGTCGCGGCGGCCCCCGGTTCGCCGGCCTATCTGCTCTACAACCAACGGCGGGCCGTGGTGGATCTCGCCGACCCCGCGGTTCTGCGTGCGCTGAGGTTGGAGGGCCGCGCGCCGCGCATCGTCTCGCAGTCTTTGCTGAACGCCGTACCGGAGGCACCACCGATCACGGCTCCACGGATTCGCGGCGCCGGCGACCATACAGTGGCCGAGTTGCCCGGATTTCCGGTCGGCAGTGTGCTGCGTATCACCCGCGCTGATGGTGACGAGTATTACGTGGTGCTTGGCGCCGGGGTCCAGCACATCGGACAGGTGGCCGCGGATCTGCTGCGTTTCAGCGACTCGCAGGGCGCCGCCAACGTCGTCACGGTAGCGCCCGATGTGATCCGGGCCACCCCGATCGTGAACACGCTGCCGGTGTCCACCTTTCCCGATCGGGCGCCGACACCGTCCGATGCCGGCGCTATCACCTTGTGTGTGACCTGGGCTCCCGCGCAGTCCGGCGGCATCGCGTTCTTGGCGGGTAGCAGGCTGCCGGTACCGGCCGGCCAGGCGCCGGTGACCTTGTCGCAAGCCGACGGCACCGGTCCCGCGCTCGATGCTGTCTACGTCGCGCCCGGCCGTAGCGCCTACGTGCGGGCAGTGCGCCTTTCCGGGGGCCTTTCCGGCGAGAACGTCCGGGCTGGCACGCGATACCTCGTCACCGACACCGGTGTGCGGTTCGCGATCCACGACGACGCCGCGGCGCATGACCTTGGTTTGCCGGCGGCGGCGATCCCGGCGCCGTGGCCGGTGTTGGCGACACTGCCGTCCGGACCGGAACTGAGTAGGGAGAACGCGTCAGTCGGTCGCGACGTCGTCGCGACGAGACCGCCGTAGCAGCAGCGATGCCACCGCCGCCAGCAGCGCTGCCAGGCAGATCGCCGCGCCGCCGAAGGCGGTGTTTTCGTCGTGATGATCCGTCGGCCTGGGCGGCGGCGCGCTGATCGGCACTGGCGGCGGGCTCGATTGGGAGCCACTCGCGGGCGGAGTCGAGTCGGTGCTCACCGCAGCCAGGGGATCGACGGTGCCATGGCCGACGAACGGATCCCATCCGGGCGGGGGGTGATGCGCGGTCGACTCGATGCGCTGCATCACCTGCCGTGCGGTCAAGGCCGGGAACCGGGCCCGGACCAGCGCAGCCAGCCCGCTGACAATCGGCGCGGCATAGCTGGTGCCCGACAATGGGGTGGTGCCAAGCGACGTCATCCCTTCGCCGGTGGCGGCGACATCCACCCAGGGGCCGGCCAGGGTGAACGCCGATGGCGCGCCGTCAGCGGTCACTGAACCGACGGTCAGCACGTACTCGTCGTACCAGGCCGGACTGACCGCAACCGTGGTGGTCTGCCAGGTTGCGCCGGGCCGTTGAGCGGGACACCGCGTGGCGCCGCCGGCATTTCCGGCGGTATTACCGGCCGGGGCCACCACGACGGCGTTCTTTACATCGACCGCGTAGGCCAGCGCGGCGCCCAGCGCGCGGTCGTCGAGGGTCGACGCGGCCGGAACGCACGCGACCGACGAAATGTTGATCACCGACGCGCCGAGATCGGCCGCCGTCCGGACAGCTTTGGCCATGGTGTCGACGTCACCGACTCCGGTGCTGGATCGGCTGCGTAGCGGAGCGAACTTGGCACTTGACTGGCGGATGCTGATTAAGGTGACGTCAGGCGCCACGCCGCTGAAGCCGCCTGGCTTAGAATCCGGTGCCGCAGCGATGATCCCGGCCACCAGTGTGCCGTGCGCATCGCAGTCCTGGGTGCCGTCACCGGTGAACACGTAGTCACCGCCGGGCACCAGCTGGGATAGCCGTCGGTGGCGAGAAATGCCGGTATCGATGACGGCGACCCGTTGCCCCGCACCACGGGTGAGTTGCCACACCTGCGGTAGGTCGAGGGCTGCGAGCTGATTGTCTGCCGGCCCGGAGTTTTCCGGCACCACCGCGCAGACCTCGCGCTGCGCTGTGGGCTGCGGTGGCGTCGGCTTGACCGGTTTGGGCAGCCACCGGTCGTCAATCGGTGGTGGCGAAACCCCATGTGCCAACGGTGTTCCGAACTGGGCAACGCCGGTCAGCGCGGCTACCGCCAGCACGCGAACGATCCGTGTGGTGATCATGTCGGATTCAGGCCGCGAACGGCGCCATACAGTCCGCATATCCAACAGGCCAGGGGCACCATCGCGACCAGCGCCAGACACCCGAGCAGCTCGACGCCGCGCTGGATGACCGGCGAGAGCGACATCGTTGGGGCAACGAAACCCAGGTAGACCGATCCGGCGGCTAACACCGCCGTGACCGCGGCGATCCATGGTGCGTGCTGTGGCGCGCTCACGGCGGTCGCAGCGAACGTGGCTCCGATTGTGACGATGCCACCGATGACATACACCAGCGTCGTTCTCCGATCGACCTGTGAACGTGCATGCAGCAGAAGCAGAGCTCCGGTGGTCGCGCTAAAAACGATGCAGCCCAAGCGCGGCGCGGTGGTGTCGCATGCCGCGACGGCGGTGACGCTGGCGCCAGCTGCAGCCGATGACGAGAATGCGGTCACTAGGCTGGCTAACCAGTCGTGAGCTCGGGTCGCTTTAGTGGCAAGGCAGTCCGCGGTGTCGTCGGTCGGCTCAAGGGCCAGTGTGGGCGACAACTGTGGCGACAGCCCAGCCAGCATGATCGAGGTCCGTCCGGTCAGTCCGAGTAGGCCGAGGCAGAGCAACGCCGATACCGAACCGATGGCGTGCAGTGGAGCCGCGGTGATCACACCCGCTAACGCGGCGATCGCGATGACTATCGCCACGCATGACATCGCGGTCAATGTCATAACACCACAGCCTGTTAGGCGCAGTGCGAACACGGCCGTGACGGCCGCCGCCATCGCGGCCAGCAGCGCATGAGGGGCACCCGCAGCGCCGGGCACTACCAGAAAACCGGCAACTGCGGCGAAGGCGGTGGCGATCACGCTCAGCGTCAGCACGGCGGTCGGGTCCCGATAAGCCCGGTGTGTCATCACCGCACCCAGCAGAGCAACGAAGCTGGCCAGTGCCGCGACACCGGCCGTGGCCACAAAATAACGGGTGGTGTTGGCGCTGAGCACGTTTCGAACTAGCACCACGGCGCCGATACAGGTCAGGCAGCTTGCCGCTAACGCGCCGGTAAGCCGGGTCGCTTCGTCGCTCCAGGGTCGGAGGGTCGCGTCCAGCGTCGCCGAGAGCGCTTCAGCCACGTCGTCACAGCGGGGGACCGGTGGCCCGTCGTCCGACTGACTCAACACCAGAACCGCCCCGTCTCGGATACCGTTCTGCGCCAACGTCGTCGACGCAGGAAAAACGGAGGCACCAAGCTGGGACAGCTGGTAGCGCGTCGCCACCGGATCGCTGGGCTGCTCGGTGTCGCGCTCATCCAGGATGTCGACGATCGACGGGATCAGCGTCGCGACGGGCACCGCGGCAGGCAGGGCCAAGTCGATGATGGCGGTGCCGGAATGAACTGAGACGCGGCGCAGCCCTGGATAGGATGCCGACAACGGTGCCCCTTTCAGACTCGGATTAGCGGCACCGTAACCCGTTTCCGATCCTCGGGTATCCGGTTGTCCACAGGCGAGTTGCCCGTGGCCGCGGTGCTGCCTACCGTCGTCGCACGGTGGGAGGGCCGACATGACTCACGGGTTGCCAACGGCGTTCGCGACTGCGGACATTGAGGTTGCCGCGCCGCCGGAGCTGCCGCGGTCGACATCGTCTGGCCTGCTGGTGCGCTTGCTGCCGATCGTGGCATCGGTTACCGCCTTGGTCGTCATGGTGATTGCTAGCTGCTCGGGATCGGCTGTTGCCCGCAACCCCACGTTTCTGGCATTCCCAACGATGATGCTGGTTTCGGTGGCGATGACGGCGGCAGCCAGGCACGGCCGTCGTCGCAGCGCCCGGATCGACGCCGACCGCGCCGAATACCTCGGTTATCTGAGTTGCCTGCGCAGCACCATCACCGAAACCGCGGTAGCACAACGTGCATCACTGATCCGGGCGCATCCGGATCCCGACACGCTGTGGACATTGATCGGCGGTCCACGGATGTGGGAACGACGACCGGCCGATTCGCAATTCTGCCTCGTTCGGGTTGGCGTTGGGCCCCAGCCGCTGGCCACCCGCTTGGTGGCCCCGCCGGACCGTCCGGCGCAACGGTCGGATCCGGTCACCGCCACGGCGCTGCGTCGCTTCCTGCGCACCCACTCGATGGTGGCGGACGCGCCGATCGCGATCGGATTGCGTGATAGTAGTACGAGGCTGACGATCGATGGTGATCCGACTGCGGTGCGCGGACTGCTGCGCGCGATGATCTGCCAGCTGGCGGTGTTGCACGCTCCGGATCAGGTGCTGATCGTCGGCGTGACCGGTGACCGCAATCGAGCGCACTGGGATTGGCTGAAGTGGTTGCCGCACAACCAGCATCCGGGCGCCGCCGATGCGCTCGGCGCTGCCCGCATGGTGTATTCGAGTCTGGCGGAAGCGCAGCGCGCGCTGACCGGTATGCGATGGCCACACATTGTGGTGATCGTCGACCTCGATCAGCACGCCGATGTTGCCGCCGGGGGCGCTATCGAGGGTGTGACCACTCTGCAGGTCGGAGTCGGGTGCAGCGGTACACCGTTGACGATCAGGCCCGCTGAGGCGGCGACAGCCTTGGTGCATCCGGACCGGATGGATTCCGTGGACGCACTGGTGTGCGCGCGCCGGTTGGCCGGGTGTCGGGTCGGGGAAGCAGGCGCGGCTCTCGAGTGTGATCGCGGCTCAGGTTGGCCAGCTCTGGTCGGGATCGGCGATGCCTCCTGTTTTGATCCGATCACACTGTGGCGCAGTCAAAACCATCGTGATCGGCTCTGTGTCCCCATCGGAACCACGGCCGACGGTGCGCCGCTCGAACTGGATATCAAAGAGCCCGCCGAGAACGGTATCGGCCCGCACGGACTCTGTGTCGGCGCTACCGGTTCCGGCAAGTCGGAGCTGCTGCGCAGCGTCGCACTGGGCATGATGGCGCGCAACTCTCCGGAGGTGCTCAACCTGCTGCTGATCGACTTCAAAGGCGGTGCAACATTTCTCGACTTTGCGCCGATGCCACACGTGGCCGCGGTCATCACCAACCTCGCCGAGGAGGCGCCGCTGGTTGCTCGGATGCGAGATGCGCTGGCCGGTGAGATGAACCGTCGGCAACAGCTGCTGCGGGCGGCGGGCAACCTAGTCAGCGTCGCGGCGTACCAGCAGGCGCGCCGAGCAGGCGCGCACTTTGCCGCCCTGCCGACCTTGTTCATCATCGTCGACGAGTTTTCCGAACTGCTCAGCCAGCATCCCGATTTCGCGGACATGTTCGTGGCAATCGGCCGGCTGGGCCGTTCGCTGGGTATGCACCTGCTGCTGACCAGTCAGCGGCTGGACGAGGGCCGGCTGCGTGGACTGGAAGCCCACCTCTCCTATCGGATATGCCTGAAAACGTTGTCCGCCAGCGAATCACGGACCGTTCTGGGAACGCTCGACGCATATGAGTTACCGAACACACCGGGTGCGGCCTGGCTGCGGTCCGCGACCGGGGAGTTGATCCGCTTCCAGACCGCATTCGTTTCGGCGCCGCTCTTGCAGGACACGTCAGCTCGAGTGACGATCGTGGCGGGCGAGCCGATCGTCCGGCCGTTCACCACCTACGCAGCCGGACCAGTGACCCAAGGTGTCCGTGCCGCGGCGGCGCAGACGCCGGCCCGCACCGTCGTGCGGGCGATCTTGGATCGGTTGTCAGGACAGGGACCGCCCGCGCACCAAGTCTGGCTGCCGCCGCTGCAGGCGGCGCCCCAGCTGGACATTCTGGTGCGCGAGGCGGGATGCGCGCCCGCAAGCTTGGTTGTACCCATCGGTATCGTGGACCGCCCCTACGAGCAGTCCCGGACACCGCTGATAGTCGATCTCTCCGGGGCGGCAGGCAATGTCGTGGTGGTCGGTGCGCCACAATCGGGCAAGTCGACGGCACTGCGCACCCTGATCACGGCGTTGGCCGCGACTCATGATCCCGGTCAGGTGCAGTTCTACTGTCTGGACTTCGGCGGCGGCGCCTTGGCTTCGCTAGCTGCATTGCCACATGCGGGCGCGATCGCCGGCAGGGCCGAGCGGCAGCTCATCAGGCGCATGGTCGCCGAGGTGGAGTCGGTCGTCAGGTCCCGGGAGGCATTCTTCCGCGAGCACCACGTCGAGTCGATCGCCCACTACCGTCAGTTGCGTGCGTCACTAGACACCGATCCGTTCGGCGACGTGTTTCTCGTCGTCGATGGTTGGTCAGGCCTACGCCACGAGTTCGAGGCGCTCGAGGAGTCGATCACCGCGCTTGCGGTCCAAGGTCTTTCGTTCGGCGTGCATGTGGTGCTGTCGGCGTCGCGCTGGGCAGACATCAGACCGTCGCTGAAGGATCAGATCGGCACCCGTATCGAGTTGCGGCTGGGCGATCCCGCGGATTCGGAAGTGGACCGCAGGCAGGCGCAGCAGGTACCTCGCGACCGCCCGGGCCGCGGTCTGTCCGGGGAGGGACTGCACATGGTGCTCGCCCTGCCTGCGCTGCACGGGGTCGAGCTACGGCGCCGCCCTGGTGAATCAGGGGCGCCACCGATCCCGTTACTGCCTAGCCACGTGGACTACGACACCGCCCTACGTCGGGAGGGTGATGAACCCGGCGCGGGTATCCTGCTCGGCCTCGAGGAACGCCGACTGCAGCCGGTGGCACTCGATTTCGAGCATTATCCGCATTTGTTGGTCCTCGGTGACAACGAGTGCGGAAAGACCGCCACACTGCGGACCCTGTGCCGCGAGATCATCCGGACGACGACCGCCGAGCAAGCCGAGTTGCTGATCGTCGACTTTCGGCGCGCCCTGCTCGGTGTCGTCGAGTCGGAACACCTTCGCGGTTACGCCATGTCGCCGGCAGCGCTGGGTGCGTTGCTGCCCGGTGTTCTCGACGTGCTGCAGCGGCGGATGCCGCCGCCGCACGCAAGCCAGGCGCAGTTGCGTTCAAGATCGTGGTGGTCCGGGCCGCATATCTATATCGTGGTCGACGATTATGACCTGGTCGCCACCCCGACCGGAAACCTGCTCACGCCGATGCTGGAATACTTGCCGCACGCAAGAGATCTCGGCCTACATCTCATCGTGGCACGGCGTAGTGGGGGTGCCGCGCGGGCTCTGTTCGAGCCGTTGCTTGCGGGCCTGCGTGACCTCGGCTGCATGGGACTGATGATGAGCGGGCGTCCGGATGAGGGCGCGCTGTTCGGCTCCGGCCGCCCCGCGCCGCTGCCACCTGGCCGTGGCATGCTGGTCACTCGTACCGGTGACGAGCAGCTTGTCCAGGTGGCCTGGAGCCCACCGTGAGCGCGCACCGCACAATCATCGATGTTGGTCCCGGAACTATTCGCCGGTTATGTTGTGACGTAAGCCATTTAGCTGACAGCGAGCTGCCGGAGATGATGACGGCGGTGCTGGATTCGATCGACGACCAGGTGGCGCTGGTGAGCGGGCGTCCAGTCGCTGTCGATGCGCTGTGGCGCATGGTGCTGCGGTCACTGGACTGTGGATGCCGCGACGGCATGGTCGTGGTGCATCCATCGTGGTGGTCGGCGTCGCGGGTCGGTGTGGTTACCACGGCGGCGCGGGCATTGACCGGTGAAGCCGATGACGTCGTGGCATGGCGGCGGTCGTGGCTGCTGACGCAGGCATCGTCGGATATCGCAATGTACACGCCGCCGCAGCAGCCGGTCCTAAAGATTGTCGTGGAGATCGCGGACCGGTTGGTGGCGATCGCCGGCGTCGAGGTCGTTGCGGTACCCCGCAGGGCGGAGCCGCACCGGGTCGCCGAGGAGGTTGCTGGCGTGATCGCCGGGATGACGCGGGACACCACGGCGGTCGTGCTGATCGATGCGCCGGGCGCGGTGGCCGGGGCGTCGGCGCTCGCGACGTTGATCGCCAGCGCCGTGCGGGACGGCGGTACTGGCCACCCGGTGCTGCAAATCGATGACGCGCGGCTAGCGCGGCTGGCGAGGACCGCGGTGTCCTCGCTGTCCGTTCCCGGCGGGCACGAGCCGCGGCCCGCCGGTAACGCTGGTGGTGCTCGATCCCGCGACTGGGTGACCGCCAAGCGCGTGCTGGTCGGCGTCGCGTTGGCCGCGGCGGCGCCAGTTGTGGCGGTAGCGGGCCGTCTCGGCGAGCTACCCCGGGCGGACGCGCCGACGACATTTCTGCTGGAAGGCCGGGTAGCGCTGACGGTTCCCGCGAACTGGCGAACGCAGCGGGTGGTCGGCGGGCCCGGTTCGGCGCGGGTACAGGTCACGTCGCCGCTTGATCCCGAGGTGGCATTGCATGTCACACAATCGCCGGTGGCCGGTGAGACGCTCAGCGGCACCGCTGACCGGTTGAAACGTGCTATCGATGCCGAGCCGGTTGGGACGTTTATCGACTTCAACCCGTCCGGAATCAGTGCCGGCCGGCCCGCGGTGACCTACCGCGAAGTGCGCGCCGGGCACCACGTGCGGTGGACGGTAGTGCTTGACGGGGCGGTGCGGATCAGCATCGGATGCCAGAGCCGGCCCGGCGGTGAGGACGCCCTGCGTGAGGTGTGTGACCAGGCGGTGCGCTCCGCTCACGCGGTGGGATGAGCCGAGCCGGGGACATCGGATGGAACCGAACGGGTATCGACGTGGTCGTACTTGATATGAGTGCCAGCACATCGAGCACATTGACCACCGACTTTGATTTGATGCGCTCAGTCGCAGCCACGACAGACAGCCGAAATGAAGAAATCCGGGCGATGCTGCAGACATTCATCGGCCGGATGAGCAGTGTGCCGCCGTCGGTGTGGGGTGGGCTTGCGGCCGTGCGTTTCAAGGACGTGGTGGATCGCTGGAACGCCGAGTCGATACGGCTTTATCACGTCCTGCACACCATCGCCGAAACCATTCGGCACAACGAGGCCGCGCTGCACGAAGCCGCCCAAAACCATGCACACCACGTCGCCGCCGCCGGCGGAAACCTGTGATTGGGAGAGATCGCCCGTGGATCCGGTGTTGTCCTACAGCTTCGGCGAAATCGAATACTCCATTCGCCAGGAAATCCACAGCACCTCGGCTCGTTTCAACGCCGCGCTGGAGGAACTGAGATCACACATCGCGCCGCTGCAGCAGCGTTGGACTCGTGCAGCGGCGGCCGCTTACCAGGTTGAGCAGCTCAAGTGGCACCAGGCGGCCACCGCGCTCAACGAGATCCTGGTCGACCTGGGTAACGCGGTACGCGACGGCGCGGAGGAGGTGGCCAACACCGACCGTCGGGCCGCCGGCGTCTGGGCACGGTAGCCGCGCCCACCAGACCTGTGTGGTCCCGACGGGGGAGAGCCGTCGGGACCACACAGTCCATTTTGACCTGCGGGGATGCTCGTCGGTAAGCTCCTCCGTTGGCGTGCGGGTACACGGGGCCTCGGGTCAATGTCGGTCGCCGAGACCAACCCCGCCGGGCACGCCTGACCGGCACCCGGGTCACACCGGGATCCAGGAACCGGGTGGAACCCGATACGAGAGAGGTAAGCGCTGTGCCTACATACGCGCCCAAGGCGGGTGACACCACGCGGTCGTGGTATGTCATCGACGCCACGGACGTGGTGCTTGGCCGCCTTGCCGTTGCAGCGGCCAACCTGCTGCGCGGCAAGCACAAGCCCACGTTTGCTCCCCATGTCGATGGCGGTGACTTCGTCATCGTGATCAACGCTGACAAGGTCGCCATCAGCGGCGACAAACTGCGGCACAAGATGGCTTACCGCCACTCGGGGTATCCCGGCGGCTTGCGCAAACGCGCTATCGGCGAGCTGATGCAAAAGCACCCCGACCGCGTCGTCGAGAAAGCCATCGTCGGCATGCTGCCCAAGAACAAGCTCAGCCGCCAGATCCAGCGCAAGCTTCGCGTCTACGCCGGGCCAGAGCATCCACATACCGCTCAGCAACCGGTTCCATTCGAGATTAAGCAGGTGGCGCAGTGACCGAGACCAGTGAAGCCGTGGAGATTGCGGTGGAAACGCCAGCGGCCACGCGCAGTGAATCGTTCGTGTTCGAGCGGCCCATCCAGACCGTCGGCCGCCGCAAAGAGGCCGTTGTGCGGGTGCGGCTGGTGCCCGGCACGGGCAAGTTCGATCTCAACGGTCGCAGCCTGGAGGACTACTTCCCGAACAAGGTGCACCAGCAGCTCATCAAGGCACCGCTGGTCACCGTTGAGCGGACCGAGAGCTTCGACATCTTCGCTCTTCTGCACGGCGGCGGCCCCTCGGGTCAGGCCGGGGCGCTCCGCCTGGGCATCGCCCGAGCATTGATCCTGGCGTCACCGGAGGACCGGCCCGCCTTGAAGAAGGCCGGTTTCCTCACCCGTGATCCACGCGCGACCGAGCGCAAGAAGTACGGCCTGAAGAAGGCCCGTAAGGCGCCGCAGTACAGCAAGCGCTGATCGGCGATCACTTTCTGGCCGCGAGCCTGCCTCTCTATCGATGCGTCGGCGTGTCGCCGGTTTGATTTGCAGGTTCGCGGCCAAAAGTGGGTATGTGCATGGCCGTTCAACTGTGAGAGGTTTGTCCGCATGGGTCGACTATTCGGCACCGACGGTGTTCGCGGAGTGGCCAATCGTGAGCTGACCCCTGAGCTGGCGCTGGCGCTGGGTGCGGCGGCGGCACGACGGTTGGCGAGCTCGGGCGCACCGGGTCGCCGGGTTGCCGTGATTGGTCGCGATCCGCGGGCCAGCGGCGAGATGCTCGAGGCCGCTGTCATCGCCGGCCTGACCAGTGAGGGTGTCGACGCACTGCGGGTCGGGGTGCTCCCGACACCTGCGGTGGCGTATCTGACCGGTGCCTACGACGCCGACTTCGGGGTGATGATCTCGGCGTCCCACAACCCGATGCCCGACAACGGCATCAAGATCTTCGGGCCGGGTGGCCACAAATTGGACGACGACACCGAGGACCAGATCGAAGACCTGGTTGCCGGCGGGCCTGGGTTGCGTCCGGCCGGCGTGGCGATCGGTCGCGTCATCGACGCCGAGGATGCGGCGGAACGTTACTTACGCCACGTGGGCAAAGCCAGCACCATCCGGCTCGACGGCTTGACGGTGGTGGTCGACTGTGCCCATGGCGCGGCCTCGTCGGCGGCACCGCGCGCGTATCGCGCCGCCGGTGCCCGGGTCATCGCAATCAACGCCGATCCCAACGGCATCAACATCAACGACCGCTGTGGATCGACGGACCTGGAGTCGTTGCGCTCAGCGGTGCTGGCCCACCACGCCGACCTAGGCCTGGCGCACGACGGAGATGCCGACCGCTGCCTTGCCGTCGATGCCAACGGTGATCTCGTCGACGGCGACGCCATCATGGTGGTGCTGGCGCTGGCGATGCAAGAAGCCGGCGAACTGTCGTCCAACACGCTGGTGACCACGGTGATGAGCAACCTGGGGCTGCACCTGGCCATGCGTTCGGTCGGCGTCACCGTGCGGACCACCGGCGTCGGCGACCGTTACGTCCTGGAGGAGTTGCGCGCCGGCGATTTCAGTCTCGGCGGCGAGCAATCCGGTCACATCGTGATGCCCGCATTGGGGTCCACCGGCGACGGCATCGTCACCGGGCTGCGATTGATGACCCGCATGGTGCAGACCGGCTCGTCGCTGGCTGCCCTCGCGTCGGCGATGCGGGCGTTGCCGCAGGTGCTCATCAACGTTGAGGTCGCGGACAAGGTCACCGCTGCCGCTGCGCCCTCGGTGCAGACGGCGGTCGAGACGGCCGAGGCCGAATTGGGGGATGCAGGTCGAATCCTGTTGCGTCCCTCAGGAACTGAGCCGATGATCCGGGTCATGGTGGAAGCGGCCGAAGAGGAGGTCGCGCACCGAGTGGCGACGCGAGTCGCCGCAGCGGTGAGCGCTCAAGGTTAACCGCTCCGATGCTGGAACCCCGACGCGATGTCGGGCGTCGGATTAGGTATGAGACCTGTTGCTGATACCAGTATTGACGTTGCGGCGGTACAGGCGGTCGCCGACCGGCTGAGCGCTGCGGCCGACCTCATCGACGGTGTCATCGCCGATCACCTGGCCAGGCTGGCTTTTGGCGGCGCCAGCGCCGGCCGAGCGCACACCGCCCGCGGCGAGGCAGTGCGCGCTGGACTGGACCGGCTGGCGGCGCAGTTATCGCAGTGGTCACGTGCGGCCGTCGAGATCGGTGTCGCGTTGCGGGCCGGCGCGGGCCGCTACGCCGCCGCTGACCGATATGCCGCGGCGCGGATCGCCTGACTCGTGGCCGAGCGGTTAGACGTCACCGAGCGCCTCGCTGAAGGCAGCTCCGCCGTCGAGCACACGCAACGATACGTGCGGGCCTGCCAGATGCTTGGCTACCAACAGCCCGACCTGACGTCGCGCCCCTTCCAGATCCGCGACTGGTACGACAGTGAAGATGGCCTTGACCTTCGAGCGCTCGATCGTGACTGTGCGGAGCTGCGCGCGGCGGGCATCGCGGTCACCGACGTGCTGCGGATGCAGCATGCCCTGGTTGCGGAGCTGGCGGCGGCGTGGACGGGGCCGGGATCCGACTCCGCAGTCCGGTTTCTGCAGGCCCATTGCGACGCCGGAAACACGGTGGCCACCGAGGTCCGCGCGGCTGCCCAGCGGTGCGAGTCGCTGCGCGACAACCTGTGGTATCTGCTCGATTCGAAGGTCGCCACGGCCATCGCCGTCGACGATCGCACGCTCGCGCTGCGGCCGGCATGGTTGGCCGCGGCCGACGCGGTCACGATCGGGGTAGCGGATCGGTCGATGGCTGATGAGCTGGTTCATCAACAGATAAAACCTTACGTGGACAACGATATTCGCAACGATTGGCTGACCGTGATGCGCTCGACGCTGACCGGTGTCGCGGCGTCCTACGATATGGTTACCGACAGGCTGGCCGCCGCGCCGCCCGCGTACTTCGAGATTCCCGGTGACCTCGGGCCGGGATGGGAACCGGTCCCGCCAGCTCCGGCGAGCGCACCGACTACGGCAGCGGTGCTTCCGCCCGCCGCCTTTCCGGCGCTCCCGCCGGATGCCGCGCCGGCCTTGACCCCCGCCACCACTGGGGCAGACAGTCCGGCAAGTTCCGGAACTTTCGGTGGCCCGAGCAACCTTGGCGGGCTTGGCGGACTTGCCAGTCGGATCGTCGAAGCGATGGGTGATCTGCTGGGTTCGGCGGCTGAACAGCTGTCCGATCCGTCGGTGCTTGACGATCGGTTGGGCGAGTCGCCCTTCGCCTCTGACGACGATGCCACCGACGACGATGCCACCGACGACGATGCCACCGACGACGATGCTGGTGACAACCCCGATGCCAGGGCCGAAGAAGGCGAACAGACGGCCGAGGCGGACAAGGTCGATGAGCCTTTGCCCGTCGAGGAGTCCCCGCCGGGCGGTGTGCCACCACAGGTCAACGAGCCCCTAGAGGCACCATCGGTTGACGCGCCGCCGCCGGTCGCCACGCCGCCGCCGGTCGCCACGCCGCCGCCGGTCGCCGCGCCGCCGCCGGTCGCCGCGCCGCCGTCAAACGGCTCGACGCCCCCGCCGTCCGGCAGATCAACTCCATGCGAGATCGCCGCGGACGAGCTTCCGCAGGCAGGACAGTGACGGGTCAGGCAGGCCGTAGCTGTAGGAGTTGCTCGACGTAGCGCACGGACTCGGCGGGGTCTGCCGCCATCGGGCTCACCAATAGCGTGGTGACACCGGCCTCGGTGAAGGCGGCCAAGCGTTCGGCGATGAATCCGCGTGGGCCGACCAGCGAGATCCCGCGCACCAACTCGTCGGGCACCGCGTCGATGGCCTCATGCTTGCGGCCGCTCAGATACAACTCCTGGATCCGGTCCGCGACCGCGCCGAACCCGTAGCGGGTTGCCAGGTTGTGGTAGAAGTTGCGGCCCTTGGCGCCCATCCCGCCGATGTACAGGGCCAGTTGCGGCTTGGTCCAGGTCAGCCGATCATCGACGCTGTCGCCGATGGCCAACGACGCATGCACCATGACGTCCAGCGGCCCCAGTGCGGGATCCCGCTTGGCAGCGCCGGCCGTCAGCGCCTCACCCCAGACCGACTCGGCCTTCTCCGGGTAGAAGAAGACCGGCTGCCAGCCCTCGGCGATCTCGGCGGTAAGCTCAACGTTTTTCGGCCCCAGCGCCGCGATCGTGATCGGAATGCGCTCGCGCACAGGGTGATTGATGAGCTGCAGCGCTTTGCCTAAGCCTGCTCCACGGTCCGCGGGTAGTGGGATCTGATAATGCTTGCCGGCGTATTGCAGCCGGTCTCGGCGCCACACCTGCCGACAGATTTCCACGACTTCGCGGGTGCGGCCCAGCGGTGCATCGAACTCGACGCCGTGAAACCCCTCCATCACCTGCGGTCCGGACGTGCCGATCCCGAGACGGAATCGGCCATCGGACACGAAATCCAGACCGGCGGCAGTCATGGCCAGCAACGACGGCGTGCGGGTGTAGATAGGAAACACCCCCGACGCCAATTCCACGGTCGTTGTTTTGGCGGCCAAGTAGCCCAGCTGGCTCACGGCGTCGAAGGAATACGCCTCGGCCACTACCGCGACATCGATGCCGGCCTTTTCGAGTTCGACGATGCGGTCGACGGCTTGGTGAAACCCACCCGAGTAATCCAGCGCAATCCCGATTCGCAGCCTATTTCGCACCAACGACAGATACCACCAGGACAGCGGCCCGTCGCCGTGGGGCCGGGTTACTTCAGCAGCGCGACGATCTTCTGTTCGGGGGTCACCGGTGGCGCCTCAGGGTCCACCGGGACCGTCTGGGGCAGGTGCACGACTGGGTCGGCGAAGGCGCGATAGTCTTTGTCGCCGCCAAGCGCATAGAGTAGGTAACCGGTCAGCAGCGACCGAACCGCTTTTTGCGTCGCGCGATGCGGGCCGGCCAGCCCGACGGCCTTCGTCAGGCGCCGCCCCTCCACCAGACCGCCGGCTTTGGCTTTGCTGACGATACGCAGGGTGGCCCCATCCCAAGCGCGGGACAGCGATAGAGCGTTTGAATTCAACGTCTTCGAGTCTCCTGGCGCGGTCAAGATCAATCCCGGGACCTTGCACGTCGCGGCCGGCTGTTCGGGCGCTGGACTTGTGACTGTCGGGAAAATCGCCACCGCGGATTTGGCCCGCAGGCCGGCCAAGCCCGACAGCCCGGCCGCGGCGAACACGGCGGCCGACCCGCCGAAGCCGTGTCCCACCAGGCCGAGCTTGGCGGGGTGCACGCTGATATTGCCGGACCCCAGCCGCACACCTGCCACGATGTCGAGTGCCGAACCGAGATCGAAGGCCAGGTTGAGCACCGAGGGCGCGAGACCCCGTTGGGTGTCGGGAGCGCCGGCCACGATGCCCCATGACGCCAGATGTTCCAGCAGACCCGCGTAACGGGCGGCACCGGTAAGCCAGTCGTGACCAAATGCGATGCCGGGAAGATTCAGACCGGCATCCGGGGTGTACAGCACCCCTGGCAAACCGGCAAAGGACAAGTCGCCACGTAAAACCCGGTGCGGGCCACGGCGGCTGAGGGCTGCGGCGAGCTTGCGGGTGTGGGCCACCCGTCGACGGTAGCGCACCCGCCAGCCCTGTGCACCGGTCCACCGCAACGGCTGCACTACCCTGATTAGGTATGTGTGGAATTGTCGGCTACGTCGGGCAGCGCCCTGCCTGCGAGGTCGTCATGGACGCGCTGCGCAGGATGGAGTACCGCGGCTACGACTCGTCAGGAATCGCGCTGATCGACGGCAGTGCCAAATCGGGCAAGCTGACTGTTCGTCGTCGTGCCGGTCGGCTTTCCAATTTGGAGTCGGCGTTGGCGGAGATGGTCCCGGCGTCGCTGGCCGGCACCGTCGGCCTCGGCCATACCCGGTGGGCCACCCATGGTCGCCCCACCGACCGTAACGCGCACCCGCACCGCGATGCCACCGGCAAGATCGCCGTTGTCCACAACGGCATCATCGAGAACTTCGCCTCCCTTCGCCATGAGCTGGAGACCGCCGGCGTGGAGTTCGCCAGCGACACCGACACCGAGGTGGCCGTGCATCTGGTGGCGCAGGCGTATCGCGACGGCGAGACGGCCGGTGATTTCGCCGGCTCCGTGCTGGCGGTGCTGCGCCGGCTGCAGGGCCACTTCACCCTGGTGTTCGCCAACGCCGACGAGCCCGGCACCATTGTGGCCGCGCGCCGCTCCACCCCGCTGGTGCTCGGGATCGGCGACGGGGAGATGTTCGTCGGCTCCGACGTGGCCGCGTTTATCGAACACACCCGGGATGCGGTCGAACTGGGCCAGGACCAGGCCGTGGTGATCACCGCAGACGGCTACCGGATCAGCGACTTCGACGGCAACCCTGATCTGGGGGCCGCCGCTCAACACCGCACATTTCACATTGACTGGGACCTGGCCGCCGCCGAAAAGGGCGGCTACGAGTACTTCATGCTCAAGGAGATCGCCGAGCAGCCCGACGCGGTAGCCGACACGCTGCTCGGGCATTTCGACGGCGGCCGGATCGTGCTCGACGAACAGCGGTTGAGCGACCAGGAACTCCGCGAGATCGACAAGGTGTTTGTGGTCGCCTGCGGTACCGCGTATCACTCCGGGCTGTTGGCGAAATACACCATCGAGCACTGGACGCGGCTGCCCGTCGAGGTGGAGCTGGCCAGCGAATTTCGCTACCGGGACCCCGTGCTGGACCGCAGCACGCTGGTGGTGGCCATTTCGCAATCCGGTGAAACCGCCGACACCCTAGAAGCGGTCCGGCACGCCAAGGAGCAGAAGGCCAAGGTGCTGGCGATCTGCAACACCAACGGCTCCCAAATCCCACGCGAGTGCGACGCGGTGCTGTACACCCGCGCCGGCCCGGAGATCGGCGTCGCCTCAACGAAAACCTTCCTGGCCCAGGTCGCCGCGAACTACCTCCTGGGGCTGGCGTTGGCGCAGGCCCGCGGCACCAAGTACCCCGACGAGGTGCAGCGCGAATACCGGGAGCTGGAAGCGATGCCCGAGCTGGTGGCCCGGGTGATCGCGGGAACAGGGCCGGTGGCCGATTTGGCCTACCGGTTCGCTCAGTCGACGACCGTGCTATTCCTGGGTCGCCATGTCGGGTACCCGGTGGCGCTGGAAGGTGCGTTGAAACTCAAGGAATTGGCCTACATGCACGCCGAGGGGTTCGCCGCCGGCGAACTCAAACACGGCCCCATCGCGTTGATCGAAGACAACCTGCCGGTCATCGTCGTCATGCCGTCGCCCAAGGGGTCGGCAACGCTGCATGCCAAGCTGCTGAGCAATATCCGGGAAATCCAGACCCGCGGCGCGGTGACCATTGTGATCGCCGAGGAAGGCGACGACACGGTGCGTCCCTACGCCGATCACCTGATCGAACTCCCCGCGGTGTCAACGCTGTTGCAGCCGCTGCTGTCGACCATCCCGCTGCAGGTGTTCGCCGCGTCGGTGGCGCAGGCCCGCGGCTACGACGTCGACAAGCCGCGAAATCTGGCCAAGTCCGTCACCGTTGAGTAAACGGCGCTCGTGGGCGGTCGTGGTGTTGCGATTTATCGGCAGCGCACCGTTGACGTATTCATGGCTGGCCGTGCTGCTGGTCACGACGATCATTGCGCACCATCTCGATAGGCGGCAGTGGCATGCCATCGTCGTCGCCGGCTCAACCAACATCGCGCACTTGGCCAAGGATCCGTTGGAAGTCCTGATTGACAGCTTGCTGTGGATCGACGGCCGATACTGGACGCCCTACCTTGTACTGTTCACCCTGTTTCTGGCGCCGGCCGAGCGATGGCTTGGCCAGCTGCGGTGGATCACTGTGGGATTGACTGCGCACGTTGGCGCTACCTATATCAGCGAAGGCTTGCTCAAGCTGGCGATCGATTCTCGTGATGCGCCCGAGAAACTGATGCACGCCGCCGATATTGGAGTCAGTTACTTTCTCGTCGGGGTGATGGGGATGCTGACGTATCACATCGTGACACCGTGGCGATGGGGCTATCTCGTGATCGTGCTCGTCATCTTTGGTTTCCCGCTCACCCGGATCGACCCTAAAGACTTGAACTTCACCGCGATCGGTCATTTCAGTTCGATCCTCATCGGCCTGTGCTGCTATGCGCTGGCCCGAGATCGCCAGGGCCGATCAATTGATCCGGCGCGCGTGCCCAGATTGCTACGTCGACGCGGCAGCCGCGACGCTTCGGCCTGACCGCTAAGTCCGGCGGCTGCACCCCCGTCCCTGACCGCGCACGGCGCGAGCATGGAATCCTGATGTTGATGCGGCATTACTACTCCGTAGCGGCGATTCGCGACGCCGAGGCACCGCTGCTGGCCAGCCTGCCCGACGGTGTGTTGATGAAGCGCGCGGCCTACGGGTTGGCCAACGTGATCATCCGTGAGCTGGCCGCCCGCACCGGCGGGGTTACCGGCCGCCGGGTATGCGCGGTCGTCGGCTCGGGCGACAACGGCGGCGATGCCTTGTGGGCGGCGACCTTCCTGCGCCGCCGCGGCGCGGCGGCCGACGCGGTGCTGCTCAACCCGGACCGCACCCATCGCAAGGCGCTGGCGGCGTTCCGGAAAGCTGGTGGGCGTGTCTTGGAAAACACGGAAAATGTATCGGCAGCAACCGATCTCGTTATCGACGGAGTGGTGGGCATCTCCGGCTCGGGGCCGCTGCGACCGGCGGCCGCCGAGGTGTTTGCGACTGTCGCGGCCGCGGGGATCCCGGTAGTCGCCGTCGACATCCCCAGCGGCATTGACGTGGTGACCGGCGCAATCAGCGGCCCCGCTGTGCACGCCGCGCTGACCGTCACCTTTGGCGGGCTCAAGCCCGTGCACGCGCTCGCCGACTGCGGCGACGTCACGTTGGTTGATATCGGGCTCGACCTGCCGGACACCGACATCCTGGGCTTGCAGGCCGCCGACGTGGCCGCGCGCTGGCCGGTGCCCGGCGCCCGCGACGACAAATACACCCAAGGCGTGACCGGTGTGCTGGCCGGCTCGTCGACCTATCCGGGTGCGGCCGTGCTGTGCACCGGTGCGGCGGTCGCGGCCACCTCCGGCATGGTCCGCTACGCCGGCAGCGCGGATACCCAGGTGCTCGCGGCGTGGCCTGAGGTGATCGCGTCGCCCACCCCGGCGGCGGCCGGGCGGGTGCAATCCTGGGTCGTCGGGCCGGGGCTGGGCACCTCGGATGCTGAAGCCGCCGCGGCGCTGTGGTTTGCGTTGGACACCGACTTGCCGGTGCTCGTCGATGCCGATGGACTGACCATGCTGGCTGCCCACCCCGACCTGGTGACCAAGCGCGCTGAAAGGGGAGTGCCGACGGTGCTGACCCCGCACGCCGGCGAATTCGCCCGACTGGCCGGGACCCCTCCGGGCGATGACCGGGTCGGCGCGTGCCGCAAGCTAGCCGACGCGTTCGGTGCCACCGTGCTACTGAAGGGCAACGTCACCGTCATCGCCGACCCCGGCGGCCCGGTGTATCTGAATCCGGCCGGCCAGTCCTGGGCGGCTACCGCCGGGTCTGGTGACGTGCTGTCCGGCATGATCGGTGCGCTGCTGGCCGCGGGGCTGCCGGCGGCCGAGGCCGCCGCCGCCGCCGCCTTCGTACATACGCGCGCGGCAGCGCTGTCGGCCGCTGACCCAGGGCCTGGTGACGCGCCGACGTCGGCGTCCCGCATGGTGCGGCACATCCGAGCCGCCCTGGCGGCCTTATAGCAGCAACGGTCAAACGAAAGGATCCGTCGTGTCTCGCAGTCACCCGTCTGTCCCCGCGCACTCGATCGCTCCTGCCTACACCGGCCGCATGTTCACGGCGCCGGTACCCGCCCTGCGGCTGCCCGAAGAATCGATGGATCCGGAGGCGGCGTACCGCTTTATCCACGACGAGCTGATGCTTGACGGCAGTTCCCGGCTCAACCTGGCCACTTTTGTCACCACCTGGATGGATCCCGAGGCCGGGAAACTGATGGCCGAGACGTTCGACAAAAACATGATCGACAAGGACGAATACCCAGCGACCGCGGCCATCGAGCAGCGCTGCGTCTGCATGGTGGCCGACCTCTTTCACGCCGAGGGGCTCAGCGACGACGACCCGTCCAGCGCCTGCGGGGTGTCCACTATCGGCTCCAGCGAGGCGGTGATGCTGGGCGGCCTGGCCATGAAATGGCGCTGGCGGCAAAAGGTTGGTTCCGGAAAAGTGGGGGCCTGGCAGCATCGCACCCCCAATCTGGTGATGGGCTCCAACGTCCAGGTGGTCTGGGAGAAGTTCTGTCGTTACTTCGATGTCGAGCCCCGCTATCTGCCGATGGAGGAAGGGCGCTACGTCATCACCCCCGAGCAGGTCATCGAGGCCGTCGACGAGGACACCATCGGTGTGGTGGCCATCCTGGGCACCACCTACACCGGTGAACTCGAACCCATCGCGGAGATCTGCGCGGCGCTGGACAAGCTGGCAGCCGACAGTGGCTTGGACGTTCCGGTGCACGTCGACGCCGCTAGCGGGGGCTTCGTGGTGCCGTTCTTGCACCCGGAGCTGAAGTGGGATTTCCGGTTGCCCCGAGTGGTGTCGATCAACGTCAGTGGCCACAAATATGGGCTCACCTACCCCGGTGTGGGATTTGTGGTCTGGCGCAGCAACGAATATTTGCCCGAAGACCTGGTCTTTCGGGTCAACTACCTGGGCGGCGATATGCCGACGGTCACATTGAACTTTTCCCGCCCGGGCAACCAGGTGGTCGGCCAGTACTACAACTTCCTACGGCTGGGCCGCGACGGCTACCGCAAAGTCATGCAGGCCTTGTCGCTGACGGCGCGGTGGCTGGGTCAGCAGCTACGCGACGGCGACCATTGTGAGCTGATCTCGGACGGGTCGGCCATCCCGGTGGTTAGCTTCCGGCTCGCCAGAGACCGCGGGTACACCGAGTTCGATCTCTCCCATGAGCTGCGGACCTTCGGTTGGCAGGTGCCGGCCTACACCATGCCCGACAACGCCACCCACATCTCGGTGCTGCGCATCGTGGTGCGCGAAGGGCTCTCGGCCGACCTGGCCCGCGCGCTGCACGACGACGCCCGCACCGCGTTGACCTCCCTGGACAAGCTCAAGCCCGGCGGACACTATCGCGCCGAGCACTTCGCGCACTGAGGGACAATGGTCGGCGTGGCTGTGACACCGATATCCCTGAGGCCGGGCGTGCTGGCCGAGGCTGTGGTGGACCTGGGAGCTATTGACCACAACGTGCGAGTGCTGCGCGAGCACGCCGGCAGCGCACAGCTGATGGTTGTCCTTAAGGCCGACGCCTATGGCCATGGGGCCACTCAGGTCGCGCTCGCCGCCTTGGCGGCCGGTGCGGCCGAGCTGGGTGTGGCCACCGTCGACGAAGCGCTGGCATTGCGCGCGGACGGCATCAGCGCACCGGTGCTGGCCTGGCTGCATCCACCCGGGACCGACTTCGGGCCTGCGCTGGCCGCCGACGTGCAGATCGCGGTGTCTTCGGTGCGCCAGCTCGACGAGGTGCTGGATGCGGTGCGTCGGACCGGCCGTACGGCGACGGTGACCGTCAAGGCCGACACCGGGCTGAACCGCAACGGCGTCGCGCCCGACCAATACCCGGCGATGCTGACCGCGTTGCAGCGGGCTGTCGCCGAGGACGCCGTCCGGCTGCGCGGGTTGATGTCGCATCTGGCTTACGCTGACCAGCCCGACAATCCCAGCAATGACGTTCAGGGCAGGCGGTTCGCCGCCTTGCTCGCCCAGGCGCGCCAGCAGGGGGTGCGGTTCGAGGTGGCGCACCTGTCGAATTCATCGGCCACGATGTCTCGTCCCGACCTGGCCTACGACCTGGTCCGGCCCGGCATCGCGGTGTACGGCCTGAGTCCGGTGCCTGCTCTCGGTGATATGGGACTAATACCCGCGATGACGGTGAAATGCGCTGTCGCGCTGGTGAAGTCGATTCGCGCTGGCGAGGGCGTGTCGTACGGACACGCTTGGATTGCGCAGCGTGACACCAATGTAGCGCTGCTGCCGATCGGATACGCGGATGGCGTGTTCCGGTCGCTGGGCGGGCGGCTGGACGTGCTGATCAACGGCAAGCGTCGGCCTGGCGTCGGACGGATCTGTATGGACCAGTTCGTCGTCGACCTGGGCCCGGGGCCGATCGATGTAGCCGAAGGCGACGAGGCCATCTTGTTCGGACCCGGCGCCAGCGGCGAACCCACCGCGCAAGATTGGGCCGATCTGCTTGGCACCATCCACTATGAAGTGGTCACCAGTCCACGCGGGCGGATCACCAGAACGTACCGCGAGGCTCACACCGTTGACAGGTGACCAAACCCGTAGGCGTCGGAACGGCCGGGCTTGGCTTGCGGGCGGCGCCGGGCTGACCGCGGTCGCCGCCATCGTCGGAGCCTCGGCGCGCCGATCGATATCTGAACGCGCCACTGCCCGCGAAGATCCTTATGTCGATGAGGATTTCGAGAGGTTCGACGATGACCGTCGCTATCTGGTGACCACTCCCGACGGAGTGGCGCTGGCGGTGCGCGAGGCCGGACCGGTGGACGCGCCGGTGACCATGGTCTTCGCCCATGGCTTCTGTTTGCATATGGGCGCCTTCCACTTTCAGCGGACGCGGCTCGGCGAGCGATGGGGACCACGGGTGCGCATGGTCTTCTATGATCACCGCGGGCACGGCCAGTCCAGCGAAGCCGCGCCCGCGACCTACACGCTGACCCAACTGGGCCAGGACCTGCACACGGTGCTGCAGACGGTGGCGCCGCACGGGGTGATCGTGTTGGTCGGCCATTCGATGGGCGGCATGGCGGTGTTGTCGCATGCTCGGCAGTTCCCCGAGCAGTACGGGCGCCGGATTGTCGGCGCCGCCTTGATTTCCGCTGCTGCAGAGGGGGTAACGCGATCCCCGCTGGGCGAGATCCTGAAAAACCCTGCGCTGGAATCGGTTCGGCTCACTGCCCGGTCGGCGCCCAAGCTAATGCACCGCGGCCGCGTCGCGTCACGATCATTGATTGGTCCGATTCTGCGGGCCGCGTCCTACAGCGATCTGCGGGTCAGTCGCAGCCTAGACGCGTTCTCCCAGCAGATGATGACCGACACCCCGATCGCCACCCTGGTGGGTTTTCTGCGGGCCCTGGAAACCCACGACGAAACCGCTGGCCTGTGGCCGTTGCTGCGGATCCCGACCCTGATCGCCTGCGGTGACCACGACCTGCTGACCCCGGACGAGTGCTCTCAGAAGATGGCGGCCTCGTTGCCGCTGTCGGAGCTGGTCATTGTCACTGGGGCCAGTCATTTAGCGCTGCTGGACAAGCCCGATGCCATCAACGACGGGCTGGTCCGGCTGGTTGACCGGGCTATTCCGGGCAAGACGGCGTTGCGGTTCCGGCGATTCCGGGAACGGTTGCAGCGCCATGGTTGAGCACGATGGCGGCGACCCGCTGCGCCCGGCTTCGCCGCGCTTGCGATCGCCGCAACACAGCTTGGGATCAGGAACAGCCATCTGCGAACGCGTCGAGGACACCGTTGCGCTGGGGTCCCGGCTGGGGGAACAGTTACGCGCGGGTGATGTGGTGGTGCTTTCCGGTCCGCTGGGTGCCGGAAAAACGGTGCTGGCCAAGGGCATTGCCACGGCGATGGATGTCGACGGTCCGGTCACCTCGCCGACCTACGTGTTGGCGCGGGTGCACCCGCCGCGACGGCCCGGCACCCCGGCGATGATTCACGTCGATGTCTACCGGCTGTTGGACCACCGCGCTGCCGATTTGCTGGGTGAGCTTGACTCGCTGGATCTTGACACCGATCTTGCCGAAGCGGTGGTGGTGGTGGAGTGGGGTGCGGGCCTGGCCGAACGTCTGGCCGCGCGACACCTCGACATCCGTCTGGAACGGGTCAGCCACTCCGACGTGCGGATCGCGACCTGGCAGTGGGGCCCATGAGCCGCATCTTGGCCTTGGATACCTCCACCCCGGCGGTGACGGCCGGAATCGTGCGCCTTGACGGCTCAGAATGCGCGGTGCTGGCCGAGCGGGTCACGGTCGACGCCCGGGCGCACGCCGAACGGCTGACTCCCAACGTGCTGGCGGCGCTCGCCGATGCCGAGTTGGCGATGCGCGAGCTCGATGCCGTGGTGGTGGGCTGCGGTCCCGGCCCGTTCACCGGTCTGCGCGTCGGTATGGCGACCGCCGCCGCCTACGGGCATGCGCTGGGTATCCCGGTGCATGGGGTGTGCAGTCTGGACGCCATTGGGGTGCGAACCACCGGTGACACGCTGGTGGTCACCGACGCGCGCCGCCGCGAGGTCTATTGGGCTCGCTATCGCGACGGAGTTCGCACCGGCCGACCCGCAGTTAATGCCCCGGCGGATGTCGATCCCGGGGCGGCGCGGGCGGTGGCTGGCTCGCCTGAGCACGCGGCGCTGTTTGACCTGCCGCGGTGCGAACCGGTCTACCCGACGCCGGCTGGGCTGGTGCGCGCGGTGACGATGCGGGCCGGGACGGCCGGGGGAGGAGCCGCGCTACCCGCCTCAGCGGTGCCCGACTGGTCGGTGTCACCGACCCCACTGGTGGCGTTGTATTTACGTCGACCGGATGCCAAGCCCTTGGCCCGCGCCGGCGACGATGCAGAGCGTAGCGATGGGAAGGAGCGGCGCCAATGACCCGCGCCGGCGACGATGCAGAGCGTAGCGATGGGAAGGAGCGGCGCCAATGACCCGCGCCGGCGAGCCCATCACCATCGGTGCGCTGACGCCCGCCGACGTCGACCGGTGTGCCGAGCTGGAAAGCCAGCTCTTCGATGGCGACGACCCATGGCCGGCGGCAGCGTTCGACCGCGAACTGGCCAGCTCGTCCAACCGTTACGTGGGCGCACGCGCCGCCGGCACGCTCGTCGGTTATGCCGGCATCACCCGCTTGGGCCGCACCCCGCCGTTCGAGTACGAAGTGCACACCATCGCCGTGGACCCGGCATACCAGGGACGCGGCATCGGCCGTCGGCTGCTGGGCGAACTGCTGGACTTCGCCGGTGGCGGTGCGACCTACCTGGAGGTCCGCACCGACAACGAGGCCGCCATCGCGTTATATCGCAGTGTGGGATTCGAACAGATCAGGCTGCGCCCCCGCTATTACCGAGCCAGCGGCGCCGACGCCTACCTCATGCGGCGGGGAGCGCAATGACGGTTTCTGCTGTGCCTGGCACGATCATCTTGGCCATCGAAACCTCGTGCGATGAAACCGGTGTCGGCATTGCCCGCCTCGATGCCGACGGCACCGTGACATTGTTGGCGGACGAGGTGGCTTCCAGCGTCGACGAGCACGCCCGATTCGGCGGCGTGGTGCCCGAGATTGCCTCACGGGCGCATCTTGAGGCGCTCGGTCCCACCATGCGCCGCGCGCTCGCGGCTGCGGGCCTGACCGGTTCGGCGCGGCCAGACGTTGTCGCCGCCACGATCGGGCCCGGGCTGGCCGGCGCTTTGTTGGTGGGAGTGGCTGCAGCCAAAGCGTATTCGGCTGCCTGGGGAGTGCCGTTCTACGCCGTGAACCACCTGGGCGGGCACTTGGCCGCCGACGTCTACGAGCATGGACCGCTGCCCGAGTGTGTGGCGCTGCTGGTGTCTGGAGGTCATACCCACCTGTTGCATGTGCGTTCACTCGGGGCGCCCATCGTCGAGCTGGGCAGCACCGTCGACGATGCCGCCGGGGAGGCGTACGACAAGGTGGCGCGCCTACTGGGCTTGGGCTATCCAGGCGGCAAGGTGCTCGACGACCTGGCTCGCACCTGCGGCCGGGAGGCCGCAGAGATCCCCGTGTTCCCGCGCGGCATGACCGGGCCGGCCGACGACCCGAACACGTTCAGCTTCTCGGGGCTCAAAACCGCCGTCGCGCGGTATGTCGAGAGTCATCCCGACGCGCTGACGGCCGATGTCGCCGCCGGGTTTCAAGAGGCCGTCGCCGATGTGTTGACCATGAAGGCGGTGCGTGCGGCGACAAGGCTCGGCGTTTCGACTCTGCTGATCGCCGGGGGAGTGGCCGCGAATTCGCGGCTGCGAGAGCTGGCCGCGCAGCGCTGCGCGGCGGCGGGGCTGACGCTGCGGATCCCCAGGCCTCGGCTTTGCACCGACAACGGGGCGATGATCGCCGCGTTCGCCGCGCAGCTGCTAGCTGCGGCCGCGCCGCCGTCACCGCTGGATGTGCCCAGCGACCCGGGTCTCCCGGTGGTGAAAGGGCAGGTTAGGTGAGCTAGACACGCCAACAGCCAGGAAGCAGTGGGCCGGCCTTGAGTGCTAGCACTCGCGTGTATAGAGTGCTAGGTGGCAATCGGCCAAACCCCTGTGTCGGCACCCGCGACGACGACGCGAGGGCGCGGAAGGCTGCCAAATCACCTGGTAATTCGGACGGTTCGGGGCCAGCCCCGGACCGACCGGCAACTCCGGTCCGGGCGACAAGTCCCGGACTCTGATCTAACTAACTGGAGGGCTCCAATCGTGGCGAAGGTGAAGATCAAGCCACTCGAGGACAAGATTCTCGTGCAGGCCAGCGAGGCCGAGACCACGACCGCGTCCGGTCTGGTCATTCCTGACACCGCCAAGGAGAAGCCGCAGGAAGGCACCGTTGTCGCAGTCGGCCCCGGCCGGTGGGACGAGGACGGCGCGAAGCGGATCCCGGTGGACGTGTCGGAGGGTGACACCGTCATCTACAGCAAGTACGGCGGCACCGAGATCAAGTACAACGGCGAGGAATACCTGATCCTGTCGGCACGCGACGTGCTGGCTGTCGTATCCAAGTAACGAACCGTGTTCCGCCCCGGCGATCCCCGTGATCAACCACGGGTGATTTCCGGGGCGGCATGCGTTTATACCCGGATTGGCCCGGCTGGAGGAACCTGATGAGCAAGCTGATTGAGTACGACGAAACCGCGCGTCGTGCCATGGAGGTGGGCATGAACAAGCTCGCCGACACGGTGCGGGTAACACTTGGGCCGCGCGGCCGACATGTGGTGCTGGCCAAGGCATTCGGCGGGCCCACCATCACCAACGACGGCGTCACCGTCGCGCGTGAGATCGACCTAGAGGACCCGTTCGAGAACCTGGGCGCCCAGCTGGTGAAGTCGGTGGCCACCAAAACCAACGACGTCGCTGGTGACGGCACCACCACCGCGACCGTGTTGGCGCAGGCGCTGGTCAAGGGCGGCCTGCGCATGGTCGCCGCCGGTGTCAACCCGATCGCCCTGGGTGCAGGCATCAGCAAGGCCGCCGACGCGGTGTCCGAGGCACTGCTGGCGGCGGCCACCCCGGTGGCCGGCAAGGACGCCATCGCGCAGGTCGCGACGGTCTCCTCGCGCGACGAGCAGATCGGTGCGCTGGTCGGCGAGGGAATGAACAAGGTCGGTGTCGACGGTGTCGTCAGCGTCGAAGAATCGTCGACGCTGAACACCGAGCTGGAGTTCACCGAGGGCGTCGGCTTCGACAAAGGTTTCCTGTCGGCGTATTTCGTGACCGACTTCGACTCGCAGCGGGCCGTGCTCGACGATCCGCTGATCCTGCTGCACCAGGAGAAGATCAGCTCGCTGCCTGACCTGCTGCCGATGCTCGAGAAGGTCGCCGAATCAGGCAAGCCGCTGCTGATCGTTGCCGAAGACATCGAGGGCGAGGCATTGGCGACTTTGGTCGTCAACTCGATCCGCAAGACGCTCAAGGCCGTCGCGGTCAAGTCGCCGTTCTTCGGCGACCGGCGCAAGGCCTTCCTCGAGGATCTGGCGATCGTGACGGGCGGCCAGGTGGTCAACCCCGACGCTGGCCTGGTGCTGCGCGAGGTGGGCACCGACGTGCTGGGCTCGGCCCGCCGCGTGGTGGTCACCAAGGACGACACGATCATCGTCGACGGCGGCGGCTCCAACGACGCCGTGGCCAAGCGGGTCAAGCAGCTGCGGGCCGAGATCGAGGCCAGCGACTCGGAATGGGATCGCGAAAAGCTGCAGGAGCGCGTGGCCAAGCTAGCCGGTGGCGTGGCCGTCATCAAGGTGGGGGCCGCCACCGAGACGGCGCTGAAGGAGCGCAAGGAAAGCGTCGAGGACGCCGTCGCGGCCGCGAAGGCGGCCCTCGAGGAGGGCATCATCGCGGGCGGCGGATCGGCGCTCATCCAGTCCGGCGCGGTGCTCAAGCAGTTGCGTGCGTCGCTGACCGGGGACGAAGCCCTCGGCGTCGACGTCTTTTCCGACGCGCTCAAGGCACCGCTGTACTGGATTGCCACCAACGCCGGGTTGGACGGCGCGGTGGTGGTCGACAAGGTCAGCGGGCTGCCCGCCGGGCATGGACTGAATGCCAGCACGTTGAGCTACGGCGACTTGGCCGCCGATGGTGTCGTCGACCCGGTCAAGGTCACCAGGTCAGCGGTGCTCAACGCGGCCTCGGTGGCGCGGATGGTGCTCACCACCGAGACCGCGGTGGTGGACAAGCCCGCCAAGGCGGAAGAGCGCGACCACCACGGCCACGCGCACTAATCAGCGCGTACTCCCAGGAAAGACCCCCGGTCTGCGGATACCGGGGGTCTTTCTGTTGACGCGTGCGGTGTCCCGGCCGTGTGGGTGGTGCTGTTGGCCCACGACGAGTGGTCTAATGGGTGGAACGAACACCACCCGTTATAGGGTTTCGGTGTGACCAACCCAGCACTGGTGTCGGTGCTGCCCAGCGAGCCCGCGCCGGTGCGCTTGATGAACACGGTTTGGGCCGACAGTGCCGGTGTCCACGACGATTTGACCACTCCAGCTGCGCTGCGCGATTGGCTGGTCACCGTCGACCATCGATACGCTGCCGACGTTCGCGGAGACCCGCGTCGTGCCGAGCTGGCCGAGGCCAAGCTGCTACGTGACTCCCTTCGCCGGCTGGCCGCCTTCGCCATAGCCGATCCCCGGCCGGCCGCCCAATCCCCGGTCGACAGCGTCGATGACGCCGTTGCCGCGGTGAACTGGGCGGCCAAACAACTGCCCAACGCCCAACTCGTCATCCGGGGTGGTCGGCTGCACCACGACCGCCTAGTACCCACCTCACCGGCTCGCGTCGCCTTGGCTGCACTCGCGCGCGACTCGATCGACATGTTCACCGGACCCAGCGCGACGAAGCTGCGCGCCTGCTACGGCCCAGGATGCGTGGTGTACTTCGTCAGATCCCACCCCCGCCGCGAATGGTGCTCAGAAACCTGCGGCAACCGCGCCCGCGCCGCCCGCGATGAGGGGCCGGCCTAGGCGCTGCGAGGGATACTGCGGGTGCGCCCGAGGTCGCCCTTGAGGAGTAGGTCGCGCTCGGATTCGGACAAACCGCCCCAAACGCCGTAGGGCTCGCCGACATCCAGCGCATGAGAACGGCATTCCTCGATCACCGGACAGCGTCGGCACATCTCCTTAGCGCGCTGCTCGCGTTGCATCCGGGCACGGCCACGCTCCCCGTCGGGATGGAAGAACATCGACGAGTCAACGCCGCGACACAGGCCTTGCAGTTGCCAGTTCCAGATATCGGCGTTAGGTCCAGGTAGCTGCTCCGGCTGTGGCATTAGTTATTCCCTCTCTGCACGGCACGCCCAAAGTGGAGGGTGGGTTCGCGAACGCGCGCGAGTGTGCACATTGATTGGAGTGGCGTCACCGATGACTACCCGACAACATAGACGGTAGGTGGGCTGGCGAATTACAGTCAATAGCCGTTCCCCGCGGCAAAATGTGTCAGCGTTGCGAGAGAATTAACGCTGCGTTCATCTGCGACGCTTTCGCCGAACTTAAAGCATGCTAACGAAGGAGCTCATCGATGCCAAGATTCCCCAGGTCAGAGGCCTTACAGGGCCTTTGTCTAGGCGCCAGCAATTAGGCTGCGAGGATCCTGGGTAATATTTCGGTAACGCAGATGCTACACAGATTTTACTAATGACCTCGGCTATCACTGTGATTGAAACTGGTCACACTTCGGCCGTCGAGACGGTTGAGCTCAAGCTGGCCGCCGCTGCCTTTGGAAACCAGCCGGGCCGTTGGCCGTTGCCGACGGCGACCACGCCCCACCAACTGTGGTTGCGAGCGGTCGCCGCCGGCGGGCAAGGTCGCTACGGCAGCGCCTACCGCGACCTGGCGGTGCTGCGACGTAGCGTTTCGGCCGGGCGGTTGGCCTCGCTGGCGTACAGCACGCACGGATCGTTCTTGCGCCAGCTCGGTTGGCACACGCTGGCGCGGGGCTGGGACGGTCGTGCCCTGGCGCTGGCCGGCACCGATTCCGAGGCTCGTGCCGATGCACTGATCGGGCTGGCGGCCGACGCGCTCGGCGTCGGCCGCCTCGCCGCAGCAAAAACATTGCTGACTCACGCGGAGTCGCTGCAGGTGTCCGAGCGGGTAGCGGTGCGCAGGCGTTGGGTGGCCTCGGAGCTGGCGATGGTCGCCGGCGACGGGGCAACCGCTGTCCGCTGCGCCGAGGAGGCGGTCGAGTTGGCCCGTGCCATGACCGTCGCGTCGGTGCGACACCAGGTCAAAAGTGACGTCGTGCTGGCTGCCGCGCTATGCAGCGCCGGGGTCACCGAGCGGGCACGCGCCGTGGGCCGCGAAGCGCTGGACGTCACCGGCCGATTCGGGCTGGTACCGCTGCGTTGGGCGGTGGCTTGCTTGCTGATCGATACCGGAAGCATCACGGTTGAGGCAAAACAGCTGCGCGAACTCGCCAAAATTCGGGATATTTGCGCAGGCCAGGTGCGGCGCGCCGGTGGAACCTGGCGTACCGCGTGAAACGGCATCTGCCCGTTATTGTCTAGCTGTGTCTTAGCCCGGGATGTGTCCGGACCGTAACGTTGGAGAGACCGCCGTCGATGACAATTGAAGGGGAACGTCTCGACGCTGTGGTGGCCGAAGCCGTGGCTGGAGACCGGAACGCACTTCGGGAGGTGCTGGAGACCGTTCGCCCGATCGTTGTGCGATATTGCCGAGCGCGAGTCGGCACGGTTGAGCGCAGTGGCCTGTCAGCTGACGACGTGGCACAGGAGGTTTGCTTGGCGGCCATAACTGCGCTGCCCCGCTACCGGGACCGGGGACGCCCATTCCTGGCCTTCCTGTATGGCATCGCCGCCCACAAGGTCGCCGACGCCCACCGGGCTGCCGGCCGCGATCTTGCCTACCCGGCCGAAGCAGTTCCCGAGCGCCGGTCGGCCGACGCGGGCCCGGAGCAGCTGGTCCTCGAAGCTGATTCGGTCACCCGGATGAACGAACTGCTCGAGATCTTGCCGGCCAAGCAGCGCGAGATCCTCATCCTGCGTGTTGTCGTCGGCCTGTCCGCTGAGGAGACCGCCGCCGCCGTCGGCAGCAGCACCGGAGCGGTTCGGGTGGCCCAGCACCGCGCGTTGTCGCGGTTGAAGTCCGAGATTGTCGCGGCGGGTGACTATGCCTGAGTTTGGTTATGCGTTCGGCGATCAGCCGGCTTTGGATGAGGTGGCCCGCACCGATCTGCTCCTCGACGCGCTCGCCGAACGTCATTCGGTCGACTTCGACGATCCCCGTGATGACATGCTGGCCGCGTTGCTGGAGGACTGGCGCGACGAGTTGAGGTGGCCACCGGCGAGCGCATTGGTTTCCCACGAGCAGGCCGTCGAGGCGCTGTACACCGGAATTGCGGGGCGCCGACGCGCTCGCCGCGGCCTGGCAGCGATCGGATCAGTGGCGGCGACGCTGCTAGTGCTCAGTGGGCTGGGCGCCGTGGTCGCCGACGCCCGTCCCGGACAGGCGCTGTATGGCCTGCACACGATGTTCTTCGACACACCGCGGGTCAATAACGATCAGATTGTGTTGTCCGCCAAGGCCGAATTGGCCAAGGTTCAACAAATGATCGCCGAAGGCCAATGGGACCAGGCCGAGGATCAGCTGGCTGAGGTCAGCAGCAGTGTGCAATCGATGGACGACGATAACCGCAGAAATGACCTGATGAATCAGGTGAATCTGCTGAACACGAAGGTGGAGACGCACGACCCGAATGCGACGTTGCCGGCGCCTGAAACGGGGCCAACCGTGCCGGCTGCCTCAACCACGTTGACGTGGTCGTCGATTCCGCCGGAGCCGCCCGGTGCCGCGCCCTAACACCTGCGCTACGGCTCACGGTGCGTCATTTAATGACGCCGGTGATAGCCATCCGCGTCGGATGTCGCTTCGTTCAGCGAGGCATCGGCGTATCCCCGGCAGTAATCCCAGGTGACGTAGGAGTCCGGTTCGGGGTCGTAGGCCGGCTCGTGCGGTCGGACGGTGCCGTCGATCAGTAGTTGCAGCAGGTTGGCCCGCAACATGTCCCAGTCGTGATAGTGGTCTTGCTGACACTCGTCGCAGCACACCACAAGTCCACGAATTCCCCGATGCGCCAACAGCGCCTCGTAAACGGCCAGGTCGGCCAGGTCGGCTTCGACCGCAATCCGTTCTTGCTGGTCTAGTGGTTGACCTGGCTCTACAGCGTCGAGCGCCGCCGACGGGTCGCAGGGGTCGTCGGCAAACGGGTCGGGTGGCAAACCCGGCGGGAGGTGGTCACGCACGCCTCTAGCCTACGCAGGCGGGCAGCGATAACGCCAGCAGCCTAGACCGGTGTTGTTTTATCGCCGGCGGAACACCCGGCCATGCGAACCCGGCGGATTGGTCAGTCGATAGGATGGGGTTTCTCACTCGCATGCGTATGGAGGGCCGCACCGATGACCCGTGGCATGTCCAACCTAAAAGAAAGTTCCGACCTCGTTGCCAGTTCGTACCTGCGTGTTGGTGGCCTGATGGACGACCCAGCCGCGACCGGGGGTGACAACCCGCACAAGGTGGCCATGCTGGGACTGACGTTCGACGATGTCCTGCTGTTACCCGCGGCTTCTGACGTGGTGCCGGCCACTGCGGACACCTCCAGCCAGCTGACCAAGAAGATCAGGCTCAAGGTGCCGTTGGTCAGCTCGGCAATGGATACCGTCACCGAGGCGCGGATGGCCATCGCCATGGCTCGGGCGGGCGGCATGGGTGTGCTGCACCGCAACCTGCCGGTTGCCGAGCAGGCCGGGCAGGTCGAGACGGTGAAACGCTCCGAGGCCGGCATGGTCACTGACCCGGTCACTTGCCGGCCGGACAACACCTTGGCCCAGGTCGACGCGCTGTGCGCCCGGTTCCGGATCTCCGGGTTGCCGGTGGTCGACGATTCCGGTGCGCTGGTTGGCATCATCACCAACCGCGACATGCGGTTCGAGGTCGACCAGTCCAAGCAGGTCGCCGAGGTGATGACCAAAGCGCCGCTGATTACCGCTGCCGAGGGTGTCAGCGCCGACGCGGCATTGGGCCTGTTGCGGCGAAACAAGATCGAAAAGCTGCCCGTTGTCGACGGCCATGGCCGGCTGACCGGGCTGATCACCGTCAAAGACTTCGTCAAAACCGAGCAGCACCCGCTGGCGACCAAAGACAGCGACGGCCGGCTGCTGGTGGGTGCGGCCGTTGGTGTCGGCGGAGATGCCTGGGTCCGCGCGATGATGCTGGTCGACGCCGGGGTCGACGTGCTGATCGTCGACACCGCGCACGCGCACAACCGGCTGGTGCTCGACATGGTCGGCAAACTCAAGGCCGAAATTGGCGACCGGGTCCAGGTGATTGGCGGCAATGTCGCCACCAGGTCGGCGGCCGCGGCCCTGGTGGCGGCCGGCGCTGATGCGGTGAAGGTCGGCGTGGGGCCCGGGTCGATTTGCACGACCCGCGTGGTGGCCGGTGTCGGGGCGCCGCAGATCACCGCGATTCTGGAGGCCGTCGCGGCGTGCGGGCCGGCGGGCGTGCCGGTCATCGCCGACGGCGGGTTGCAGTACTCCGGCGATATCGCTAAGGCGCTGGCCGCCGGCGCGTCGACGGCCATGCTGGGCTCGTTGTTGGCCGGCACCGCTGAGGCGCCAGGCGAGCTGATCTTCGTCAACGGCAAGCAGTTCAAGAGCTACCGCGGCATGGGGTCGCTGGGCGCCATGCAAGGTAGGGGTGGGGGTAAGTCGTATTCCAAGGACCGCTATTTCGCCGACGACGCCCTGTCCGAGGACAAGTTGGTCCCTGAGGGGATCGAGGGCAGGGTGCCGTTCCGTGGTCCGCTATCGTCGGTGATCCACCAGCTGATGGGTGGTCTGCGCGCCGCGATGGGTTACACCGGTTCGCCCACCATCGAGGTGTTGCAGCAGGCGCAGTTCGTCCGGATCACACCCGCCGGACTCAAAGAGAGCCACCCGCACGACGTCGCGATGACCGTCGAAGCCCCCAACTACTACGCGCGTTGACGCCCGACATGGTCGAGATCGGGATGGGCCGCGTGGCCCGTCGGACATATGAGCTCAGCGAGATCAGCATCGTGCCGTCGCGTCGCACTCGCTCGTCGAAAGACGTGTCGACGGCGTGGCAGCTCGACGCCTACCGGTTCGAGATCCCCGTGGTGGCACACCCGACCGACGCGTTGGTGTCACCGGAGTTCGCCATCGAGCTGGGCCGGCTCGGCGGGCTGGGGGTACTCAACGGTGAGGGGCTGATCGGCCGCCATGCCGATGTCGAGGCCAAGATCGCGCAGTTGATCGAGGCCGCCGAGAAAGAGCCCGAACCCGCGGCGGCGGTCCGGTTGCTGCAGGAGCTGCATGCTGCGCCACTGAACCCGGACCTGCTCGGTTCGGCGGTGGCCCGGATCCGGGAGGCGGGAGTGACCACCGCGGTGCGGGTCAGCCCGCAAAATGCTCAGGCGCTGACGCCGGTGTTGCTGGCGGCCGGAATCGACCTGCTGGTCGTCCAGGGTTCCATCGTCTCGGCTGAAAGAGTGGCCCTGGATCGGGAAGGGGCTGGTGAACCACTCAACCTGAAGACGTTCATCGCTGAGCTCGACGTTCCGGTGGTCGCCGGCGGTGTGCTTGACCACCGCACGGCGCTGCATCTGATGCGTACCGGCGCGGCCGGCGTGATCGTCGGCTACGGCTCCACCAGCGGGGTCACCACCTCCGATGAGGTGTTAGGCATCAGCGTGCCGATGGCTACTGCGATCGCCGACGCCGCCGCCGCGCGGCGCGAATACCTCGACGAGACCGGCGGCCGCTACGTGCACGTGCTGGCCGACGGCGATATCTACACGTCTGGCGAGTTGGCCAAAGCCATTGCCTGTGGCGCCGACGCGGTGGTGCTGGGCACGCCGTTGGCCCAAAGTGCCGAGGCACTGGGCGGCGGGTGGTTCTGGCCGGCCGCCGCGGCACACCCGTCGCTGCCCCGCGGGGCGTTACTGCAGACCGCCGTCGGCGAGCGCCCGCCGTTGCAGCAGGTTCTGAACGGGCCCTCCGACGACCCGTTCGGCACCCTGAATCTGGTCGGTGGTCTGCGCCGATCCATGGCCAAGGCCGGCTATTGCGACCTCAAGGAATTCCAGAAGGTCGGCCTGACCGTCAGCATCTAAGGTTTCGGCCGCACGTTGGTGCCGAAGGCAGACCATACTGGGGCGATGAAGCCGGATTACGACGTCCTCATCATCGGTTCAGGGTTTGGCGGCAGCGTCAGCGCGCTGCGGCTCACGGAAAAGGGTTACCGGGTCGGCGTGGTGGAGGCCGGCCGCCGCTTCGCCGACGAGGATTTCGCCAAGACGTCCTGGGAGCTGCGTAAATTCCTCTGGGCGCCGAAGCTGGGCTGCTACGGCATCCAACGCATCCACTTGCTGCGCAACGTGATGATCTTGGCCGGCGCCGGAGTGGGTGGCGGTTCGCTGAACTACGCGAATACGTTGTACGTGCCGCCGGAGCCGTTCTTTGCCGACCAGCAGTGGGCGCACATCACGGACTGGCGCGGCGAGCTGGCGCCGCATTACGAGCAGGCGCAGCGGATGTTGGGTGTGGTGTACAACCCGACCTTCACCGACGCTGACCGGATCGTCAAAGAGGTCGCCGACGAGATGGGGTTCGGCGACACTTTTGTGCCGACGCCGGTCGGGGTGTTTTTCGGCCCTGATGGCACCCAGGCGCCGGGTCAGACCGTGGCCGACCCGTATTTCGGCGGCGTGGGGCCGGCGCGCACCGGCTGCACCGAATGCGGTTGCTGTATGACGGGCTGTCGCCACGGCGCCAAGAACACGCTGGTGAAAAACTACCTTGGCCTCGCGGAATCGGCAGGTGCACAAGTGATTCCGATGACAACGGTGAAAGGATTCGAGCAGGCCTCCGACGGGTTGTGGGAGGTGCGCACGGTCCGCACCGGCAGTTGGCTGCGCAGGGACAGACGCACGCTTACCGCTGCGCACCTGCTGCTGGCCGCGGGCACGTGGGGGACGCAACATCTGCTGTTCAGGATGCGTGACCAAGGTAAGTTACCTCGTCTGTCGCAGCGTTTGGGTGTGTTGACTCGGACGAACTCGGAGTCGATTGTCGGTGCCGCGACCTTGAGCGTCAGGCCCGACCTGGACCTGACTCATGGTGTGGCGATCACGTCGTCGATTCACCCGACGTCGGACACACACATCGAACCCGTGCGCTACGGCAAGGGTTCCAACGCGATGGGGTTGTTGCAGACCTTGATGACCGACGGCCCTGGGCCCGAGGGGCACAAGGAGACCCCCGATGAGACCTTTGTGCCGCGGTGGAAGCAGTTGTTGCATCAGGCCAGCGAAGATCCGCGCCGCATGCTGCGGCTGCTCAATCCCCGCCAGTGGAGCGAGCGCACGGTGATCGCGCTGGTGATGCAACACCTGGACAACTCGATCACCACGTTCACCAAGCGTGGCAAACTTGGAATCCGTTGGTATTCCAGCAAACAGGGGCACGGCGAACCGAACCCGTCGTGGATCCCGATCGGCAACGAGGTCACCCGCCGTATCGCCGCCAAGATCGACGGCGTGGCCGGCGGCACCTGGGGTGAGCTCTTCAACGTGCCGCTGACCGCGCACTTTCTTGGCGGTGCGGTGATCGGCGATGACCCCGAGCACGGGGTCATCGACCCCTATCACCGGGTCTACGGCTACCCGACGCTGTACGTGGTGGACGGTGCCGCGATTTCGGCGAACCTGGGTGTCAACCCGTCGCTGTCCATCGCCGCGCAAGCCGAGCGTGCTGCCGCGCTGTGGCCCAACAAGGGCCAGCATGATCAGCGGCCGCGGCAGGGTGCGGCGTACCGTCGGCTGGCCCCGATCGCCCCAGAGCACCCGGTGGTGCCCGCCGAAGCGCCAGGAGCGCTGCGGTGGCTGCCCATTGATCCGGTCAGCGACGCTAGCTGACACCACCCAGCTGGCTTTGCCTAGCTGGCCAGGGTCAGCGGCGCGCCACTAACTACCCGGCTGCGCTGCCCGTGCACGTTGACCGGAACATCGCCCATCAAGGTAACCCGATGCATGAGGCGCGGCTGGTTGTCGTAGTCGTCGATGGCTCGGTGCTGGGTGGCCCGGTTGTCCCAGATGGCGACGTCGCCCGGCTCCCAGTTCCAGCGGATGGTGTTCTCGGGCATGGTGATTCGCCGCTGCAGCAACTCGAGCAGCACGCTTGATTCGTGGCTGTCCAGACCGACGAAGCCACGCACGAAATTTCCCAACAGCAGCGTGGGCTCACCCGTCTCCGGGTGCACCCGCACCACCGGATGTTCGGTGCGGAAATCCGGGTTCTCGAACGCCTGTCGGAACTCCCGCTGCGCGTCAGTCAGTGATGCGACCGATTCGGGGGTCACATAGTCGTAGCGGTTGGTGTGCAGCGCCCACAGGTTGTCGACGAGCCATTTGAGCGGTTCGGGTAGGTCGTCGTAGGCGGCCGCGGTGGACGCCCATAGCGTCGACCCGCCGTAGCTGGGCAGGGTGACCGCGCGCAGGATCGAGGCCGCGGGGTAGTTCGCCGCGAAGGTCACGTCGGTGTGCCAGCGCGTGGCCTTGCCGTAGTCGGAGTTGATCGGCGTGATGATCGGTGCATTCTGAGCGGCCAGGACAGCGGCGGCCGGGTGGCCGATCGGGGTGCCAAGCAACCCCGCGAACGCCAGCTGCTGTTCGTCATCGAGGTGGTGCTGTCCGCGGCAGAAGATCACCCGGTGGGCTAATAGCGCCTGGCGGATCTCCCCGACGGTGGCTGGGTCAAGGTCGCCGCCCAGCTGCACCCCGTCGATTCGGGCACCGATCCGGCTGCCCAGCTTGGTGACGCTTATCGCGTGTGTCATCTACTTCGGTCCTTTCGGGACTAGCCGCTGTAGTCAGTTGACTACAGCGGCTAGTGTAGTCACATGACTACACGCTCGGCAACCCGCTCACGCAAGGCTCCCACCGGACGGGAAGAGGTTGCGGCGGCAATCTTGGCGGCCGCCACCGACTTGTTTGCCGAGCGCGGTCCGGCCGCGACATCGATCCGCGATATCGCCGCTCGGTCGAAGGTCAACCATGGACTGGTGTTTCGGCACTTCGGCACCAAAGAACAATTGGTTGGCGCGGTGCTCGATCACCTGGGAATGACCACGACCAACTTGCGGCGAAACGACGCGCCGGTCGCGGAGCTCGAGCGAGCCATGGATCGGCATCTGCGGGTGATGGCTCGTGCATTGCTCGACGGTTACCCGGTGGGGCAGTTGCAGACGCAGTTTCCCGGCATGTGGCAGCTGCTCGAGGCGGTACGCCCGCGTCACGCGGATGATCGCAGCGCGCGGCTGGCGCTCGCCAATGCCGTTGCCCTGCAATTCGGTTGGCGGCTCTTCGAGCCGTTCCTGCGGGCGTCGACCGGTATCGACGAGCTGACCGATGCGCAGCTGCGCCAAGCCGTGCACGCCGAGGTGGTGCGGATCGTCGAGCCGCACTAACCCCGCGACATGGCCCGCCGGTGCACCGGCTCGCGGCCCGGCGGCTGTGACGGAGGCGGCAGGAGTGGCTTTCGGGCCCGCACCGCGATGGTCGACGGTGAATCCGATTTCAGGGTGAGGTGTTCACCGGCATGGCGGATGGTCAGCTCGCCGCCGGGGCCGTCGCGCAGGGTGTAGGTGACGTCGGCGTGCCTGGCGTCCACGGTCAGCCGGAACCCGCGCCAGCGCAGTCGGAACCGTAGCCGCGAGATGCCGTCGGGCAGTTGGGGATCGATGGACAGGATGCCCTCGTCGTCGCGCAGGCCACCGAAACCCCCGACCAGAGCCGTCCACGCACCCGCGAGTGAGGCCATGTGCAACCCGTCACGGGTATTGCGGTGCAGATCGCGCAGGTCGATCAGCGCGGCCTCGTAGGCATAGTCGTGGGCTAGCTCGAGATGCCCGACCTCGGCGCACATCACCGCCTGCGTGCAGGCCGACAGCGACGAGTCACGCACCATGCGTCGCTCGTAGTAGTCGACGTTGCGTGCTTTCTGTTCGGGTGTGAACGCATGACTTTGCCACTGCATCGCCAGCACCAGGTCGGCTTGTTTAATCACTTGCGTGGGGTAGAGCCGCACGTAGGCCTCGTGTAAGAGCAACGGGTAGGTGGTGTTGGATTCAAAATCCCATTCCGCAAACGTGGTGAACCCTGCACACTGCTGATGGACACCCAGCTCGTCGTCGTACGGAATGTTGGCGGCGTCGGCCGCGTCGCGCCAGGCGGCCATCTCTTCGGTCGTGACACCTAGCGCTTCTGCGGCTTCGGGATGGCGCAGGCAGGCATCGGCGGCGGTGATCAGATTGCTCGCGGCCATCAGGTTCGTGAACACGTTGTCCCGGACCACCGCCGTGTACTCGTCGGGACCGGTGACCCCATCGAGGTGCCAGACGCCATGCCGGTCGTGGTGCCCGAGTGAGAGCCACAGCCGGGCCGTCTCGACGAGCACCGCAAGGCCGCACTCTTCTTCTAGCGAGTGGTCACCGGTAACAATGCGGTACCGCTCGAAGGCCATCGCGATGTCGGCGTTGATGTGCCATGCCGCCGTGCCCGCCGGCCAGTACGCCGAGCATTCCTGCCCGCGGATGGTTCGCCAGCAAAAGCTGGCACCGTCGAGCCCGAGTTCGGCCGCCCGCTCCTTGGCGAGCTGCAATGTCGACGCACGCCACCGCAGCGCGTCGGCGACCGCATGCGGCGCGGTGTAGGTCAGCACCGGCAACACGAAACCCTCGGTATCCCAAAAGGCGTGGCCGTCGTAGCCGGTTCCGGTGAGTCCCTTGCTGGGGATCGCGCGCCGTTCGGCGCGCGCGCTGGCCTGCAGCAAGTGAAAGAGCCCGAACCGCACCGCTTGCTGAGATTCCGGGTCGCCCTCGACTTCGACGTCGGCGCTGTCCCAGAAGTCGTCGAGGTAGGCCCGCTGCGAGTCCAGCAGCCCGTGCCATCCGCTGTAGCGGGCGGTGTGAAGTGCGGCGGCGGCCTGGTCACGCAGCGCCGAGCGGGAGCGCAGGCTCGACCAGCCGTACGCCAGGTATTTGACGATGCGCAGCTTCTGCCCTGGGCGCAGCCCGCAGATCACCGTGGTCCGAGCCAAGTCTGGGCGCGCGTCGGTGGTGATCTCGACTCGTCCGGGAACCTCGACCTCGTGATCCATCCCGGCGGCCATCATGAGGGAGCTGGCCCGGGTCCGGTGCATGAGAAGTCCGCCGCGCTCGGTGGCCTCGTGTTCGACGGCCTCTAGCGGGTTCTCCAGAATGGCCGACACCCGCGGGTCGCCCGAGGTCTCGGGTTGGTCCTCGTTGGTGACGAGCTCGGACTGCACGGTCACGCGCACGAATTCGTCCAGCGCTTCGACGACATACTCGATAGCCGCGACACTGCGGTGCGCCAGCGACACCAAGCGGGTGGACACCACCTTGATTTGCTTGTCCGCGGGCGAGCGCCAGTGCACGCGGCGGGTCAGCGTCCCGGCGCGCAGGTCGAGGACCCGCTCATGGGAGATCACTTCGCCGTAGCGGACGTCGAACGGCTCGTCCTCGACGAACAGACGCAAGATCTTGCCGTTGGTGACGTCGACGACGGTCTGACCGGCCTCCGGATACCCGTATCCGGCCTCGGCGTATGGCAGCGGTCGAATTTCGTAGAAGGAGTTCAGATAGGTGCCCGGAAGGCCGTACGGCTCGCCCTCGTCGAGGTTGCCGCGCAACCCGATGTGCCCGTTGGACAAGGCAAATAGGGATTCCGATTGGGCTAGCAGGTTCAGGTCGAGCCGGGTCTCGCGAATCTGCCAAGGTTCGACGGGGAAGGCTTCTTCAGTGATCATCGGGGCTCATGCCGTGGGAGCAGTTCGGCGAGATCGGTGACTACCACGTCGGCGCCGCTGCGGCGCAGTTCCTCGGCCTGGCCCACCCGGCCCGTGCGGTTGATGCCCACCACGAAGCCGAAGTTACCGGACCGGCCGGCCTGCACGCCGGACAATGCGTCCTCGAATACAGCCGCAGCGTCGGGAGCGACGTCGAGCAACTGCGCCCCGCGCAGGTACGAGTCGGGGGCCGGCTTGCCGGCGAGGTGCTCTTCGCGCAGGGTGATGCCGTCCACCCGCTGCTGGACAAACCGGTCCAGACCGGTGATTGCGAGTACGTCGCGGGTATTGGCGCTTGACGACACCACGGCTACGCCGAGACCCGCGTCTGTAACCGCCTCCAGATAGCGTCGCGACCCGTCGAAGACCGCAACGCCATCATCGGTGAGCACCCGCTGGAACATGTCGTTTTTGCGGTTGCCCAGGCCGCATACCGTCTCGACATCGCCGGAGTCGTCGGCACTGCCGTCAGGCAGTGTGATTCCCCGACTGCTCAGAAATGACCGGACCCCGTCTTCGCGTTTCTTGCCGTCCACGTACTGCAGGTAGTCCACGGCGGGATCGAAGGGGACGAATTTTTCTCCGGTGCGCTCGGCCCGTTGGGATAGGTAGGCGTCGAACATGGCCTGCCACGCCTTGGTATGCACGCTCGCGGTATCGGTGAGTACACCGTCGAGGTCGAACAGGCAGGCACGCACCGTCCCCGGCAGACCTAGTGGCGATCGCAAGCGCGGCGTAGCCGGGCGCAGCGGGTCGCCGCTCATCGGACCTAGCACGGCGGACCTCACTTTCACAAGTAGTTGGGCGATACGGGCTCACCGGGATGCAGCGTACCTATGCCGCTGGCTGATCGCACTGCCGAGCCACGGCTGTTAGTCACATTGAGACCATAACGATTCTCAGGCGTCGAAACTGCAAGCGGCGCGGACCTTTTCGGTGTGTCGTCACAACCGTTTAAGTGTCGCGGTGGTGAATCTCGCGGTCGTGTTTCGATCGCTGGCGCTCGCGGTGAACCTTCGGTGATGGTCACCGCCAGTGCCGCAGACCTTGTCACCGCCTGCCTCGGCAGCTGCTGCCAGCCTCTAGACTGGCTACTCGTGGCCGACTCTGCTGACCTCGACAAGGCTGGACCGTCTGGCCGCCCCGTGTTGGTGGTTGACTTCGGCGCACAGTACGCGCAGCTGATCGCCCGCCGGGTTCGAGAGGCACAGGTTTTTTCCGAGGTAATCCCACACACCGCCTCGATCGAGGAGATCACCGCCCGTGATCCGCTGGCGATTGTGCTTTCCGGCGGACCGGCCAGTGTCTACACCGACGGTGCTCCGCGGCTCGATCCGGCGCTGTTCGATCTCGGTCTGCCGGTGTTCGGGATCTGCTACGGGTTTCAGGCCATGGCGCAGGCGCTCGGCGGGACTGTCGCCCATACTGGGACCAGCGAATATGGCCGGACAGAGCTGAAAGTCCTTGGCGGTGACCTACATTCAGGCCTGCCCGGTGTTCAGCCGGTCTGGATGAGCCATGGTGACGCGGTCACCGCCGCGCCGGACGGATTCGACGTGGTGGCCAGCAGCGCGGGTGCTCCAGTGGCCGCCTTCGAGAACCGGGACCGGCGCCTGGCCGGGGTGCAGTATCACCCAGAGGTGCTGCACACCCCACACGGGCAGCAAGTACTCAGCCGGTTTCTGCACGATTTCGCTGGGCTCGGCGCGGATTGGACGGCGGCCAACATCACCGGTGTGCTGGTCGAGCAGGTGCGTGCCCAGATCGGCGATGGCCATGCGATCTGCGGCCTGTCCGGCGGTGTGGATTCCGCGGTGGCCGCGGCACTGGTGCAACGCGCCATCGGAGACCGATTGACGTGTGTCTTTGTCGATCATGGTCTGCTGCGGGACGGTGAGCGCGCACAGGTGCAGCGCGATTTCGTCGCCGCCACCGGCGCCAAGCTGGTCACCGTCGACGTGGCCGACACCTTCCTGCAGGCGCTGTCGGGTGTGACCAACCCCGAGGGCAAGCGCAAGATCATCGGGCGGCAGTTCATCCGGGCATTCGAGGGTGCAGTACGGGATGTGTTGGGCGACAACGCATCTGATTCCGAGATTGAGTTTCTGGTGCAGGGCACGCTGTATCCGGATGTGGTGGAGTCCGGTGGGGGCAGCGGCACCGCGAACATCAAGAGCCACCACAATGTCGGTGGTCTGCCCGACGACCTGAAATTCAAGCTCGTCGAGCCGCTGCGGTTGCTGTTCAAAGACGAGGTGCGCGCGGTCGGTCGACAGTTGGGCCTGCCGGAGGAAATCGTTGCGCGCCAACCGTTTCCGGGTCCGGGTCTGGGCATCCGGATCGTCGGCGAGGTCACTGCCGAGCGGCTGGACACGCTGCGGCGAGCCGACTCGATCGCGCGTGAGGAGCTGACCGCGGCGGGTCTGGACCACCAGATCTGGCAGTGCCCGGTAGTACTGCTGGCTGACGTCCGGTCGGTCGGTGTGCAGGGAGACAACCGCAGCTATGGACACCCAATCGTGCTGCGGCCGGTGTCCAGTGAGGACGCTATGACCGCCGATTGGACCCGGGTGCCCTACGAGGTGTTGGAGTGCATCTCGACGCGCATCACCAACGAGGTAGCCGAGGTTAACCGCGTGGTGCTGGACATCACCAGTAAACCGCCCGGTACCATCGAGTGGGAATAGCTGCGGAACCGCTTACTTGGCGTCCCTAAGTACCCGAGATGAACTCTTCGAGCTGGGCACGCGCGATCTCGTCGGATAGCTGCTTCGGCGGGCTCTTCATCAGGTAGGCCGACGCCGCGATCACTGGTCCGCCGATTCCGCGGTCCTTGGCGATCTTTGCCGCGCGCACCGCGTCGATGATGATGCCCGCCGAGTTCGGCGAGTCCCACACCTCGAGCTTGTATTCCAGGTTCACCGGCGCGTCGCCGAAACCGCGGCCCTCCAGCCGCACATAGGCCCATTTGCGGTCATCAAGCCAGGCCATGTGACCGGCCATTCCGATGTGTAGGTCCTTGGGGGTGAGCTCGCGCTGCATGTTGGATAGCACGGACTTGGTCTTGGAGATCTCCTTGGATTCCACCCGCTCCGGCTCGCACATGTTCAGGAAGTCCATGTTGCCGCCAATGTTGAGCTGCATGGTGCGGTCCAGCTGCACACCGCGGTCCTCGAACAGCTTGGCCATCACCCGGTGGGTGATGGTGGCGCCGACCTGGCTCTTGATGTCGTCGCCGATAATGGGCACACCAGCGTCGGCGAACTTTTTGGCCCACACCGGGTCGGAGGCGATGAACACCGGCAGCGCGTTCACGAACGCCACGCGGGCGTCGATGGCGCACTGGGCGTAGAACTTGTCGGCCTTTTCGGAACCCACCGGCAGGTAGGACACCAGTACGTCGACCTTGGCGTCCCGCAGCGCTTGGACCACGTCGACGGGCTCGGCATCGGACAGCTCAATGGTGTTGGCGTAGTTGTTGCCGATGCCGTCCAGCGTCGGCCCGCGCTGCACCACTACGTTGCTGGGCGCCACGTCGGCGATCTTGATGGTGTTGTTCTCCGAGGCGAAGATCGCGTCCGACAGATCGAAGCCGACCTTCTTGGCGTCCACGTCGAAGGCCGCTACGAACTTAACGTCGCGCACGTGGTAGGGGCCGAACCGGACATGCATGAGACCGGGCACCGTGGAGGTGTCGTCGGCGTTTTGGTAGTACTCGACGCCCTGAACCAGCGAGGACGCGCAGTTGCCCACGCCGACAATGGCGACTCGGACCTCATTCAGCGCCGCCACCGGATTGTGCTTACTCATTAAGGGCGTTCTCCAAACTTTGTCTCGTGCGGGAGTTGCATCGTGCTTATCACTTGATGATGCCGATCTTGCGGCGTTGCAGGAAGACAAAAACCGCAGCGGCGAGCATAACTCCCTTGATGATCTGCGAGGCGGCGCCCCCAACACCCATGAACACCATGCCGTTGGAGACCATCGAGATGATTACCGCACCGATCAACGTTCCGCTGAGTCGTCCCAGTCCGCCGGTGAGGGGCGTGCCGCCGATGACGACTGCGGCGATGACATCGATCTCGAAACCGGTTGCTGCAGTGGGTGTCCCGCTTCCGAGGCGGGAGGCAAGCACGACACCACCGACGCCCGCCATCAGGCCACAGACCGCGAAAATCGCGACTTTGATCCCGCGGGTGGGCACTCCGGCCAACGTTGCGACACGTTCGTTGCCGCCGACGGCTTTGACCCACCGCCCAAACATAGTGAATTGGAACAGGATCCCCGCCAGGATCGTGACGAGAAAACCGATGATGAGGATCCACGGCATGGCTCCCATTGAGCCCAATATTCCGTGAAACGGCATCGGTTTGGCGGCGCCGTCGCTGATCATCAGGGTGAGACCGCGGCAGACTTGAAGCATGCCGAGGGTGCCAACGAACGACGGAATCTTCCCGTAGGCAAAAACGATGCCGTTGACGATCCCGGCGGCCAACCCCACCAGCAGGGCGATGACGATCGCCGCGAATTGGTTCTGTGCTGCTATGAGTGCCACGGTGACTCCGGTCAATGCGACGATCGAGCCCACCGATAGGTCAACGGAGCCCGCCACGATCACGAAGGTCATGCCGTATCCGACGATCGCCAGCACCACGGTTTGCTGGAGAATGACCAGCAGATTTGAGGGTGCGTAGAACTTAGCGCCGGCCGCAGCGGTGAAAAACACAAACAGTGCGATCAGCGCGACGAACGGCACCAGCTGCTGCGGCGTGACGGCGAATTGTTTCTTGCTCTTAGCTGCGTACATCGCGGAGTCAACGTCACGCAGGATGTCAGCGGCCCGCCGTCGATCGTCGGGTCTTACCTCAAGAATGCCCACACTCGCTCCGATAGGCACCGTGAGCTGGTCGACGACAAGTGGCTCAGACAGTGTTGCGTGCAGTCTGTCTGCAACATCGTTAGCATTTGTGTCCGAAAGGGGACCCCGGAGTAGGACGACGAACTCGTCTCCGCCCAGTCGCGCGACGATATCGTCGGGCCGAACGGCCGCGCGCAGTCGTTGCGCTACGGTCTGCAACACCGCGTCACCTACGTCGTGGCCTAGTGAGTCGTTGATGACTTTGAAATCGTCGAGGTCAAGAAACAGTACGGCAGCTAATCGAGAGTGTTCGTCATGCTGCAGTGATTTGGTGATCTGGTCTTCCGCGAACCGGCGGTTGGCAAGACCGGTGAGACAGTCGTGGGTCGCCTCGTAGGCGAGCCGTTCGATGGAAAGGTGGTGGGCGGAAATGTCGGAAAACGAGACTACGAGTGCAGAGTGCGGAGGATCCGCAGACGCAAGCAAGCTCACGTTTACCGATAGCCACAACCGTTGGCCGTCGGGTCGGTCGATGCCGACGACTTTGCTTATCGTTGTCACTTCGTGTCGCACGATGCGCATGACGTCGCGCTCGGGGTCAACCCGCTGATTGTCCGTATCGTAGAAGACGAATGGATGGCCACGCTTCATATCCACGACATCGTGGGCTCGTAAGCCAAGCATCTGAGTAGCGGCGGGATTAACGGACTCAATTCGTCCGTCGACGCCTACCACAACGACTCCGTCGGCCATTGATGTGACAATCGTTTGGAAATATTGTTCGGCGTCGCACCCCGTTGTGTGATCGACGCCCCCTGCTGCAATGTCGGCCACAGCTCAGAGAGTACAACTGTGCTCGAGTACGACTACGATTCGGCTGGCGTCGTGGTACTTGCCCAGTTCATGTGCAACAGTTTTGGCGACCCGCTTGGTCACCCAGCCAGCGTCCTGACTATTGTGTCGGTCCTGGCGGGGTCGGTCGTTCTCGTTGGCAAGTCCTGGGTTTGTTGCGGGTTCGACTGCGACGACGGTGTTCTCGGCCCAGTATCTGGAACGGATCGGACGTTTTTCGATCAGTTCAAGGTAATCGTCATGTCGAACGGGGTGATCGACTTCAAGTCGTAGTGCGGTGTGTTATCGATGTAGCGGGCCTTGAACTTGGCGACGTTGGACTTGTCAACCTTGAGCAGGTCGAGCTTCACCACCTGCTCAACGGGATCTTGGCCGTGAATTTTGCGGTAGAGGACGGCCAGCCCGAACCCGCCCTCTAGCCAATGGGCGCCAAAGCTGACGGTGTAGTACCCGTTTTCGATCGCTGCGATTGCTTGCGGTGTCAAATCCATTCCCCCGAAGACGAATTCCTTCTCACGATTGGCGTTGCGTGCGGCCTTGATCGCGCCTTGGCAGAGGTTGTCGTTGAAGCACCAGATGGCGTTAGCGTCGCCGGTGGGGTGTGCTTGCAGCATGTTCTCGGCAGCGGCAAGGCCTTTGTCTTCGCTGTCACCGGCGTACTGAAACTGCACAAGCTGGTCACCGACTGCCGTGAGCGCCGATTTCAGGCCAGCCTTGCGGCCCTGGGCCACCGAGTTGCCGGGCATGCCGCCGAGGGCAAGGAACTTCGACCCCCCCTCAGCGATGAGGGCCTCAGCAATGCCGCTGCCGGCTTTCTCATCATTGGGCCCCAGGAAGGCCACATAGTCAGCGTTCTTGTTCTGCCCCGGGGCATATCCGGGGTAACGGTCGACGACGACCACCGGGATCTTTGCCTTGGCGGCGGTCCACAGCAGCGTGGGAGCGATCGAGGTTGACTGGGGGGTGACGATCAGCCCGTCGATGCCTTGGCTGATGAGGTTCTCCACGTCGGACAGCTGCTTTTGTTCGTCTTCTTCAGCCGACACGGCGTTGATATCGACACCGAGTTGATGGCCTCCCTCGTCGATAAAGCGTGTGTAGGCATTCCAGAACGGACTGTTTGCGGTCGGGTAGGACACACCGATCATTAGCTTGTGATGTGGCCCTGAGGAACCGCACGCCGGCAGGATTGCCAGTAGCAGTCCCAGGATCAGCATGATGCGAGCCGCGCGCAGCGGTATGCCCATACCCGTGCTCATCAGGAGTCCCTTTCGTGGGCGCATCGACAAGTTTGGTCATATCAGCGTCTGGCACGCGTTGAATCAGTGTGGTGCGGCCAGACCCCCGAGCGTTTCTTGTCCCCGAACTCGCGCTTGCCGTAGGGCAATAGTAACCGAGTTTCAGCACCCGCCGGCCTCGTTGACGAGCCGGCGGGCGATGGCTTGACGGGTGCCGGAGGCCCGTGTTTACTCGAACGTATATTCGAATAAGGTGGTCTCGAGAAAGCTAGTAGGAGGCTAGTCATGACCGCGGCTTTCGCCCCCGACCAGCGGTATGGAAATCGCGCTGAGCAGCTCGAATCGTTGCGCCGGGCGTCCATGCAAGTCGGCACCAGCCCTGCTGACTTGCTGCCGGAGCCGGAATCCCGGCTGGCCATCCCGCAGTGGCTTGCTGAGGCGCTGGCACCCGAGGGCCGGCACTGTTACGCCGGGGAACGGTGGCGGTGCTGTCGGGAGCTCGGTCACTGCTGTTGGGCATGGTTGCCGCGGTGACGGCCGCCGGGGGCAACGCGGCTATCGCCGGCCTGCCTGATGTCGGATTGCTGGCCGCTGTGGAGATGGGGGCGGACCTGAGCCGGCTCGCGGTGATACCGGATCCCGGGACCGATCCGGTGGAGGTGGCCGCGGTGCTTGTCGACGGCATGGACCTGGTGGTCCTTGTTCTCGGCGGGCGACGGGTACCGCACCCCCGGGCGCGGGCAGTGCTAGCCCGCGCCCGACATAGAGGCTGCACCTTGCTGGTCACCGACGGCGACTGGCAAGGGGCGCCGACACGGTTGGAGGCCCGGGTCTGCGGCTATGAGATCACGGCGAGCAACCAGGGCGCACCCACTCCCGGATTCGGGCGCATCAGTGGGGTGCGGTTGCAGGTCAGCGGTGTGTGTGCGGGCAGACGGGTGGGCGGCCGGGCGCGAGCCGGGTGATTTCGGGTGGCTTTTTCCGGTTCCGGTTCCCGGGTGCTGGCGGTGCGCGGAGCGGCCCGCTATTTCGGGTCCGAACAGCAGGCCGCCGAGCGGCTGATTGATGCGGTGGCCGCGGCCGGCTCCGAGTGTCAGGTCGGGATCGCCGACCAGTTATCCACCGCGGTCTTCGCGGCGCGTGCGGGCCGGGTCATTGGGCCTGGACAGGATGCGCGGTTCTTGTCGCTGTTGTCGATCCGACAACTTGCCGCCGAGCCGAGTCTGTCCGGTCCCCGACGAGGAGAACTAGCGGATTTGTTGTGGCGGATGGGGATTCGCCCCATCGGGTAGTTCGCCGCACTGTCGGCTACCGATGTGGCCTCCAGGTTCGGCGCCGACGGGGCGGCCGCACATCGGTTCGCCCGCGGCGCACCCGAACGCCCGCCTTCCGGACGTGAGGTGCTGCCGGAACTTGAGGCCGTGTTGCTCTGCGATCCGCCGATCGACCGGATTGATGCCGCGGCCTTCGCTGGGCGCTCACTGGCCGGCGCACTGCATCAGGCGCTGAGGGCCGCTGGAGTGGGCTGTACCCGGCTGGCCATCCACGCTGTCACCGCCAATGCCGAAGAGTTGACTCGGGTATGGCGGTGCGCCGAGCCGTTGACCGAGGATGCCACCGCTGACCGGGTGCGTTGGCAACTGGATGGCTGGTTGAGCAACCGAAATGCTCAGGTCTGCTCACCGACCGCCGAGCTGACGCTATTACGGCTGCAGGCGGTGGAGGTGGTGTCCGCCGAGGCACTGCAGTTGCCGTTATGGGGTGGTCTCGGGGAGCAGGACAAACTTCGGGCTCGACGGGCGCTGGTGCGGGTGCAGGGCTTGCTCGGCCCGGAGGCGGTGCGGGTGCCCGTACTGTCCGGCGGTCGCGGGCCGGCCGAACGCATCACGTTGACCCCGCTGGGCGACGAGCCGGCACCGCAGGCCGACCCGGGTCAACCGTGGCCCGGCCAACTTCGGAAGCCGTCGCCGGCGGTGCTGCTCGACGACCCAGTGGAATTACTTGATGCACAGGGGAATCCGATACGGGTGACCAGTCGGGGGATGTTCTCCGCTGAGCCTGCCCGACTGACCGTCCGCGGTCGGGAGGACACGCTGTGCTGGTGGGCCGGTCAAGGGGGTCGCACCGCCCGCGCCCAGGTACTGCTGGGCAGCGAGCGTGCGCTGCTGCTGTGCTACCGCCAGCGGCGGTGGTATCTAGAAGGCAGCTACGAGTAAGCGTCCGTAGCGCGTCCTAGGCCCCTCACCTCCGCTCGCGCCAACTGCCCGCGAACACCACCTCCACGTCGTGGCATGGCTGGGCGGCCGCAGATGGCCAAGCGAAGGTAGCAAGGACCGAAGTGCTCAGGCCTGATGCCGCCACTACCGCAGGACCAAGAAACAGAACGATGCGGCGTATGGTCATGTCGCAATAGGTGCCCATTCACATTGCGGCTAAACCACCAATTTTTGGTGCCCGCCGTATGGGCATCGCTGTTACGTTCGGTGTGCCCGACCTGCGAACGGTCCGACCCGCCCAATCAGCCGGTCGAAAAACGCCGCAGGGTCTACGCCAATGCCGATCAGGGCGTTGGGCTTTCGATCCGAGGACCAGTCGGCGACCGTCAAGCCGCGCGGATCTGCCAGCTCGACCTCCACCGTCGCGGCCCGGGTCGTCACCAAGTCCGGGTCCAGCGCGACCGCTGCGGCCAGCGGATCATGCATATATGCCACGTAACCTAGGTCGCGAGCCTGGTGAGACTCGAAGTAGAACCGCAGCGCGTCCCCGATCACCTGGATCAACGGAGACGGACCTGCGGTAGACACCAGCTTGGCGAGGATGTCCGGCGTCATTACCACCTGCCGGGTCAGATCCAAGCCGCATACGATCGGAAGTTGTTGTTGCCCAGCCCAAGCCGCAAATACCTCGCTCGCTGCCTCTGGGTCCACCCTGATGTTCCATTCTGCCGCGACGTTACCCTGGCCGGAGCCGTCGAACACGCCGCCCATGATCACCAGTCGGCGCAGCAGCGTCGGGAGTGCCGGCTCGGCGCGCAGTGCCAAAGCCAGGTTGGTCAGCGGCCCGGTGACGAGGCCGATCAGGTTCCCCGCGTTGGCTCGAGCCGCAGCTATCCAGGCCGTCGTGGCGTCGTAACTGGCAATCCGGCGTTCAGTGGAGGGCAGCTCGGCATAGCCTAAACCTTTGGGGCCGTGGAATTTTGCGTGCTCAGGCCACTGGCCGCTCAGTGGCTCGTCGGCGCCTTTGCACACGGGTATGGCCGCGGCCCGGCACAATTCGAGCAAGCCGAGGTTGTTCGCGCACACCTGCTCGACTTCAATATTTCCGCCGGTCGAGGCGATGCCGACGAGATCGGCGTCAGCGCTGGCCAGCAGATATACCAACGCCACGGCATCATCGATGCCGGTGTCGACGTCGACGAAAACGGGGTTCATCGCGGTAACGATACTGGGACTGGTGATTAGGCTGTCACGGTGTCCAAACACCCGAATCCCCAACAGCCGACTTAACTCCGCACTTCGACGACGTGCAGGCGCACTCCGACCTGTCCGACGACTTCTTCCGGCTGTTTCTTGACCCGACCCAGACGTATAGTTGCGCCTTTTCGAACGCGACGGCATGACGCTGGAAGAGGTCCAGATCGCCAAGACCGATCTCGTGCTCGGCTGATGCGCGGTGCAAGCACACGACGTCAACGTCGTGGCCTCACGCTGAGCCGCAACCAGGTCACTCATGTCAGGCAATTGATCGCGCAGTCCGAAAGCGCCCGCTTTCGAGCATTTTGGGCATGAGCGCTACGACGCGTTTTTCAGTATGGCGCACCGCGTGCTGCCTGCCGACGGGATCATGCTGCTGCTGCACACCACCACCGGGCTGTATCCCAAAGAAGCTGTATCCCAAAGAAGTAGTCGAACGAGGTAAATGCGGGGCACGCGACCTGCTGACGATCACTCTGCCCCCAACTCTCACAGCGGTGGACAAATAACACGGGTACAGGTCTAATTGGCCCGGGCCTATGGGGCCACGTCACTGTTTCGGTTCATGAATTGTAAGCCAAGCCGGGACATGCCAGCTTGATAACTTTCGACTATGGAATGGTAGCGAACGTCTATTGGACAGCAGGCGTCACGTTCAGGCAGCGTCGTCGCTGACGCGCAGGACTCACGCCCGGGAGAGGAGGGCCATTGGTCAGACCGAAAAGATCCGTGGCGAAGGGTTATGGCAGCGAATCGAGTTGGTCGATGCACCTCCCCAATGCGCGCCCAATGCGCGGTGAATTGTTTGATCAAGCCTGCCGGCCAAAGCGCTGATTCAACGATAACCGTTAAGATGATCCAGTTCACATTACCAGGACTTCATGGCGCATGTGGGACCTGATAAACGTAGTCATCAACCATCGAATGTTAAAAGCTCGTAGTAAATATGTCGTTTTTGTAAACTCAAAACCTCATGATTTGCTTGGTGAAAGCTGGCGATATACTTTAACGTGACTGTTGACATCTGCTGAGCATGACAGTCAGGGGTGCGGCACCTACGTGTGCAATATGGGATCAATGAGTATGTCCGGAATCGGCGACTGTTAGGATTAGGTGGCAGCATGAGTAGAGCGTTCATCATTGATCCAACGATAAGTGCCATTGAGGGTTTGCACGCCCTCCTGGGGATCGGAGTACCTGACGACGGGGGCATACTCTACTCTTCATTATCGTTCTTCGAAAAAGCTCTTGAGGACCTGGCATCGGCGTTTCCTAATGGTGGCTGGCTAGGTGCCGCCGCGGATAAATACGCCGGTAAAACCCGTAATCATGTGAATTTATTCCAGGGGCTGGCGGATCTGGATCGTGATCTCATAAACCTGATCCATGACCAGGCCAACTCGGTCCAGACGACACGCGATATTCTGGATGGCGCAAAGCGGGCGCTTGAGTTCGTGCGTCCGGTGGCTGTGGACATGACCTACGTCCCGATTGTCGGGTATGCCATATCGGCGGCCTTCCAGGCGCCGGCTTGCGCAGCCGCCATGGTCGCAGTGGGCGGCGGGCTTGCTTACCTGCTCGTAAAGACGGCGATCAACACGGCCAGATTCGTCGCCTTGCTGGCTCGATTGGCGCAGTTGTTGGCGGCCGCCATCGCGGACGTCATTTCGGATGTGGTGGACATAATCAAGGGCATCTTGGAAGAACTGTGGCAGTTCATAGCGGGCGCGCTAGCGGGCCTGAAGGAACTTTGGGACAAGCTCACCGGGTGGGTCTCTGGACTGTTCTCGCAATGGTGGTCGAACCTGTCCTCCTTGTTTACCGGAGTCCCTGGCTTGAGTGGCGCGACCAGCGGCTTGTCCCAGGTGACTGGCTTGTTCAGCGCGGCCGGTTTATCCGGTTTACCCGGTTCGTCCGGGTTGGTCAGCGCGGAAAGTTTAGCGAGCTCAGCCGGCTTGCCCAGCTTGGTCGGCTTTGAGGGCGGGTCCGGCTTGGTGGGCTTGCCGCAAGTGGCTCAGGTGCATGCCGCCTCGATTCGGCAGGGGCTGCGTCCCCGGGGTGATGGCCCGGCCGGAACCTCTATGGAGCAGCTCGGCGGGCAGCCGGAGAGGGTCTCCGCGCAAGGCTCCCAAGATATGGGCGGCCCCCAAGGTATGGGTGGTCCCCAAGGTATGGGCGGCATGCATCCCGCTTCGGCGACGTCGAAAGGTATGACGACGAAGAAGTACTCGGAAGGCGCGGCGGCGGCCACAGACGATGCGGAGCGCGCGCCAGTAGACGCTGAATCAGGCGGTGGCAAACGGGTGGTGACGCGACACGTCGTTTAACACCATTGGCGAGTCAAATCCATTGCTAACCAGCGCCGTAGCAAGCGCAATGCTAGACGGAAGGGATGCGATCAATGACAGATAACTTGACGGTTCAGCCCGAGCACCTGGGTGCACTGGCGTCGTACCACGACAACGCGGCGGTCGGTGCCTCTTCCGGAGTCGATGCTGCCGCTGGACTAGGCGAATCAGTGGCGATCACTCATGGTTCGTACTGCTCGCAGTTCAACAACACGTTAAAAATGTATGAGACCACCCGCAACGCTCTTGGCTCGTCCTTACATGCGGCCGGTGTCGATCTCGCTAAGAATCTGCGAGCCGCGGCGCGCATATATCTTGAGGCCGACGAAACGTGTGGCAAGGATATCGACTCGGTGTTCGGCTGACCAGGTTCGTTGCACGGGGTGGCAGGTCACAACGTCTTCCCAACGAGTGCTTGTTCGGATTAACCGATGCCTGCTCCCCGGGCCGACTTTTCTTGTGTGGCAACGAATTCAGAAGGGATGCCGTGGTGGTCTTGCCCGGAAGTGACTTCGAGAGCGATGATTTCGACACCGTGGATCCCTGGGGCGCTGACGGCGCGGCGTGCTCGACTGTGGATCCGATTGTTGGCTTCGAGTCGGCGGCAACCCCGGACAGCGGACCCGACGTAGACAACACTCGCGGTCAGGCTGAGGAGGACGCAGAACAAGTAGAACAAGAGGAACAAGAGGAACAAGAGGAACACGAGATCGCAGTTTTCACGGTGACGAATCCCCCACGCACCGTGTCGGTGTCGGTGCTGATGGACGGCCGGATCGACTATGTCGAGCTCTCGAAGAGGGTGACGTGGATGAGTGAATCACAGGTCGCCTCCGAGATCCTGGTAATCGCTGACTTGGCGCGGCAGAAGGCGCAGTCGGCCCAGTACGCCTTCATCCTCGACAGAATGAGTCAACTGGCCGATGCAGATGAAGACCGCGTCGCACTGTTACGTGAATCCGTGGGCAATACCTGGGGTTTGCCATCGCCGGAACAAGCCGCAGCGGCAGAAGCTGAAGTGTTTGCAACCCGTTACAGCGACGATGGCCCCGCACAAGACACAGAGAGTGATCAATGGTGAACTGATCCACTCCGGTGAGTCCAGAGACTCTGGTCCGCTCTGTGTTTCGCGGAGGCGCAGTTCTGGGCTTTCATGTCACCGGGACCGGCTTCTCGAACTCTGACTTGGGCCACGAAGACGGCCTCGGGGGCGGCGGTGCAGATCGTTAGGTCCTCACGGCGGGGTTCACGCAAGATCGAGCACCTGGGTTCTGCGCATGAAGAGGCCGAGTTGGAGGTACGCCCTTAGCGGTTGGCCATGATCAGAAATTTGGCCACTGAAATGTGGTCTGCTTGATGAGGTCGGCTCCGCCTTCGTCGGCCTTCTGGTAAGCAGTGCCGGCCTTGTGCAGATTGTCAGCGAGCAGCTCGGCGACTGATTGCAGGCGCGAAACCGCGGTGCTGCGGATCGTTTCAAACTGTGCGAAAGCATTATTGAACAGTGAGCAGTATGACCCGTGAGTGGTCGAGACCGACTGGCTCAACCCACTGGCCATGTTCCCTGTGGATTGGAGATCGGTTGATGCATTGTTGTGAATGCGCTGCAACGCGTTGAGGAACTCTGGCGAGACGTGCACATGTCCTGTCATGGTTATTCTCCTTTTAAGTCCGATTTTTCGCGGCTATAGCGTTGGCTGGCTACGACTTTGGTGCGCTGGCCTTAACAACGATGGTGGCCTTCTTGGGGGTTTCGGGAACCTCCTTGGTGGCATTGACAGGTGCGCGCTCCGCCTCGGCTGGTGCGCCCGAAGCCGCGCCTCTCCTGCTCTCGTCATGAGCGGCGGCTCGGTGCATCGGGGCGCCTCCCGGCATACCGCCTTGTTGCGCCGCCTGTGCGTCTGCATGCGCCGGCGAGCCAAGCGTCGGTGCATGCTCGGCGGCCTGGCCAAGGCTGCCGGTCTGACCCAGGTTGCTGATCGGGCGGACCTCTGAGGACAGCGCACGCATCTGACTGACGTTTTGACCCAGGTTGCTCAGCGTCGTCGAACTGGCCAGGTGCGCGGACTGGATCGGGTTGGGCAGGCGCGCCATGTCGGCCAGGTGGGGCAAGGAGCTTGCGCCGGTTGCGGCGGTCGCGCCAACTTGACTCATGCTGGGCAAGGAGGTCAAGGAGGTCAGCGAGCCCAAGCTACTAGGCAGCGCGGTGAACGCAGACGCGCCGAAGCCTGCGCCGTTGCCCCACCCCATGAGGTTCTCCACCTCGGACTCCACGTCGTAGTAAAGGTTGCGCAGCTCCGAGCCGATATCGGACACGACGTCCTCCACGGCGTTCTCTATTCCGGAGAAGAAGTTGCTGATTTCCGCCCAGGCGGTCTCCAAGGCGAGCTCCAATTCGGTCACAACGAAGCTGATGTCGGACTCGATGTCTTCTATGAATTGTTTCACTTCGTAGTAGACCAGCTCCGTTACGAGTTCGGCTAATTGCGCGATCGTCGCGATCAGCGATGCCGCGTTTTCTGCCGTCTGATAGGCCAAATACGACATCGTGGCCGTAACCATGGTCATCGTCGGGGGACAAACCAGCAATTCAAATGCGTCGGCGAGTCCCCCGCCAATAAGCGGAATATCGTTAAGAACTTTGGCGACGGATCGCATTGTCCCAAGAAAGCTCTTCGCGGACGCCAACCGGTCTCGCGCATTCTGGACCGCTTCGGCCTGCTTTGATACGAGGGTTCCCGTTATGTAGTCCACATCCGCCATAATCTCTTCGCGGACGACTTGAAGTTGGTTCTGGGTTGAATACTTTTCAGCGGCGGCACCCGTCCAATTGTCGCCCGGTGCGGCCGAGCGCTGGTCTTTAGCGGTTTGGGAGAAACGCGACGAGCTGGCACCGAATATGCTTCCCGTGGTCGGAGTTCCAGATCCAAGCAACCATTGCAGGTCCTCGATGACACTGAGCGATGTATCGATGATGTAGAGACTCATATGCTAAATCCTTACCCTCGGTGATCTGTTGACTACGCTTTTGCCGGGTCCCACTTGCGCCATGGACCCCTGATGATGCGGATTGGATCGTCTTAAACGGTTATCACGCACCTGGCGGCGTATCGACCAACTCGATTTGCTGCAATCACTCCTCGCCACGGACCTTTTTCGGTCATACTGATGGTCTCCCTCCCTGGCGTGGGTCCTGCGCGTCAGCGACACAATGCCTGAACGAGACGCCCGTCGTCCAATAGACGTTCGCTACCGGTTAATAACCGGAAACTATCATGCTGCGTGCGGGTGACTTCTGTTGGGCAGCTGGGGGTTTTGGGGCGACGGCGTGGCCGTGGGCTCTTTATCCGTGCTCAGATCGCGTCCGGGGCGGGTCGCCGGCCGCTGATGCGGGTGTGGCTAGTGGGGCTCAGATGAAGTTTCGGATGCCGTCCCAGTCCACCAGCGTCCAACCGTTAATGGGGTTGCCGGTGATCACCACCCGGCCGATGTTCGGTAACGGATGGCTGGTCAGCAGGCTGTCCTTACCGTTCTTCACGTTCATCAGCGTCCAGACCATGATCGCTGCGCCCTGCGAGAACGCGACCGGCTTGTGGTGGCCGCTGTGGTAGATCTTCCAGATGGCGGCACTGAACGCAGAATTGAAATCCTTGCCGCTGATCGATCCCGGGATGCTGTTTCCGACATCACCGTTGATCCAGTCCGCCGGCGCCAGCAGATACGTCGAGTTGGCCATTGTCTCGGGTTTGCCGTTGTACCAGCCGGCGTCGATCGACTGGAGGCCACTAAGGACCTCGACCGGCTTTCCGAGCTCGCTAGCTAACGGCGCGGCGGTCTGCTGGGCTTCGGCCATTTCGGAGGCGTAGACGCTGTCGAAATCGTCACGGGCGTGCAGCACCTGCTGGGCTTGCCCTTTGCCCTCCGGGGTGAGGCTGGGACCGGGCATGTCGGTGGCGATGACCCCGTCCGCGTTGGCCTGAGACTGGGCGTTTCGGATGAAGGTCAACGTGATGCTGCGCGCCTGCGTTGTTCCGCCGCAGGCTCCGACGATTACCGTTGCGGCCAGCACGGCCAGGATGCTGGATGCCTTCGGCATCATGGTGCGGTTGAGCATGGCGATAGCCTGCCCTGCCGACCGCGTCAATGTGAAGGGTTTTGCGATGGTTGGGTGGGGGAAAAGGCGTGAATATTCGATCGGAGGGAGACTCACATGGCACTAGACCCCACTGCCATCGGCGCGGTGACCGAGCCAATCCTGACTGAATGGACCGACCGGGACACCATGTTGTATGCGCTCGGCGTCGGTGCCGGAACCGAGGACCTGTCCTTCACCACGGACAACAGCCACGACATCACCCAGCAGGTGTTGCCCACCTATGCGGTGATCTGCTGTCCGGCGTTCGGGGCGGCGACAAAGATCGGGACGTTCAACTGGGCCTTGCTCTTGCATGGATCGCAGGCCATCCGGCTGCATGCGCCGCTGCCGGCCGCCGGCAGGCTGTCGGTGGTCACCGAGGTCGTTGATCTGCAGGACAAGGGCGAAGGCAAGAACGCGATCGTTGTGTTGCGCGGCCGCGGCACGGACCCGCAATCGGGGACGCTGATCGCCGAGACGCTGACCACGCTGGTGATCCGGGGTGCCGGCGGGTTCGGGGGAGTGCCGGGTCAGCGGCCGGCGGCCCCAGAATTTCCGGACCGCGAGCCCGATGCCCGAATCGCGCTGCCCACCCGCGAGGATCAGGCGTTGATTTACCGGCTTTCCGGTGACCGCAATCCGCTGCATAGCGATCCGTGGTTCGCCAGGGAGATGGCCGGGTTTCCCAAGCCGATCCTGCACGGGTTGTGCAGCTACGGTGTGACGGGCCGAGCGTTGGTCGCCGAGCTGGGCAACGGTGTGGCGGCCAACATCACCTCGATCGCGGCGCGGTTTACCTCACCGGTGTTTCCCGGCGAGACGCTGACCACCCTGATCTGGCGAACCGAACCAGGGCGGGCGGTGTTTCGTACCGAGGTCGTCGGTTCCGCCGGCGACGAGCCGCGGGTGGTGCTGGACGACGGGGCGGTGGAGTACCTGCCGGCCTAGCTGCAAGCGTCACTAGTCCGATGGTGGCGACCCGCTGCGCCCGGCTACGCCGCGCTTGCGATCACCACTAAGCTGGCGTGCTAACCGTTCGGTGAATTCGCTGACCCGCGTTGGACTGTCTAGCGCGAACAGTGCGGCGGTGGCGCGGTCACCGTCTTCGGTGTGTCGCACCACGATCGGAACACCCCGAACGTCGGTGTGGCGCACCGCGTCGAACGCGTCCTCGTCGGTGATGTCATCGCCGAGATAGATCGGCATGAGCGAAGCGGAGCCGACGTGAGTGCCGCCGTGATGCAGGTGATCGATCACCCAACGAAGTGTTTTTCCCTTGTCCCAGTCGATGTCGGGACGCAGCTCAATGACCTCGCGGCCTGTCGTCACCCGAAGCGTGTTGCGCTGGCCCGCGGTGCGTACCGCCGCGGCGACCTCGTCGACGCGGTCACGTGCGGCATTACGGTAGTGCACGGCAACGCCAAACCGCTTGTGCTCCACCATGACTCCCGGAATTGGCCCGAGTTGGTCGCGTAGCTGGGCCGCCGCCTGTTCCAGCACGGGTATCGCCGTTGCCGCCGCGTCGTTTTGGTGATGTGTGCCGTCGGGTGCGGTTAACTCAAAACCATGACTGCCGGCATACCAGATGCCGGGCACGCCGACACGCTTGACCACATCGGCGAGGTCGCGGCCGGACAGCACGGCGACTGGACACCGTGCGGCCAACATCTGCAGCGCCTCGGACGCGCCGGGGACGGGTCTGGCCGAGTCGGGATCATCGACGATGTCTGACAGCGTGCCGTCGAAGTCGAAGAACACTGCCGGTTGCCCGGCGGTGAGGCCGTCGGCCAAGCCGAGGGCTCCCAGCGCGTCGGGAAGCTCCGACATCCGACGGTCCCCGGTTCGCACGATGACCTCACGCAGGTCGGCGACGACCGTGTCGGCGCCGTAGCGACGTAGGGTGTCGCGGTGGCCGGTCCGGTCTTCCCCGATGACTAGGCCGAGCACCAGCGCGAAACCACCATGGCGTGCGGCCGTGACGACGGCCGCGTCGACCGCGACGACGACGCACCGGCCCGGCCGCGCCCGCACGCGGTTGGCCGCCTCGACGAGGAGGGCGATCTCCGTGCTGACTGGGCCGTCAACGTGCACGGGGAACAGATCGCCGAGGCCGGCCGCGGTCAGCACGCCCTGGCAGTTGCGGCTGGTCGAAAAAACGGCGGTGCTCACACCGATCTGCTGAAGTTGCCGGACCAGCGTCACCGTGGAGCCGAGCGGGGTGTCGGTCACCACGGCGTCGAGGTCGAACAGCGCCGCGTCGTGGTGCCGCGGGTCGATGGTGACCGGCATTGACCAACCATCTCACGGTGGACACGGTGGTTAAGGGAGGCCTCCCCATCCGGTTAGCGACGCGCTCGTGCGGACGGCGTGGCGGCCCGCCTGCGGGGCGCTTCGCTGGGTAACACGCCGGATGATCGCGCGTGGCGGTCTTTGGTGAACAGCAGGACGGAGTCGTGGCTGAGCGCCACCAGCCGCGTGATCTCTAGCTCAATACCGGCGGTAAGTCGCTCGATGTCGGGCGCGGCGTCGTAGTCGGCGGTGATGCCGAATACCAGTTCGTCGCCGTAGCTCAGCACCGCGACCCCAGTGTTCAGCTTTAGTGCGGTCGGCGGGATCGGCAGCACCCGCTCCATCCGCTGGCCCATCAGCCGTAACCGATCGCGGGGCCCGGGCGCGTTGGTTGCTAGCGTCACAATCCCAGGCTTCGGTAGCCGGTTCAGCAGTTGGATCGCATGGGCGCGCAACGTAATTGGGAGGCGATTGATCGCTGACTCCAAGATGTTGCCGCGCGGATCGTGGCGCGTGGCCGCCAACCGGTTGTGCACGGTCTGCAGTCGCTGAACCGGGTCCTCATGGTCGACGGGGAGATAGGGCAGTTTCTCGACCGCGGCGGCCGAACGTCCCGACATCGATGCCAGGGTGCGCAGCGAGTCCGCGCGCGGCTGCTCGCCGCGGTGCAGCAGAACCGTCCGGAAGCCCTCGGTGATCGCCGCGAGTGCAACATCATTGCTGGTCACGCCGAACTTGCGGCACACGCTGTCAACGTCGGTGATCGGAACTCGCACTGTGCTGTACCGCCGCATGGTGCTGACCAAACCGGACGGCGTCGCCCGCACCCCGGGCCAGATCGCCCCGGCCGCGGCTTCTGCTGCCTTGGCCACGATCCCGGTGTAAGCCCGCCACAGGGTGTCGGCCCAGCTCCGCTCATCGCGGTTCGCTGGTGAAACCTGTTTGCTGCCAATGTGGTTAGCGAATGTATGACTGTCCGCGTCGTCGCAAAGTCTGGTCAGGATGTGGGCTGCGGAGATGTCGTCGGCCATGCAGTGGTGGATCTTCATCAAGATTGCCCACTGGTTGCCCTGCAAGCCCTCGATGACCCAGCATTCCCACAGTGGGCGGTCCAGGTCGAGGGGGCGTTCCAGGGCATGAGCGATCGCCGTGAACAGCTCGGTGTCGTCGCCTGGGGGCGCAACGGCAACCCGTCGCAGGTGATCTGTGAGGTCGAAGCCCGGATAGTCGATCCACTGTTGGGTAGTAACGTCGAACGGGTGCGTTCGCAACGTCTGCGTGCATCGCGGTATCGACTGAATCCGTTCTGCCAGTAGGGTTTCGAGTGCAACGAAATCAGGGACAGCGCCGTCGACGATGGCGACCGCTCCAATCGCCAGGCTTGCCTGCCGATCCGGATCGCGAGCTTTGAGGGAACCCGCATCCAGTGTCTTGCGCTGCGCCATATATTTAGTCCCCACCGTCGATTTGTCCCTGAACCAGTATTCGCTGCGCACCCCGGTTGCGGTAGGCCCCCGAGCGTTAAAAACGTGTTTAGGAGTTGAAGATGGGTTTAACAATCGCTTTCGGGTGGTCGAATGCGACTACGAAATCGAACATATATTCGATACACTGTGCGGCGTGGGTTGGAGCAGTGGGCCGTCAAGTTGGGCGGAAATGGAGCGGGTGCTTGACGGCGGGATGGTCCGCTCGTCCGTCGCCCATTCCGCGTATGCCGAGCTCCATGCGCATTCGGCGTACAGCTTCCTCGACGGGGCTAGTACGCCGGAAGAACTGGTTGAGGAGGCCGCGCGGTTGGGTCTGCGCGCGCTGGCGCTGACCGACCATGACGGCTTGTACGGGGCGGTACGTTTCGCCGAGGCGGCCGCCGAGTTCGGCGTGCGTACCGTGTTCGGCGCCGAACTGTCTTTAGGATCCGGGGCCCGCACCGAGGCGCCGGACCCGCCTGGGCCGCACTTGCTGGTGCTCGCTCGCGGCCCGGAAGGTTACCGGCGGTTGTCGCGGCAGCTGGCCGCGGCGCATCTGGCCGGCGGCCAGAAGGGCAAGCCGCGCTACGCGATCGATGCGCTGACCGAGGCGGCGGGCGGGCACTGGCACATCCTGACGGGATGTCGGAAAGGCCAGACCGAAGCGCTGGCGACGGCCGGAGCGTTGGGCTGTTTTGGGATGTCCCGGCGGGAAGCGCTGTGGGCGGCCGGACAGGCTTCCTGGCGTGGGGGCCCACGGTGCTGATGGGTCGCATATTCCGGCGTTGCCGGGGATGAGCGATCTGGAGTGGCCGCCGCCGATGTGTGGGCCACCGGCATCTCACCGGATAGTTATCCGACGCAGTTCCTGCGGGCAGACCTGGATGCGATGGGGCGTGGTGCCCGCCGACGCGCTGGGATCGGTGCGCGACGGCCCAAGGGGTGACGTTTCTCAACCTTGAGGATGAGACCGGGATGGTCAACGTGCTCTGTACACCAGGAGTGTGGGCGCGGCATCGCAAGCTGGCGCACACAGCGCCGGCGTTGCTGATTCGCGGTCAGGTGCAAAACACCAGCGGCGCGATCACCGTCGTGGCCGAAAGGATGGGCCACATCAGCCTCACGGTCAGCTCGAAGTCCCGGGACTTCCGCTGACTTCTTTCGTCGAGCGTGAATTTCACGACGCGACACGCCGAAACGACGTCGTGGAATTCACTCTCGGCGAGCACGAGCGCTAGCCCGTCGGCGTGGTCCACACCTTGGTCGGGGTGATCATCAGCCGGGTGCTGTATTCAGCCATCGCTTCGGTCAGGCCGAACCTTGCGGCGTCCTCGCGGTACTTCGCCCAATAGGGCTCGTCGGTACGGCAGTCGACATCGGTGGCCACCACCGCGGCAGTACCGCCGACGACGACGATGCCGCCGCCATCGCCGGTGGAATCCAAGTTCAGGCTCACCTGGGGATGCGCCATGATATGGGCGACCTTGCCTGCCCGCGGCATGGAGTACACCGTCAGATTGGCTCCGTCGAAGTAGAACCACACCAGCCGCGGCACGGGCTGCCCCGATTTGGTGACGGTGGTCAGCCACCCGTAATGGTCCGAGGTGAGCCGGCTGGAAACCTCTTGTGTCAGTTCGATAGTCATGGCGCAACGGTAGTCTTCCCTGATGACTCTCAACCTGTCCGTCGACGAAGTTCTCACCACTACCCGCTCGGTGCGCAAACGGCTTGACTTCGACAAACCGGTGCTTCGCGACGTGTTGATGGAATGCCTACAGCTGGCGCTGCAGGCGCCCACCGGGGCCAACGCGCAGGGCTGGCAATGGGTGTTCGTCGAGGACGCCGACAAGCGCAAGGTGATCGGTGACATCTACCTGGCCAATGCCCGCGGCTACCTCAGCCAGCCCGCACCCGAGTACCCCGACGGCGACACTCGCGGTGAGCGGATGGGGCTGGTGCGCGATTCCGCGACCTATCTCGCCGAGCACATGCACGAGGCGCCGGTGCTGCTGATCCCCTGCCTGCAGGGCCGGGTGGAGCAGGCTCCGCTGGGATTGAGTGCTTCGTTCTGGGCGTCGCTGTTCCCCGCGGTCTGGAGCTTCTGCCTGGCGCTGCGTTCGCGAGGACTGGGCACCTGTTGGACGACGCTGCACCTGCTCGGCGACGGCGAGCAGCAGGTGGCTGAGGTGCTCGGCATTCCCTCCGACAAGTACAGCCAGGGCGGGCTGTTTCCCATCGCCTACACCAAAGGAACTGACTTCCGGGCGGCCAAGCGGCTGCCCGCCGAGAACGTCACGCACTGGGACACCTGGTAATCAGACGGCCCCGACAAACCCGTGCTGCCGCCACGCTTCGTACACCGCCACCGCGGCGGCGTTGGCCAGGTTCAGTGAACGCCGGCCCGGCAGCATGGGAATGCGCACCCGCTGGGTGATGTGGTCGTCGGCCAGGGTCGCCGCGTCTAGCCCGGTCGGTTCGGGCCCGAACATCAACACGTCGCCGGCCTGGTAGCCGACGTCGGTGAACACGGTGCTCGCGTGGGTGCTGAACGCGAAGACCCGCGCCGGCGACAGCGCGTCCCATGCCTCGGGCAGCGAGGCGTGGACGGTGACCGAGGCTAGGTCGTGATAGTCCAGTCCGGCCCGTCGGAGCTTGGGTTCGGACAGGTCGAAGCCCATCGGCTCGACCAGATGCAATTCGCAGCCGGTGACCGCCGCGGTCCGGATGGCGTTACCCGTATTGGAAGCGATGCGCGGGGAATAAAACAGCAACCGGAACATCTGCTGATCATGACGTGTGGTTGTTTGCCAGGCTTGCGCGCCGGTGTAGTGGAACCTGGTGGCCTCGGCTTCCGGCTGTCATACTCGTCGAGTTGCCAGGCGTTTTCCCGTCCGCGCTCATCCGCCTGGCGCGGGCGGAATACAGCAGGAAGTCTCATGAGCCCCTCGTTTCTCCGAGTGCCAGCTGTGCCCGCCGCGACCGTGGTGGTCCCAGCCGGTGCGGCGAGGCCAGCGAAACGCCCATCGGCCTGGGCGCTGGGCAACTGGCCGGTCCGGTGGAAAATCGTGGTGATTGTGCTGGTGCCGCTGCTGCTGGCGACCGCCTTCGGCGGATTACGTCTGCAGAGTGCGACGGCCAGCTCGAGTGGTCTGCAGCTGGCCGCTGCCCGCGCTGACCTGATACCGACGATCACGAAATACATGTCGGCACTAGACGTCGCACTATTGGCGAGCTCCATCGGACATGATGTGGAGGGAGCGAAAAAGAATTATGAGGCCCGTAAGTACGAGCTGCAGACGCGGCTGGCCAACACCGACGTGATCCCCGACGTCCGATCGGGGACCAGCACCCTGTTGAACGGTGGTCAGGCGCTAGTGGACAAGGTGCTGGCCGACAGCATCAGTTTGCGGGACCGGGTAACAACGTACGCGCCGATCCTGTTGACGGCCGAAGACGTGATCAACGCGTCGGTGCGCATCGACAGTGAGCAGATAAGGGCGCAGGCGCAGGGTTTAAGCCGGGCCGTCGGGGCCCGCGGGCAGATGACGGCGCAGAAGATCCTGATCACCCGCGGCGCTGAGATTCCCGAGCCGGAATTGCGCACCTCGATGATCACCTTGGCCGGCACCGAACCGTCGACCCTGTTCGGGATGAGCGAGGTGCTCGGTGTCGGCTCGCCCAAAGCCCAGACGCTGCAACAGCAATTGGTGACCCGGATGGCGGTCCTGTCCGATCCGGCCAGCATGCTCGTCGACAACCCAGAGTTGCTGCGCTCAATAGAGATTACCAGCGGGATCGTTGAGCAAATCATCAAGGACGCCACCACCTCGGTGACGAAGTCGATGGAGGGCGAGGCCGCCGCTCGGCGCGGCGCCGCGATCCGCGACACCGTAATAGTGCCGGCCGCAGTCGTGATCGCGCTGGGCATTGTGTTGCTGGTGGCACGCTCGCTGATCCGACCGCTGCGCGTGCTGCGTGACGGAGCGCTGAAAGTCACCCACACCGACCTGGAGAACGAGATCGCCCAGGTCCGATCCGGCACCGAGCCGATCCCGGAGCTGCTGGCGGTACCCACCACCGAGGAAATCGGCCAGCTCGCGCACGCGGTCGACGCACTGCACACCCAGGCGCTGCTGCTTGCAGGCAATGAGGCCCGGTTGGCCACCCGGCTGCGCCGTAGCAACGCCAACCTGTTGGTCCTGGCGGGTGCGCGGCTTGCGCGTGACCCGCGCAAGCCGGTGCCGCTTTCGACGGTGATCAACGCCGCCGTCTCCGAGGTTGAGGATTATCGCCGCGTCGAAACGGCGGGAGTTCCCGACTGCACGGTGATCGGCGCGGCAGCTGGCAGCGTTATCCACCTGCTTGCCGAGTTGATCGACAACGCGCTGCGCTATTCGCCGCCAACGACATTGGTTTGGGTGTCCGCGGCCCGCGGTGGCGACGGAGCTGTTCTGGTACGGGTCGCCGACTCCGGCTTGGGGATGAACGACACTGATCGGCGCATCGCCAACATGCGGCTGCAGGCCGGCGGTGCGGTCACCCCCGATCTCACCCCTGAAAATGCCCGCCACATGGGCCTTTTCGTGGTCGGGCGGCTGGCTGCCCGGCACGGCATCCGGGTCGGGCTGCGCGGCCCCATCGATGATGCGCAGAGTCCGGGCACGACTGCGGAGGTCTACCTACCGCTGGCGGTGCTAGTCGCGAGAGCGACGCCGGCTGCAGCGGCAGGACCGCGGGCACCCGGGTGGGCTCCGCAACAGCCAAAGCCCGCGCCGCGGCACGCCGCGGCCGTTCGTGACCCGGAAGCGGTTCGCGGGTCCATCAGCAGCCACGTTGGCGGTGTGCGCAGCGGACGGTCGCATGCCCTGGAAAACAGGCTCGAAACCCGTGAAGGACCCGATCAGCAATGATGGCTTGTTCGAACAACCGGCTGGTGTCGAAGTTCGCCCGCGAAGTTCCTGGGGTGGCGCATGCCCCGGCGGCGACGGTTCCCGTGGGTAGCTGACCGCAGTGCAGCAGTGGACCGATTGTGAAATTGCCGGACGTGATTTCACCGATGATGATCTGAGTCGGCTACGCACCGAACGGGTTGTGTTCACCGAGTGCAATTTTAGCGGCGCTAACCTGGCCGAGTCGCACCATCGCGCATCAGCCTTTCGTAATTGCACCTTCAAGCGGACCCTATTGTGGCACAGCACATTTACCCATTGCAGCATGCTGGGCTCGGTGTTTGTGCAGTGCCGGCTGCGGCCGCTGACATTCGACGAGGTGGACTTCACGCTCGCGGTGCTGGGCGGCAACGACCTGCGCGGTGTCGACTTGAGCGGCTGCCGGCTGCGGGAGGCCAGCCTGGTGGAGACCGACCTGCGCACGGCGGTGCTGCGCGGCGCCGACCTCAGCGGTGCCCGCACGACCGGTACCCGGCTAGATGACGCCGATCTGCGTGGCGCGACCGTCGAGCCTTCGTTGTGGAGAACCGCTTCACTCGCGGGTGCACGCATCGACGTCCCGCAAGCTGTGGCGTTTGCGTTGGCGCACGGGCTTTGCTTGAACGGGGGTTTGGACGCATGACCGCTAGCGGCGATCGCGAGCGCGGCGAAGCCGGGCGCTGCGGGTCGCCGCCAGATAACTTAGCGCTTGAGTCGGATCCGCCACCGGACTATGCCGGTATAGGCCACCGCCAAACCCGCGAGCGTTGCCATATCAAGCAGCCAGGTGCCCGCCGTGTGCTTCCAGTGGCTGTCTTTCGGACTGAGTGGACCAGGCACCAGATGCCACAAGTCAACCGTCGACGACGATGCCGCGAACCCCCAGCGTGAGGGCACCAGCCAGGACAGTTGGTCCAGGAAGATCCGGTTGGTCACCGGGACCAGCCCACCGCAGAGGACCAGCTGCAGCATCAGGGACACCACGAGCAGCGGCATGATCTGCTCGTGAGAGCGGGCCATCGCCGAGAGGACCAGACCGAAGATTGCGCACGTCACACAGGTCGCGGCCACCGCGACGAACAGCTCCAGGGTGGGATTGCTGAGCACCGCGCCACGCCCGGTTGGCGCGCCTTTGCCCAGGATCACGATGGCGGTCGCGATCGCTGACTGGATGATGGCAAACCCGCTGTACACGGCAATCTTGGCGGCGAGATAGGCCGATGTCGACAGGCCAACCGCTTGCTCGCGGCGGAAGATCGCGCGCTCGCTGATGAGGTCGCGGATCGTCAGCGCAGTGCCCATGAACACTGCAGCGAGATCCAGGAGCGTCAAGATCTGCGCGGCTTCGTCGGGCGCCGAGCTCATCGGGTCGCCCGGGTGGAACCCCGTGCTGCCGGGAACGGTGAGTGCGAGCGCACCCAAGATGAACGGCAACAACGCCAGGAACACGAAGTAGGCGCGGTCGGAAATGACCAGCCGAACCTGACGGCGAATGATCGTGGAGAACTGCCGGCGCACGCTGGTGTGCGCGGGGGCACCCAGACCGGTCGGCACCTCGGCTTGCGCGGGTAGCGGCGCACGGTTGCGGGCCAGGAAGCGCCGATTGGCCTCGTCCGGGTTGGCACCGACTTTCGCAAAAATCTGGGCCCAGTTGGTGGTGCCGATGGCAGCATCGATCTGGTCGGGTGGGCCCAGGAACGCCGTCTTGCCGCCAGGCGCCATCAGCAGCACCTGGTCGCAAACATCGAGATAGGTCAGCGAGTGGGTCACCACCAGCACCACGCGACCGGCGTCAGCCAGTTGCCGCAGCATTGTCATAACTTGCAGGTCCAGCGCCGGGTCCAGACCTGAGGTCGGTTCGTCCAGGATCAGCAGTGAGGGTCCGGTGAGCAGTTCGAGTGCCACCGAGGCGCGTTTGCGTTGGCCGCCGGAGAGCTGGTCGACCCGGGTGTCGGCGTGCGTGGTCAGTCCCAGCTCTTCGAGAACCTGAGCGACCACCTGGGCGCGGTCGGCTTTGCTGGTGTCGGGAGGCAACCGTAGCTCGGCTGCGTAGCCGAGGGCCTGGTTGATCGTCAGCTGGCGGTGCACGACGTCGTCCTGGGGAACCATGCCGATCCTGCTGCGCAACGATGCGTACTCGGTGTGAATGTTGTGACCCTCGAACGTGACCGAGCCGTCGGTGGGGGTGGTGTATCCGGCGATCAGCCGCGACAGGGTCGTCTTGCCCGCCCCGGATCCGCCGATGATGGCGGTCAGCGTGCCGGGCCTGGCCGTCACCGAGACGTTCTCGAGCAGCTTCTTCCCATTCACGCTGAATTCGACCGCACGCACCTCCAGGCCTCCGGCGCGCGTCGCCGCTTCGTGGCGGCGCACCAAGATACCGCCGTAAAACACGAGGTCGACGTTGCCGATGGTGACCACATCGCCCTCGGTCAGCACCGCCGATCCGACCCGGATGCCGTTGACGAAGGTCCCGTTGATGCTGTGTGCGTCGCGGATCTCGGTGCCGAGTGATGTCGGAGTCAAGAACGCATGACGGCGCGACGCTAATACGTCCGGGACGACGATGTCGTTGTCCAGCGCGCGACCGATCCAGGTGGTACCCGCGACCGGTGGCTCGAGCTGCGATCCGGGCCCCGCCACGTTCACCATCCGGGTGGGAAATTGCGTCATCGTGACACCCGCGGCCAGTTGGGTGGGTGGGTCCAGCTCCGGCCCGGGTTCGGTGATCGGAACGGCGGTGGTGCGCTGCGGGTCTTCGGCCCGATAGCCGCGCGGGAACTGGACAGGCGGCGGGGCCGGTGGACGTGGCGGTGGCGGACCCATGCGCGGGGGCGGCGCAATCACCCGCAGCGTTTCGGTCGGTGCCAGCTGACCGACCCCGCCCCAGCGCTGGCCAACCTCGAAGGTCATCCGCGGCCCGTCCGGCTTGCCGACGTTGATGGTCTGGCCGTCATAGATGTCGACCATCTGGACGCGCCGGCCGTTGACGAATATCCCGTTGAGCGAATTGTTGTCGATCGCGATCCACCTGCCCTGATCGAAGCGCAGCAGCAGATGCGCGCGGGCGATCAGCGGGTGCGCGACCCGCAGGTCCGCGCGCAGATCGCTACCGATCACCACGTCGCGACCTGGGGCGAAGCTACCGTGCGATCGGTCCAACCGAACCGTCAGGACGGGCGCCGCCGCTGAATCCATCAATTCAGGTTAGTAGTCAGGTTAGTGGTGGCGTCGGGTCAGCGGCGCCTGAGTCGGATCTTCCACCACACGATGGCGCCATAGACCAGCGACAGCGCGCCAAGCATGGCCATGTCGAACAGCCAGGCGCTCTTGGTGTGATTCCAGTGCTGGTCTTTCGGGTCGGTCGGTCCCGGTACCAAGCGGTGGGTGTCGATGGTCGACGCTGAGGCCGCGAAGCCCCACCGCGCGGGCGTGAACCACGACAACTGATCGAGCAAGAACCGGTCGGTCACCCAGATCATCCCGCCGGAGAACACCAGCTGGGACATGATCGCCACCACCAGCATCGGCATGATCTGATCCTGAGACTTGGCGAGCGCCGAAAGGGCCATGCCGAGAATCGCGGAGGCCACGCAGGTCGCGGCGACGGTGACGAACAACTCGAAACTGACCGCGAAGCCACCACCGCCCAGGAGCACGGCGTCCGAAATTGGCTGCCCCCAGCCGACGACCGAGATGACGGTGGCGATCGCCGCCTGAACGATCGCAAACGCGCAGAACACCACGATCTTGGCGCTCAGGTAGGCCCCGGTCGACAGGCCGACCGCCTGTTCGCGTCGGAATATGGCACGCTCGCCGATGAGGTCGCGGATGGTCAACGCGGTCCCCATGAAAACAGCGCCGACGTTGAGCATGACCAGAATCTGGTCGGGCTGGGCCGGATTGTTGCCCATCGGGTCCGACATGCCGTATCCGGTTTTGCCACGGACGGTGAGGGTCAGCACACCGATCAAAAACGGCAGCAGCGCCAAGAAAACCGTGTAGCCGCGGTCGGAGACCACCAGCCGAATCTGTCGGCGCGCGATGGTAGAGAACTGCCGATACGCGTCGGTGTGTACCGGTTCCCCCAAGTCGGCTGGGCTGGTTTGGGACGGGGCGGCCTGGGGCGGCTGGTTTTCGGCTTTGTCAGTGGCCCTGAAGCGGCGATTGGCCTCGTCGGGATCGGCGCCCACGTTAGCGAAGATGTCGGCCCAGTTGGTGGTTCCCATGGCCTGGCCGATCTGGTCGGGCGGACCCAGAAACGCGGTTTTGCCGCCGGGTGCCACCAGCAGCAGCTGATCGCAGACGTCGAGGTAGGACACCGAGTGGGTGACGATCAGCACCACGCGACCGGCGTCGGCCAGCTGCCGCAGCATCATCATCACCTGACGGTCCAGCGCCGGATCCAGGCCCGTGGTCGGCTCGTCCAGGATGAGTAGCGACGGCCCGGTGAGCAGTTCGAGTGCCACCGAGGCGCGTTTACGTTGGCCGCCGGAGAGCTTGTCGACTCGGGTGTCGGCGTGCTTAGTCAGCTCGAGTTCTTCGAGTACCTGGGCCACGACCTGGGCGCGGTCGGCTTTGCTGGTGTCGGGAGGCAACCGAAGTTCGGCCGCGTAGCCGAGGGCCTGGTTGATCGTCAGCTGGCGGTGCACGACGTCGTCCTGGGGGACCATGCCGATCCTGCTGCGCATCGACGCGTACTCGGCGTGAATGTTGTGGCCCTCGAAGGTCACCGAGCCGGAACTCGGGCTGGTGTATCCCGCGATCAGCCGCGACAGCGTGGTCTTTCCGGCGCCGGACCCGCCGATGATGGCGGTCAGCGTCCCGGGGCGAGCGGTGAGTGTGATCTGGTCGAGCAGTTGCTTACCGCGGTCGACCGTGAAGCACACCGCGTTCACCTCCAGGCCGCCGGCGCGCGTCGCGGCTTCGGTGCGGCGAACCAGGGTGTCGCGGGTGAACACCAGGTCGACGTTGCCGATGGTGACCACATCGCCTTCGCTCAGCACAGCGGACCCGACCCGCAGCCCATTGACGAAGGTCCCGTTGACGCTGTGCGCATCGCGGATCTCGGTGCCCAGCGGTGTCCGGGTCAAAAACGCGTGATGGCGTGACGCCAGGACGTCGCCGATGACAATGTCATTATCGGTGGCACGGCCGATGGTTGCCGCGCCGACCGGCTTCTGCAGCGCCCCGGACTTGGACGACAACATGGCGTGAAGCATTTTCGTCGCCAGATTCGATACCTCAGGTGGCTTGGCCACGCTAGGCGACATCTGGGTGGGCGGCGCGGCGGACATCGTCGGGTGGTGCTGGAAGTGGACCGGCGGTGGCGCCGAGCCGGGCGGATATGGGGCCGGCCGGGGTGCGCCAGGGTAGCGTCGCGGCGCTGGCGGCGAACCCCAATGGGGTTGACGTCCAGGGTGCGACGGTCCAGGCCCTGGCCAAGCCGTCCCGGATGACGGAGCCGCCGCGGATGGCGACTTGATGCGCATCGACTCGGTTTGCGGTGGGCGCCCGGCCATCCCCACGTGCCGCCCCACCTCGAACGTCAGCAATGGCCCGTCGGGATTTCCGATGTTGATACTTTGGCCGTCGCGGATGTCGATCATCGGGACGCGCCGCCCGTTGGCGAAAGTCCCGTTCAGCGAGCCGTTGTCGATCGCTAGCCAGCGGCCCTGGTCGAAGCGCAGCAACAAATGCGCACGCGAAATCAGCGGGTGCGTGATGCGCATGTCGGCTCGGAGGTCGCGCCCGACCACCACGTCATGGCCTGCTGCGAACGTACGCTCCGAACCATCGTGCCGCACCGTTAGCGCTGGCGGGGCTGGTGGAGTCATCGGTCCAACTGTAGCCCGTAGCGCGTTCGCAGCATTTGCCGCGAACGACGTGGCCAGCCGCCAAGATCGACGGCTGGCGGTCAGCGGGGCAACCGGTCGGGCGCCCCGGTCACGACGCAGCGGGTGCGCTGGTAGATGGTGGGCATGCACTGGTTGCAATGCGTGCACGCCGAATGCACTTGGCGCTGATCGGTGTTGGCCGCGATCCGGTTGACTAAATCCGGTTCGGCAAGCAACGCCCGGGCCATCGCGACGAACTCGAAGCCCTCCGCCATCGCCAGATCCATCGTTTCCCGGTTGGTGATGCCGCCGAGCAAAATCAGCGGCATGGACAGCTCGGCGCGGAACAGCCGGGCGTCGCGCAACAAATACGCGTCGCGGTAAGGGTACTCGCGGAGAAATTTCTTGCCCGTCAGGCGCATGCCCCAGCGCACCGGCGGCGGGAAAGCGGCGGCGAACTCCTTGACCGGCGCATCGCCGCGGAACAAATACATCGGGTTCACCAACGAGCTGCCCGCGGTGAGTTCGATCGCGTCCAGCCCGCCATCGTCCTGCAGCCACCTGGCGGTGGTGAGCGCCTCGTCGGTGGTGATCCCGCCGCGCACGCCGTCGGCCATATTGAGCTTGGCGGTCACCGCGATCTGTTGCTGGACGGCCCGACGCACCGCCAGCACCAACCCACGCGCGACCTTAGCCCGGTTCTGCAGTGATCCGCCGAACTCGTCATCGCGACGGTTGATCAGCGGAGACAGAAATGCGCTCGCCAAATAGTTATGGCCCAAATGGATTTCGACGGCGTCGAAGCCGGCGTCGACGGCCAGGCGGGCGGCGTCGGCGTGGGCGGCCAGCACGTCGCCGATATCCTCGCGGGTCGCCTTTTTGGCGAACCGCATCCCGATCGGATTGAAGAACCGCACCGGCGCCAGGGCAGTGGCCTTGGTGGAGCGGGCATCGGCCACCGGCCCCGCGTGGCCGATCTGTGCGCTCACCGCCGCGCCCTGCGCATGGATCGCCTCGGTTAGCTGACGCAACCCGGGTAGCGCCTGCGGGCGCATCCAGATCTGATTGCCGCTGGTGCGGCCACCGGGGGAGACCGCGCAATACGCGACGGTGGTCATGGCGACCCCGCCGGCAGCCGGTGGTACTCGATCAGGTCATCGGTGACCAGCGCGTCTGGTGTGCGCGCCTCGAATGTCGCGGCCTTGATGACACGGTTACGCAGGGTGAGCGGACCGAGTTTGGCTGGGCTGAACACGTCCGGGGCCGGAGCCATATCGCGAGCGTGCCAGACTGTCAGACGTGGGCGCAATCACGCTGGACGGCAAGGCCACCCGAGACGAGATCCTCGTCGACCTCAAACAACGCGTGGCAGCATTAACCGAATCCGGCCGCACACCCGGGCTGGGCACCATCCTGGTCGGTGACGACCCCGGATCACAGGCCTACGTCCGTGGCAAGCACGCCGACTGCGCGAAGGTGGGCATCACCTCGATTCGCCGCGACCTGCCCGCCGACATCACCACGGCCACGCTGCACGACACCATCGACGAACTGAACGCCAACCCCGACTGCACCGGCTATATCGTGCAGTTGCCGCTACCTAAGCAGCTGGATGAGAACGCGGCGCTGGAGCGTGTCGACCCCGTCAAGGACGCCGACGGCCTGCACCCAACGAACCTCGGCCGGCTAGTGCTGTCCACCCCGGCGCCGCTGCCGTGTACCGCGCGCGGCATCGTGCACCTGCTACGGCGCTACGGCGTCGAGATCGCCGGCGCACATGTCGTCATCATCGGGCGCGGTGTGACGGTGGGCCGCCCGCTGGGGCTGCTGCTGACGCGGCGCTCCGAGAACGCCACGGTGACGTTGTGCCACACCGGAACTCGCGATCTGGCCGCGCTAACCAAGCAGGCCGACATCATTGTGGCCGCCGTCGGTGTGCCGCATCTGCTGACCGCCGACATGGTGCGTCCCGGCGCCGCGGTCGTCGATGTCGGCGTCAGCCGGACCGAGGCCGGGCTCGTCGGCGACGTGCATCCCGATGTTTGGGAGGTCGCCGGTCACGTCTCACCGAATCCCGGTGGCGTCGGCCCGCTCACCCGGGCGTTTCTGCTGACCAACGTTGTCGAATTGGCCGAGGGGCGGCAATAAGCGTGCGTGCGGCGTTGCGGGCGCAATGGCCGATTCTGCTGGTTGGGTTGATCTTCGCGGCAGCGTTCGTGCTGGCGGGGGCAAATTTCTGGCGTCGCGGTTCGCTGCTGATCGGTATCGGTGTCGGGGTAGCGGCGGTGCTGCGACTGGTGTTATCCGACGAGCGAGCCGGTCTGTTGATGGTGCGCAGCAAGGGCATCGACTTCGTGACAACGGTGTTGGTCGGGACGGCGATGGTCTACATCGCGTCGACCATCGACCCGTTGGGCACCGGCTAGCTTCCCGGTACACCCGGGATTGGCGGCAGACCGGGTATGTTGCCGCTGGCCACGTTGGCCATCATGGTGGGGCAGTACATCGAAATCGCGATCCTGGTAAAGGCGTTGGCCATCTGCGGGGACATGCCGCTGTTTCCCTGAATGCGCTGTACGGCAGCGGCGAAATTGCCGCCCGGCTCGGCGAGCATCGGGCAGACGGACTGGCCCATTGCCTTCGCGCTTCCTGGTTCGCCGAAGTTGACGCCGGCGTGGTTCAGCGTGTCGATGAAGGTGTCGTCGATCGGGTCTGCCTCGGCTGGTGCTTCGAATGCTGCGGCCGCGGTGACCACGGCGGCGGTTGCCACCAGCAGACGAATGGTCAATGGTTGACAGCGAAATAGCCGAATCCAGCGGTGAGTTCTCGCTGGTGTGTTCATGACAGGCTCCCCAGTTTCGGAGTGCCTTGAGGGCACTCAAATCAACGTTAGGAACATTGATCTATAGCAGTCACATTTGCAGCACGCGGAGATAAAGGTTTGCCCAACAGCAGCCGGTGCAGCATGTTTCGGGCGGATCGAAGCCACACTGTGATCTGACACGTGCCGTGACACCGGATTTTCATCTGCGCGATGGTTAAGAATCCGGCCCATGACGACGAATCGGGGCCGGGCGCTGAATCATGGGATGTCACGGCAGACGTTTCTTCGCGGCGCCGTCGGAGCGTTGGCGACTGGAGCTGTGTTCGGCGCTGCGCGGGCTGTGGCGGACCCGGCTGTCGGCTGGGGTCCGCTGGCCTCCGCCATTGGTGGCAGCGTCCTGCTGCCAGCCAGCGGCGCTGCATTTACCACGGGCAAGCAAGTTTTCAATTCGCTGTACAACGGCTCTAACCCGGCGGCCGTCGTCAGGGTCGCAACACAGGCGGATGTCCAGAAGGCGGTCGCGTTCGCGACGGCGAACAAGCTCAAGGTCGCCCCGCGCGGTGGTGGGCATTCGTATACTGGGGCGTCGACCGCCCCCGGCACTATGGTGCTCGACCTGCGCGGGCTTCCCGGCGAGACGAACTTTGATAGCGGCAGCGGGAATGTCACAGTGGCACCGGCGACCACTCTGTATGCGGTCCACCAGGCGCTGGCCGGCGCCGGCCGGGCGATCCCCATGGGTACCTGTCCAACCGTCGGCGCCGCGGGGCTAACGCTGGGCGGCGGGCTGGGCGCCGATTCCCGGCACGCCGGCCTTACCTGCGACGCGCTGCAGTCGGCCACGGTGGTGTTGCCGAGCGGCGACGTGGTCACCGCGTCTGCTCACGACAATCCCGATCTGTTCTGGGCGCTTCGTGGTGGTGGCGGCGGCAACTTCGGGGTGGCGACGTCGATGACTTTCGCGACCTTCGCAACCGCTGACAGTGACGTCGTCCGGCTTGATTTTCCGCCATCGTCGGCAGTGCAGGTGCTCGTTGGTTGGCAGACCTGGCTGACCGCGGCCGACCGAAACACTTGGGGGATGGTCGATCTCTCGGTCAGTTCGTCTCAGACGAACTGCCATGTGCTGGCGACCTGCCCAGCGGGCGCTGGCCCGGGAGTGGCTGATGCGATCAAACGCGCAGTTGGGTTGCAGCCCAGCGCGGTTCAGAATAAGACGTTTAACCATATGGATCTGGTGATGTACTTGGCTGGTGGTAGCTCGACGCCCGCACCTCGCGGCTTTGTCGCTGGTTCGGATGTGATCACCACGGTGAATGCCAGCGCGGCCCGTGCCATCGCCACCGCGATTGGGCAGTGGCCCGTGGCGGCCGGGGCGGCGTCGGTGCTCGTCGACTCGCTGGGCGGTGCAGTCGCCGACGTGGCACCGGAAGATTCCGCGTTCCCGTGGCGCCGGCAGTCCGCGGTACTGCAGTGGTACTCCCAACCCAACAGCGGCAAAGTGCCCGCCGCCACGCAGTGGCTGAATGCTGCACACCAGGCGGTGCAACAGTTTTCGGCGGGGGGATACGTTAACTATCTAGAGCCCAAAACTTCGGCGTCGCGCTACTTCGGTTCGAACTTGGCACAGTTGACGGCCATCCGCCAGAAATACGACCCCAACCGGATCATGTTTTCCGGGCTCGATTTCTGAGAGGTCCCTAGGCGAAACAACTTGCGTCACTCTGGTTTCGAGGAGCGGTTTTTTGTCAGTGGGCTCGGTCAGTTTGAGTTTATGGGTTCGGGTCGTGTTGTTGATCGGGAGGCGATCACGGCGGCCTTTGATGCGTTGGATGCTGCGGTTGATGGGGTGGTCGCGCTGGATTTTGATGCGCTGTGCGCCCGGGAGTGGTTGGTTGTTGGAGCGGGTGGAGCGGGTGCGCCGCAGGATACCTGCCGTCGAACACCCAATGATCAATCAGCTTGCCCGCCAAGCGACCCCCGAAGAGCTCGGCGGTAGGCTCTCGCATGCGATTGCCGAGTGGACGCTGATCAGCCGCGCCGAAGCCGCCCGGCGTATCCGGGAGGCCGCCGATCTGGG